>CAXTNG010000206.1:0-6274 GCA_964245475.1 uncultured Sphingomonas sp. | reverse complement strand
TCGGGCGACCAGGGGATGATGTCGATCTTCTCGCCCTGCATCTCCTGCACGACTGCCTGGACGCGGCTGCCCTTCATGCCGACGCAGGCGCCGACCGGGTCGATCGACGAGTCGTGGCTGATGACGCCGATCTTGGCGCGCGATCCCGGATCACGCGCGGCGGCCTTGATCTCGATGATGCCGTCGTAGATTTCGGGCACTTCCTGCGCAAACAGCTTCTTCATGAAGTCGGGATGCGCCCGACTGAGGAAAATCTGCGGACCGCGATTCTCGCGGACGACCTTGAGGATCAGCGAGCGGATGCGGTCGTTGACGCGGACTACCTCGCGTGGGATCTGCGCGTCGCGGCGGATGACGCCCTCGGCGCGGCCGAGGTCGACGACGACATGGCCGAACTCGACGCGCTTGACGACGCCGGTGATGATCTCGCCCTGACGGTCCTTGAACTCCTCGAACTGGCGCTCGCGCTCGGCGTCGCGGACCTTCTGGAAGATGACCTGCTTGGCAGCCTGCGCGGCGATGCGGCCGAACTCGATCGGCGGCAGCGGATCGACGATATAGTCGCCGACCGCCGCGCCCATCTGGAGCTTCTCGGCGCCCTTGACGTCGATCTGGGTGAAGTAATTGTCGACCGCCTCGACCACCTCGACGACGCGCCACAGGCGCAGATCGCCGGTCAGCGGGTCGAGCTTGGCGCGGATGTCGTTCTCGGCACCGTAGCGAGCCTTGGCGGCGCGCTGGATCGCGTCCTCCATCGCCTCGATGACGATGCCCTTGTCGATCATCTTCTCCGACGCGACGGAGTTGGCGATCGCGATCAGCTCCGCGCGGTTGGCGGTGGCGGTGGCGGCTGTAGCCATTCTATTCAGCGTCCTCTGTTTCGGTCTCTTCGAACTCGTCGGCGCCCTGAGCAGAAAGGGGCGCCGTGGCGGCGATCAGGCGGTCGGTCATCACCAGCTTGGCATTGTCGATGTTGGCGAAAGTGACGCGCACCATGCCATAGGCATTCAGGTCGACGGTGACCGTATCATCTTGAACTTCCGCGATATTCCCGGTCAGCTGCTTGCGGCCGTCGACCGGCTCGTGGAGGCGGATGCGCGCCTCGTGACCCTGCCAGTCGGCAAAGTCCTTGAGCCGGGTCAGCGGGCGATCGATGCCGGGGGATGACACCTCCAGCCGGTAGGCGCCTTCGATCGGGTCCTTCCCCTCGGACTCCAGCCGGTCGAGCAGGTCCGAGATGCGGCGCGACAGGTCGGCGCAGTCGTCGATCGTCAACTGGCGCGTGTCGGGGCGCTCGGCCATTACCTGCAGCGTTGGGTCAGACTTGCCGCCGGTCATCTTCACCCGCACCAGCTCGAAGCCGAGCGCATGCGCCTCGGGCTCGATCAGGCGAGAGAGGAGGGCGGTGTCGGTCAAGAATCGGTCCAAACGAACGTGCAGAGAGGGCGCCGCGGGGCACGCCCGCAGCCTCTTTCACCTGACGATGTAAGAGAGTGCACGAGCGATATACGCGGGATCGCCGGCGGGAACAAGGGGGCGCCTCGGGGGGTATCACCGGCATGAAGCACGCCCTCCTCCTCGCCGCCGCCACACTGGCCGCCGCCAGCGCCTGTTCCGCTCAACCGCAGGGCGACACCTCCTCTCGGCGCACCGCGCCGCCGCAGCCGGCGGGCGCGACTCGGCCGGTGCCGCGCGATGCGCCGCTCGACCCGGCGATCCGCAACGTGCCCGCAACCGCCGGGCGCGCCAACCGCCCGCAGTCCGCGCCGCCGTTTACCGTCGCGCCGATCGGGCAGTTCGACGGGCCGTTCGCGATGGCGTTCCTGCCCGGCGGGGACCTTTTGGTGACCGAGAAGGCGGGGCATCTCAAGCTGCGCATGGCGGATGGCGGCGTTACCGACGTGTCGGGCGTGCCGCCGGTCGCTGCGGGCGGGCAGGGCGGATTGCTCGACGTCGCAGTCGCGCCCGACTATCCCCAAACCCACGCGATCTATTGGAGCTATGCGGAGCCCGGGCAGGGCGGCCCCGCGCTGGCGCTCGCGCGCGGCACGCTGGCGCTGCACCCGGTGCAGTGCATGCGCGCGCCGTGCCCGCCCCAAGCGGCGCTAGAGAGCGTCGCGGTGATCTGGCGGTCGGGGTCGAACGGTCCCGGCGGGCAGTTCGGCGCCAACATCCTGTTCTCGCCGGATGGCCACCTCTTCCTGTCCTCGGGCGAACGCCAGCGCTTCACCCCCGCGCAGGACCCGCAGCAGCTCATCGGCAAGATCGTCCGGCTGACCCGCGACGGGGCGCCTGCGCCGGGCAACCCGGCGAAGGCTGGACAGCTTCCCGACATCTGGTCAAGCGGCCACCGCAACCCCTATGGCATGACCTTCACTCCCGACGGCCGGTTGTGGGAGGTCGAGATGGGACCGAAGGGCGGCGACGAGCTCAACGTGATCGAGCCGGGCCGCGATTACGGCTGGCCAGTGGTCTCCAACGGCGACAATTACTCGGGCCAGCCGATCCCCGACCATCCGAGCCGCACCGACTTCGCCGCGCCGACTTTGTGGTGGAACCCGTCGATCTCGCCGTCGAGCCTGCTGCTCTATACCGGCGCGATGTTCCCCGAGTACCGCGGATCGCTGCTCATTGGCGCGATGTCGACCGCGGGACTGATCCGGGTGACGCTGAACGGCGCCACTGCGACTCCGGCCGAGTTCTGGGACTTCGGCTCGCGAATCCGCGACGTGGCGCAGGCGCCGGACGGGGCGATCTGGCTGCTGGAGGACGGTGCCGGCAGCTCGCAGGGGCGGCTGCTGCGGCTGACCCCTAGAAGCTGAGTTCCTCGTACACCCGCGACACATCCCCGCCCCATTTGCCGCGGTAGCGCTCCAGCAGCACCTCCGCCGGCACCTTGCCGCTGCGGACGATGTCGGGGAGCGGCTCCAGGAAGCCCGTCTCGTTGTCGCCTGCGAAATTGCCGTGGCCGCGCGCCGCCAGACCGGCGTGCGCGATGTCCAGCACCTCGCCGGCGATGTCGCGCAGCTTGCCGCCGCCGGGGAGCGGGGCGTCGAGCGCGAGCCTGGGCACCGAGTCGCGCAGCGTCTGCCGCTCGTCGAGCGACCAGTCCTTGACCAGGTCCCACGCGGCGTCGAGCGCCGTCTGGTCGTAGAGCAGCCCGACCCACAGGGCTGGCAGCGCGCAGATGCGGTTCCACGGGCCGCCGTCGGCGCCGCGCATCTCCAGGAACGACTTGAGCCGCACCTCGGGGAAGGCGGTGGAGAGGTGGTCGGTCCAGTCGTCCACCGTCGGCAGCTCGCCCGGCAGCACCGAAAGCTTGCCGCGCAGGAAGTCGCGAAACGAAAGGCCGGCGGCGTCGATGTAGCGACCGTCGCGGTAGACGAAGTACATCGGCACATCGAGCGCATAGTCGCAGTAGCGCTCGTAGCCGAAGCCGTCCTCGAACACGAAGGGCAGCATGCCGGTGCGGTGCGGGTCGGTATCCGACCAGATGTGGCTGCGGAAGGAGAGCATGCCGTTGGGCTTGCCTTCGGTGAACGGCGAGTTGGCGAACAGCGCGGTTGCGAGCGGCTGCAGCGCCAGCCCGACGCGGAACTTCTGCGCCATGTCGGCTTCGGAGCTGTAGTCGAGGTTCACCTGGATGGTGCAGGTGCGCAGCATCATGTCGAGGCCGAGAGAGCCCACGCGCGGCATGTGGCGGCGCATGATGTCGTAGCGGCCCTTGGGCATGACGGGCAGCTCGGCGCGCGCCTTGTCGGGCCACATGCCGAGACCGAGGAAGCCGAGGCCGAGCTTTTCGCCGACCGCCTTGACCTGATCGAGGTGGCGGCCGGTCTCGGCGCAGGTCAGGTGGAGGTTCTCCAGCGGCGCGCCCGACAGCTCGAACTGGCCGGCGGGCTCCAGGCTAATCGAACCGTCGGCGCCGCTCATCGCGATGACGTTAGGTCCCTCCGGCCCGTTCTCCTCGACCGGATGCCAGCCATATTCTTTCAAGGCCATCAGGAGGTCGCGGATGCCGCCCGGCTCGTCGTAGGAGGGCGCGCGGTGATCGGCCACGCAGTAGACGAACTTCTCGTGCTCGGTGCCGATCCGCCACGCGTCCTGCGGCTTCTCGCCCTTGGCGAAGGTGGCGATGAGCTGGTCGCGCGACTCGATCCGGGGCGATTGCCCGAGGGCGATTTGGGGCGCGTCGATCTTGGTCGTCATGGGCGCGCCTTAGGCGGGGATTAAGGAGGGCGCCATAGCGTTGCGGGGGCGGAACTGGGTCATCGGCAGAGAAGGGTCGAAAACGCCGTCAGCCGTGCTATATCGGCAAGCGGAGACGACTACATGGCAAGCACGCCCTCGACCGACCAGCCGCTCGACATCCGCGAGCAGATTGCGCGTATCGACAAGATGCAGGCCGAGATCGTCAAAATCAAAGTCGACACGCGGTTCGCGCCCTTCACGGTTGCGCTTACTGGCGCAGGTGCCGCGGCGGCGCTGATCGCGGCGACGGTCACGCTGACCAAGCTTTTCCTGGGCTGATCGCCGCGTCGCTACCAATCCCCCGCCGCGGCCATCCATAGCGCGATCGCTGCCGCGGCGGCGGTGTCGGCGCGGAGGATGCGGGGGCCGAGGCCGATGCCGATCGCTCGCGGACAGGCGCGGATGGCGTCGCGTTCCTCGGCGTCGAAACCGCCCTCGGGGCCGATCAGGATTGCCGCCGGCCCGGGATGCGCTCGCATGGCCTCGGCAGCGGGGATGCCGCCGGTCTCGTCGGCGAAGAACAGGGTGCGCCCATCCGGCCAATTGCGGAGAAGTGCTGCCAGCTTCACCGGTTCGGCGACCTGCGGCAGCGCGGTTCGGTCGCATTGCTCCGCGGCCTCGATCATATGGGCACGGAGGCGATCGATGTTGGGCTTGTCGACCACCGTCCGGCGGGTGATCACGGGCACGAAGCGCGCGACGCCGAGCTCGCACGCCTTTTCCGCCATCCAGTCGACCCGCCCCTTCTTGAGCGGCGCGGCGCAGAGCCAGAGGTCGGGCACCGTCTCGCGCTCGCGGAAGCGTTCGGTCACGTCGACCACCAGCTCGCGCTTGCCGACCGACGCGGCGACCGCGAGCCACTCCCCGGTCGCGTCGTCGAACAGCTTGACCGGATCGCCGACCTTGAGCCGCATCACCGTGCCGAGGTAGTGCGCGGCGGCGCCGCCGATCCTGAGCGGCCCCGGCGCGAGGGGCGCGGGCACGTAGAGCCGCGGAGTCGATTGCGGAGGCCAGGCGGGGGTGGCGATCACCTCCCCCTCCTCTTCTGGCGCCTCCAAAGCGCGCGACCGAGCAGCCACAACCCGCCGAGCACCGCAGCGCCCGCAATCGCCGCGATGCCGACCACGCCCGCCACGCGCGCGATCGCCCAGAACAACGCCTCGATGAACCGGCCGATCGCGACCGAGAGGCTGATCACGCTGACACTCCCATGCGCTGGCGATAGCGTGCGCAGGCTTGCGCGCCTACCGCGCTGTTCCTAACCGCATCGGCATGACCGCCGATATCGTCCCCGACAGCCAGCATCGTGGGCTGGTTGGACACCTGCCGCCGACGCTGCGCGGGCTGGCGCTGCTCGCGCGGTTCGACCGGCCGATCGGCTGGTGGCTGCTGTTCTGGCCCGGCGCCTGGGCGGTGGCGCTCAGCGGTGGCGCGGTCGCCCGGTTCGGGCTCATCCTCTGGCTGCTGCTCGGCAGCATCGCGATGCGCGGCGCGGGGTGCGTCTACAACGATATCGTCGATCGCGACCTCGACGCGCAGGTGGCGCGGACGCGGGCGCGGCCGATCCCGAGCGGGCTGGTGTCGCTGCCGCTCGCCTGGGCCTGGCTGGTGATGCTGTGCCTCGTCGGGCTGGTCGTGCTGGTGCAGCTCACCCCCTTTTCGGCGGCAGTGGCGGTGGCGAGCCTGCTCCCGGTCGCGGCCTATCCGTTCATGAAGCGGATCACCTGGTGGCCGCAGGCATGGCTGGGGATCGTCTTCTCCTGGGGCGCGCTGGTCGGCTGGAGCGACATAACGGGCGCGCTCTCGCCCCCGATGTGGCTGCTCTACGCGGGGTCGATCGCCTGGGTGGTCGGCTACGACACGATCTACGCACTGCAGGACCGCGAGGACGACGCGCTGATCGGGGTGCGCTCGTCGGCGCTCCGGATGGGGCGGCATGTCCGCGCGCGCGTGGCGCTGTGCTATGCCGCCGCGGTGGCGCTTTGGGCGGGGGCGGTGTGGACGGTGCGGCCGGACCCGCTGG
>CAXTNG010000205.1:0-6301 GCA_964245475.1 uncultured Sphingomonas sp. | reverse complement strand
TCTGTGCTGGCGCGGGGCTGGGGCTTTGGAATGCCCGCGGGGCAGGTCGACGGCAACAAGGCGGTCGCAGTCTTCGGGGCGGTGTCGGACGCTATCGGCCGGGCGCGGGCGGGGGAGGGGCCGAGCTTCCTTCATGCGCTGTCCTATCGGGCGGGCGGCCACTGGGCGAACGATCTCGCCGCCTATCGTGACCCGAGCGAGGTTGCAGCTTGGGCGGCACGCGATCCGGTCGCGCGGCTGTCCGGCGAACTGGTGGCGCAAGGCACGCTGGTCAAGGAAGATATCGTCGCGATGGAGGCCGATGCGGACAACCGCATGGCCGCCGCGTTGGCGCTGGCCGAGGCGGACCCCTGGCCCGACGCGCGCGATCTCGGAGACGTTGCGCGATGACCCGCCTGACCATGAACGAAGCGATCGTCAGCGGCATCCGCGATGAGTTTGTGCGTGACCCGAACGTGTTCTGCATGGGCCAGGACATCGGCATGATGGGAGGCCCGCTGCAGTCGTTTCACGGCCTGTGGGACGAGTTCAAGGACACCGGGCGGATCATCGACACTCCGATCTCGGAAGCGGCGATGATGGCCGCGTGCGTGGGCGCGGCGATGTGCGGCAAGCGCCCGGTGCTGGAGATCATGTTCAGCGAGTTCGTCAACCTGACGCTCGGCGTGCTCGCCAACGAGGCGGGGCAGATCGCGTTCAAGACCGCCGGCGCGCTAAAAGTGCCGCTGGTGATCCGAACCAAGTTCGGCGCCAGCGCGCACCGCGGCCACGCGGAGGACTATCATTCGATGCTGGTCGGCATACCCGGACTGAAGGTGGTGATGCCGTCCGATCCGCGTGACGCCAAGGGACTAATGCGCGCGGCGATCCGCGACGACGGTCCGGTAATCTTCTTTGAGCACATGGGCCTGCAGCACGCGCGACGCGGCGAGGTGCCGGACCAGGATTACGTCGTGCCGCTGGGGAAAGCCGAGGTGAAGCGCGCGGGCACGGACCTTACGATCGTCGCGATGGCCATGATGGTCGAGCGCGCCGCCCGCGTCGCCAGGCGACTAGCCGCCGATCACGGGATCGAGGCGGAGATCGTCGATCCGCGCACCATCTGCCCGCTCGACAAGCAGACGATCCTGGCATCGGTCCGCAAGACCGGCCGGCTGCTGATCGTGCAGGAAGCGTGGAAAACCGGCGGCTCGGGCGGCGAGATCGCGGCGGTTGTGGCAGAAGAGGGTTTCGCGCAGTTGAAGGCTCCGATCGTCCGCGTCGCCCCGCCCAGCATCCCGGTGCCGCACAGCCTGCCGCTGGAGAAACTGTTCATTCCCGACGAACAGAGCATCATGGATGCGGCGTTAAAGCTGATGGCCGGGTAGGAAAGATCGCATGGTCAACCAACTGGTTCTTTTGCTGATTCTCGCATTTCTACCCTTTGCCGGCGCCGCCGCGCCGCAGCCCGCCAGCGGCGTCGTCAACGTCGAGATCGCCGGCACCGAGGCGCTGCCCCAGTTCGGCGCGCGGCGGTTCCGCCGCCTGTTCGGCACCGTCCGCGGCGTCGTCCGAGCGGACGAATCCATTGCCGGACTGCGCGCGGTGGCGGGGGGCCGGCCGGCCTTCACCTACGCGGCCGCGTTCGAGCTGATCGCGCCCGTCGACTCGCGGCCCGGCGACGCCGTGCTTGTCGAGGCGGAGAACCGAGGCAGCCCGGTGTTCCTGTCGCTGCTGGCTGACATGGTCCCGGCGGGCGACGGCGATCCGTCGAAGCTGTCCTACCCCGCCGACTTCGGCAACGGCTTCCCGTTCCGCTACGGGATTAGTTACGCGCGGGTGCGCTGGCAGGCGGGCATCGCCGCCGATGTGCCGACGAGTGCGCAAGGGGTGGGCGAGGCGATCGTGCGCGACTTCGGTCGGCTGCTCGCCGGGCGTCGGCACGAGGGGGGCGACCTGCCGGTCTTCGCACACCGCATCTTGATCGGCGCGAGCCAATCGGCCTGGTTCGTCAATGCCTTCATCGCCGAGGGTTTCAACCGCGACCCGGCGACCGGCCGAGCGGTGTTCCGAGGCGCCTTCACCCGCAACGGGGCGGGCAACCTTCTGGCGATCAATTCGGCCGCGCGCGGCGGGCGGCAATATCCTTACGTTTCGCCCGTCGTCATGCCGCTGAGCCCGCGTCAGCTCCTGCGGCGCCCGTCGAGCGATCCGATGCTGGCCGACGCGACCAGCTACACTGACTTCTATCGGCTACGCGCGAGCCTGTTCGCCGCCGCGCCGGCGACGAAGGGACTTTGGCGATACGACCTGCCCACGCCCCATGCGCCCGCCTCGCCGGCATCGGCGGCGGTCGCATTCACCGGTCTGCACTGCAACGGCGGCCAGGCCGTGCCGCTCGACGCGACGCGGGACAGCCCTTATCTGCGCGCGCTCTTGGTCGGCATGGCCCGGGCGGTCGGCGCGCGTGTCGCAGGCACGGGCGGGCTGCCGGCCAGCCGATCGTTCGCGCTGACCGCACCCGGACCGGAGGCGCGGCTCAACGCCCTGCCGGTCGCGCGACTCATGGTTCCGCGGGCGGGATCGAACGGAATGCCCGCCGGCGGTGTCCGCACGCTGGAGGCGGAACTGCCGCTGGGCGTACCGGCGGGTGCGCTGCCGCCGGTCTCCACCGGGTCGATCGACGCCGTCTGCGGCAACTTAGCGCAGTGGCGGCCGTTCGGCACCGAAGAGCTGACGCAGCGTTACGGTTCCAAGGCGAGCTACTTTGCCCGCGCGCGCCGGGTGGCGGAATCGCTGTCATTCGCGGGATATCTACTCCCCGACGATCGCGATGCCGTGCTGCGGAATCTCGAGCCAAGCGTTGCAAAGGCCGGTCTCGAATGACATCGGATGACCTGACACCCGCTCTCGTGACGGCGCTGTCCGACCTGCTCGGCGACCGTTTCACCAGCAGCCCGGGCATCCGCGCCGACCATGCGCGTAGCGAAACGCACTATGCCGGTCACCTGCCGGGCGCGGTCGCCTATCCGGTCGACGGGCGAGAAGTGTCCGAGATCGTCTCGCTCTGCGCCGCGCACGCCACGCCGGTCATCGGCTATGGCGCGGGAACGTCGCTCGAAGGTAATGCCGCAGCCGTTCATGGCGGCCTGATCGTCGCCTTCACGCGCATGGATCGGATCGTCACGGTCAATGCCGAAGACTTCGACTGCGTGGTCGAGCCCGGCGTCACCCGCGAACAGCTGAACGCGCACCTGCGCGATCATGGGCTGTTTTTCCCGATCGACCCCGGGGCCAACGCCACGATCGGCGGTATGCTGTCCACCCGCGCGTCGGGAACTAATGCTGTGCGCTACGGCACGATGCGCGAGCAGGTGCTGTCGCTGTCGGTGGTGCTGGCCGATGGGCGCGAGGTGCAAACTGGCGCGCGGGCGCGTAAGTCCGCCGCCGGATACGACCTCACCCACTTGATCGTGGGCTCGGAGGGAACGCTTGGGCTGGTGACCCAGGTCCGCCTGCGGCTGCATCCGGTGCCGGAGGCGATAGCGACGGCGACCTGTTCGTTCGGCTCGCTCGACGATGCAGTCCGCACGGTCGTGCAAACCATTCAGATGGGCGTGCCGGTCGCGCGGGCGGAGTTACTCGACGAACGGCAGATGGCGGCGGTGAACCGCTGGTCGAAAACTGACTATCCTGTCCGCGACACGCTGTTCTTCGAATTCCACGGCTCGCCCCGCTACGTCGAAGAACAGGTTGAGACCGTGGCGGCGCTGGTGGCGGACAACGGCGGCTCGGACCTGGCGTGGGCGACCGGGCAGGAGGAGCGGACACGCCTCTGGCGCGCACGGCACGATGCTTATTACGCCGCGATGGCGCTGCGGCCCGGCGCGGCGGGCTGGGCGACCGACGTGTGCGTGCCGATCGGCAATCTGGCCGAATGCATCCGGCAGACCAAGCTCGACTTGGACGCAACCGCCATCCCCGCGACGATCCTGGGCCATGTCGGCGACGGCAATTTTCATGTTGTGTTCGCGCTTGACCCCGACAGCCGCGACGAGCGCGACGAGGTGGAGGCGATCAACGCGCGACTGATCGAGCGCGCGCTGCGGCTGGAAGGCACCTGCACCGGCGAGCACGGGATTGGGCTGGGCAAGAAGGCGTCGCTCGAGGCGGAGCTTGGCGGAGCGGTCGACGCGATGCGGGCGATCAAGCGCGCGCTCGACCCCGGGAACATCTTCAATCCGGGCAAGATCTTCGACAGCGCCCCTGTGCGGGGGCATGAGGGAACAGCGACATGACCGACATACTCGGCCCGGACGGTACCCTGCACGTCAGCGATCTCGACATACCGCTGTCCGGCTACGCCAGCGAAGCCCTGAAGCGGGCCTTCATGCTACGGGCGAAGGTGGCGCTGAGCAGTCAGCGGCCGCCGATGCCACAGATGGACGCGCCGCAGGAGGAATGGACCGCCTTCTTCGCGATGCTCGACCGCGCGCTCGCCGACCTGCTGCAATGGACCCGGTCCGAATATCCGGCCGACGTCGCATATACCGACATTGCAGGCGTGCCGGCGGCGATCATCACGCCGCGCGAGACGACCGGACGGCCCGCGCCCGACCGGGTGCTCATCCATCTCCACGGCGGGGTCTATCACGGGCTGAACCAAGGCGAGGTTGAATCGCTGCCGGTCGCCGTGCTCGGCAACTTCAAGGTTGTCACCCTGAACTACCGGCAGGAGCCGTTTCACCGTTATCCGGCCACGTCCGAGGACGTCGAGGCGGTCTATCGCGAGCTGCTCAAGGACCATGATCCCGGATCGATCGGCGTCTTCGGCAATTCGTTCGGCGGGATCGCAACGGCGCAGGCGACCGCCTGGATTCAGGCCGCCGGGCTGTCGCGACCAGGCGCGATCGGCGTGCTGCTCGCCGGGCTGCCGGCAGCGCCGTTCCCGTTTGGGCATTGGGGCGATTCTCGCTTGTGGGGCACCGATGGCATCCCGACTGGTAACCACTCGGCCCAGACGGCGCTGATGGAGAACGTGGCCTGGTATCTCGAAGGTGTCAGCCCGGACGACCCGCGTGCCTTTCCAGCCGCATCGGACGAGGTGCTGGCCGACTTCCCGCCGACGCTCTTCCTGACGGGCACGCGGTCGCACGATCTAAGCCCGTCGTGCGCCTCGCACGCGCGGCTGTCGCGACTCGGCGTCGATACCGCGCTCTACGTCGTCGAGGGCGGCTGGCACGGCGCATCGCTGCTAAAAGACGTGCCGGAGTCGCGCGACGCGAACCGCTACATCGCCCGCTGGTTCGATCGGAAGTTGTCACCAGGCTCAGGCCATTTGTGATCGCCGCGCAGCGGCTGCTGGTTTGCGCTAGGATTTGCGAAGCTGTTCGGCGCGACGGCTTCGATGTTTTACGGGTGGCGGTCGACACGTTGGCCAAGCCTTCATGCTCTCGTCGAGAAGTATCGTGAACACAACCGCGCGACCGCAGCGCGCCGTGTCTTGGTCGCTCCTGTGATTATGCTTCTGCGCGGCACGATCAGCCCGATTTAATGAACTGGTCCAGCCTTGTCCGAAGTAGCGTGCTGGGTCAAATACGTCACCTATCGCTTGCTTTGCGCATCGACGTCGAGGGGCTGTCCGGGCGTGCCGGGGTTGATACCCGCTTGATCGCCAGCCCTGAGATGCTCTTCCCGACGAAGGACGTCTTCGAGTTGATCGAACTCGCCGCGTTAGTTCCGGCATCGACGATTTTCGGGCTGCGGCTGGCCGATATGTTGATTGCTGCCATCGTGGTGTCAGCAGTGAAAGGGCTATGCGCGCGGGTCACTGCTATCTTACGCGCACGATATCTCCCAGTCATCGTAACGATTTAGCTCCATCGCGACCGATCACGTATATGGGAGTCGATTGGCTAATCCGTTTGACCAACCAATCCCCGCCACCCGAAAGCCTCTAGCGAAACTAAGACTAGGTCAGGTGTGTTCTTTCTAATGAAATGCAAGCTGTGAGAAGCTCCGGCCGGCCACACCGCCGAAGATGCCCTTCAATCTCCTCGGAAGTGGGTGGCCGCGGCCTAGTCTCAAGTCACGATACACTGTGTCCAGAAACATTGCATTTTTTTTTGACGCAGGATGGCGCGGCCACGGCAAGATTGTTAAGGCGGAGCTCGCAGAAATGTGAATCCTCAAGTTAATGTCGCGGCATTTTCAATTTACTGTTCAATGTCCTTTGCTTCCGCCAGAGAAACCAATCGATCAGAAGCGGCTGAGGGTCTCCCGGTTTCTCATCCAGGTTGAGGGTGAGTATCGGGCGTTCATT
>CAXTNG010000204.1:901-6349 GCA_964245475.1 uncultured Sphingomonas sp. | reverse complement strand
AGGAAGGTGTCGCCGTTGGTCGCCTTCACCTCGAACACGCCGTCGCCGATCTCGAGGATCGAGACGTCGAACGTGCCGCCGCCGAGGTCGTAGACCGCGATCGTCTTGCCGTCCTGCTTCTCGAAGCCATAAGCGAGCGCCGCCGCGGTCGGCTCGTTGATGATGCGCAGCACCTCGAGGCCGGCGATCTGGCCGGCGTCCTTGGTCGCCTGCCGCTGCGCGTCGTTGAAGTACGCGGGTACGGTGATGACCGCCTGCGTGACCGTCTCGCCGAGGTAGGACTCGGCGGTCTCCTTCATCTTCTGCAGCGTGAAGGCGCTGATCTGCGACGGGCTGTAATCCTTGCCGCCCGCTTGCACCCAGGCGTCGCCGTTGCCGCCGCGCACGATCTTGTACGGGACGAGCTCGGTGTCCTTCTTGGTGATCGGGTCGTCGAAACGGCGGCCGATCAGGCGCTTCACCGCGAAGATCGTGTTGTCGCCGTTGGTGACCGCCTGGCGCTTCGCCGGCTGGCCGACAAGCCGCTCGCCGTCCTTGGCGAAGGCGACGATCGACGGCGTGGTGCGCGCGCCTTCCGCATTCTCGATGACCTTGGGCTTGCCGCCCTCCATGACCGCGACGCAGCTGTTGGTGGTGCCGAGGTCGATGCCGATAACTTTTGCCATATGTGCTCTACTAGCCCCTGACGAACGAATGATGATGCCGCTGCGCCCCGTTACGGCAGCGCAACTGTGCGTTGATGGGGGCGATATAGGTGGGCTTGCGCTTGCCGCAAGATTGGCCGCGGCTTAGGGGCGAAGCCGATTTCCCGCTCTGCGAAGGAGTTCGCTTGCGCCGCTTCGCCCCCGCCTTCCTCGCCATCCTGCTGAGCGGGTGCCTCCAGCCCGACACAATCAGCGTCGAGGACGCGTGGGTGCGCCTCGCCGCAGTCACCGGCAATCCGGCGGCGGCCTATTTCACCGTCCACGGCGGACCGGTCGACACGACGATCATCTCGGTGAGCAGCGACCTTTCGCTCCGCTCGGAGATGCACGAGAGCATGTCGGTCGGGGGAATGGCCTCGATGAAGCCGATCGCCGGGGTGCGCGTGCCGGCGAACGCCGACGTGCGCTTCGCTCCCGGCGGCAAGCACGTCATGCTCTTTGGCATGAACCCGGGCCTCAAGCCCGGCGGAGGGCCGGTGCTGCTCACCCTGACCTTCGCCGACGGCACCCACGTCTCGCGCAAGGCCAACGTGATCGGCGCGGGCGACCCGGCTCCGGAATGAAGCGGCCGCTCACCGGCGGCGAGGTCGCGCTGGCGCGATCGGTCTTCGGCGATGCGATCGACTATGCGGCGGTGACGCTGGTCCGGCGCAAATGGGCGTTCTTCCAGCCCAGGCGCGTGGTGATGGCCCCGCGCGGGCACATCCACTTCCACCCCGGCGGCGATTTGTGGCGCGACGACTTCGCAGGGTGCCCGCTCGACGCGCAGGGGCTGTTCATACACGAGATGGTCCACGTCTGGCAGCACCAGCAGGGAATCTTCCTGCCGCTCGCCCGCCATCCCTGGTGCCGCTACGACTATGCGCTGAAGCCCGGCCAGCCGTTCCGCCGCTACGGCATCGAGCAGCAGGCGGAGATCGTCCGCCACGCCTTCCTCCTGCGGCATGGGGCACGCGTGGCTGGGGCACCGGGATTGGCGCCATACGAGACTCTGGTACCGTTCAAGGGCGAACGGCTCGTCTAACTCACGCCGTCACCCCGGCCCGGACTTGATCCGGTGCCGGGGTTACGGATGGAATGCGGCGCCGACGTGGAGGGACCCACGAGCCTCCGCCAGTCGCTGCTGCCGATGCCTCTCGGCGTACCCCGCCCGCCGCTCATCCGCGCGCGTATCATGGCACCGAGGGCAGGACACGCCCTCCTCGTACAGCGGCGAGCCGCGCTCCTCCGGCGACACCGGCATCCGGCATCCCCGGCAGAGCACATGCGTGCCCGGCGCGAGCCCCTGCCCCACCGCCACCCGCTCGTCGAACACGAAGCACTCGCCCTGCCACAGGCTCTCCGCCGCAGGCACATCCTCCAGGTAGCGCAGGATGCCGCCGTGGAGGTGCGCCACGTCCGCCACCCCCACGTGCCGCAACAGCGCGGTGGCCTTCTCGCAACGGATGCCGCCAGTGCAAAACATCGCGACGCGCTTGCCCTCCAGCTCGGCGCGGTGCGCACGGAGCCAGGCGGGGAAATCGGCAAAGCCGGACGTTCCCGGATCGACCGCGCCCGGGAAGGTGCCGACAGCAACCTCGTACGCATTGCGCGTGTCGATCAGCACGACGTCCGGGTCGGCGATGAGCGCGTTCCATTCGGCCGGTGCGACACGGGTGCCGGCCTGCTCAGGGTCGACGGCCTCGCCCATCGTCACGATCTCGCGCTTCAAGCGCACCTTAAGCCGCCGGAAGGGCATAGCATGGGCGGTGGAGCGCTTGACGTCCATCGCCGCACAGCCGGGCAGCGCGCGCAGTTCGCCGACGAGGGTGTCGATCGCATGCGCGCTCCCCGCGACGGTGCCGTTGATCCCCTCGCCCGCGATCAGCAGCGTGCCGCGGATGCCAAGCGCCTCGCACTGCGCGGCGATCCGGTCGCGAAGCGCCCGCGGATCGTCGAACGGCACGAACCGGTAAAGCGCCGCCACGTGGATCATAGCGCGTCGAAGTCGATCGGCTGCGTCCGGTCGAGGGCCTGCGGCGCAGGCGGCATCGGGTATTTCAGCCCCGTTGCGCAGTTGAACAGAACGACCTGCTCATCCTCGTCGACCTCGCCATCGCGCACCGCCTGCTTGTACGCCGCCAGCGTCGCACCGCCCTCGGGACAGAGCAGCAGCCCGTCCTTGCGCGCGCATTCGTCCACTGCCCGGAGGATCGCGGGATCGCCGACGCCCAGCGCCTTGCCCCCGCTCTCGCGCACCGCGCGCAGGATCAGGAAATCGCCGACCGCCCGAGGCACGCGGATGCCGGCCGCGATGGTATGCGCGTCCTCCCAGCGCTCGGCATGCTCCTCGCCCGCCTCAAACGCGCGAACGATCGGCGCGCAGCCCGACGCCTGGACCGCGTACATCCGCGGAAGCGCGGGGCCGATCCAGCCGAGCGCCTCCAGCTCGGCGAACGCCTTCCACATCCCGATCAGCCCGGTGCCGCCGCCGGTCGGGTAGAAGATCGCGTCCGGCAGCTTCCAGCCGAACTGCGCGGCGAGCTCCAGCCCCATCGTCTTCTTGCCCTCGATCCGGTACGGCTCCTTCAGCGTCGAAAAGTCAAACCAGCGGCCCTCCGCTGCGCCCTTGCCGACGATCGCGCCGCAGTCGTCGATCAGCCCGTTGACCCGCCACACCCGCGCGCCCTGCATCGCGATCTCGCGGACGTTCACCTCCGGCGTATCCTCCGGGCAGAAGACGATCGTCTCGATCCCCACTCGCGTCGCATAGGCCGCGAGCGCCGCGCCGGCGTTGCCGTTGGTCGGCATGGCGACGCGGGTGACGCCGAGCTCCTTCGCCATCGCCACCGCCATCACCAGCCCCCGCGCCTTGAAGCTCCCGGTCGGCAGCCGTCCCTCGTCCTTGACGAGCACGTTTGCCCCGCCCGAGCGCGGGATCGGCACCAGCGGCGTCTCGATCTCGCCCAGGCTGACGATGTTCTCCGTCCGCCGCACCGGCAGCAGCTCGCGCCACCGCCAGAGGTCGGTAGGCCGCGCGGCTGATATTGCCGTGCTTAGCGCCCGCGCCGCAGCGTCGAGGTCGTAGCGCACCAGCAGCGGCCGCCCGACGCGCGACAGCCCGTGCAGCCGGTCGGCCTCGTAGCGTTCGCCGGTCATCGAGCATTCGAGGTGGGTGACAAAGGTCGGGCGGTCGGCGGTGAGATTGGGATTCATGGCGCATGCGAATAGCAGCATGTCGCGATCGTCCAATACCCGCTGCCGCCATGCTGGCATGAGCAGCACC
The DNA here is from genome assembly GCA_964245475.1 of uncultured Sphingomonas sp. GTDB lineage: Bacteria > Pseudomonadota > Alphaproteobacteria > Sphingomonadales > Sphingomonadaceae > Sphingomonas. The sequence goes on along the minus strand of CAXTNG010000204.1, from coordinate 2,380 downwards.
GGCGGGAGTCTTGCCGTCCAGGTTGCTTGGCGTGAGCGGTGATCTCAACCGATCAGGAGATGGGCCATGACCTGCACGTGTTTTATCATTCCCAACGACATCCTCAAGCATTTCGCCTCTGACCCCGAATTGTCGGACGAGATCCGCCGCGGCTTCGCCTATACCGCTGCGGTCAGCAAGGAGGTGCGGCTGGTGCGTGAGCAGCAGCAGGCGCTCACGCTGTCGCTGGCCGCGCTGCCGCCCGCGTTCCCGCCTCCAGGGCCGTTCCCGAAGATCCACTTCCTGCCGTCGTGCCCGGTGTACGATTGCCATCACGGGACATCATTGCCCGGCGCGCCGGTCGCCAACCCGGGCATGTCCGCCGACGCGACGGTCAAGCGCGCGGCGACCGAGACCGAAGCGGTCGCAAAATTCTATTGGGACGTGTTCAAACGCGATTCGCTCGACGGCCATCACATGACCCTGATTTCGTCGGTCCATTATTCGACCAATTTTAACAACGCCTTCTGGAACGGCGCGCAGATGACCTATGGCGACGGAGACGGAAAGGTCTTCGTCGACTTCACGCTCGGCAACGACGTGATCGGCCACGAGTTGACCCATGGCGTCACCCAGCACACCGCGGGCTTCGCCTATGCGAACGAGCCGGGCGGGCTGAACGAGAGCATGTCGGACGTGTTCGGATCGATGTTCCGGCAATGGCGGGCCGGCCAGGACGTGAACGCCGCCGACTGGCTGATCGGCCACGACATCATGGGGCCGGTGTCCAAGGGCAAGGGCTATACCTGCCTGCGCGACATGGCCAACCCCGCCAGCGCCCACGCGCTCGCCGCGCAGCCCACGCACTTCAGCCAATACCACGCCGGCATGGACCCGCATTACAGCAGCGGCATCCCCAATTTCGCATTCTACAAGGCCGCCAAGGCGGCGGGCGGGCACAGCTGGGACAAGGTCGGGCCAATCTGGTACAAGGCGCTGACCGGCTTCCCGCCCAGCCCGAACATGAAGATGAAAGACTTCGCCAACCGTACCCGCTCGCTGTCCACCAGCATGTATCCGGGCGATACGGCGATCAAGAATGCCGTCAACAAGGCTTGGACGGCCGTCGGCCTGTAGCCCGGACGGTCCGTAGCGCGTCACGCGGAGGTAGAGATGGACGATGTCGTGATCGAGCCGATCGGGGGCTTTGCCGGCGCGGGCGCCCCCGGCGCACTGAAGAGCGAAGGCCGGATGAGCCTGGCGTCCCTTTCGGTGCCCGACCGCGAGGCGCTGGACCAGGCGGTCCAGGTGGGGCTGAAGGTGCGCGAGCTGCAGGCCGCCGGCCAGGAGGTCCCGGCCGAGCTGCAGGCCGGCTTCGACAAGGCCATCACGTGTGACGGCAACACCATCACCTATCGCTTCAGCGCGCCGTTCCCGGACTTCCCGCTGTCGATCGCCAGCCTCTCGAGCTGGGGACCCTTCCGGCAGGACCTGGACGAA
>CAXTNG010000204.1:291-891 GCA_964245475.1 uncultured Sphingomonas sp. | reverse complement strand
CGGGGGTCGGCCGCGACGTTGGTCACGATCGCGACCTCCGGGGAGAACGCGAGGAACGACCCGTCGCTCTCGTCGGCCTCGACGACGAAGATCTCGCCGGTGCCCTCGTGCGCGCCCGAGCCGGACGCGGTCAATTTCGGCTATCGGGTGACGCTGCCCGGCCCCGACGGGCCGATCACGAAGCGCGTCGCCGCAGACCAGGTGCCGGCGGCGCTGGTCGCGAGCATCCAGACGCAGTTTCGGTAGCAGCACTACTCCGCCGCCCTTGCCACCCCCACCAGCGCCGGCCGCAGCAGGCGGTCCTTGATCATGTAACCCGCCTGCATTTCCTGCACGATCGTGCCCGCGGGCTGGTCGCTCGGCACTTCCAGCATCGCCTGGTGCCTGTTCGGGTCAAGCGTCTCGCCCATTGCCGCGATCTTGGTAATGCCGTGGCGCGCGAAGACGTTGTCGAGCTCGCGCCCCGTCGCCTCCAGCCCGGTGACCAGCCCCTTCAGCCGCTCGTCCGAGCGCAGCTCGGCCGGGATCGCCGCCAGGCCGCGGGAGAGATTGTCGGCGACCGAGAGCACATCGCGCGCGAACTGGGTCGCGGCGTAGGTG
>CAXTNG010000204.1:0-281 GCA_964245475.1 uncultured Sphingomonas sp. | reverse complement strand
ACGCGCGTAGAGCATCTGCTGCTTCGCCTCGGCGAGCTCCGCCTCCAGCTTGGCGGCGCGGTCATGCTCGGCGACCTCGGGCGCCTCCGCGGCGGTTTCCTCGCGCAATTCAGTGGTTTCGGTCGTGTCGTTCTCAGCCATGAATCAGCCCTGTGTGTAGGAAAGATGCGGCGTTCAGCCCAGGAGCCGGGCGAGCGTCGCCGCCGTGAAATCCACCATGGGCACGACGCGCGCATAGTTCAACCGCGTCGGCCCGATCACGCCGACCACGCCGACCACCC
>CAXTNG010000203.1:0-6368 GCA_964245475.1 uncultured Sphingomonas sp. | reverse complement strand
CGACGACGACGTGCCGTTTTGAGTGCACCCCCGGTCTTCGACGAAGCCCACCGACGCCGCGTCATCCAAGCCTATGATGTCGCCGGCGCGCTTGAGGCGCATGCGCTCGACGACATCTCGAACTTCGCCGCCAAGCTGTGCGAGGTCCCGGTCGCGCTCGTTACGCTGATCGAGGAGGACGAGCAGCGCTTCCTAGCCCAGGTCGGCACCGATCTGCCGGGCACGCCGCGCGCGATCTCCTTCTGCACCCACGCGATCGGCGGCACCGGGCTGATGGAGGTGCGCGACGCGACGCAGGATTCCCGCTTCGCCGACAACCCGCTGGTCACCGGCGAATTGAACGTCCGTTTCTACGCCGGCGTGCCGCTGATCGCGCGCGAGGGTGTCGGTCTGGGCAGCGTCTGTGTGCTAGACGCCGTGCCGCGGCCGGATGGACTGAGCACCGTCCAGCGCGACGGGCTGACGCTGCTCGCCGACCTGGTGATGCGGCGGCTGGACGACCATCGGCGCCGTCGCGAGCGGCGGATGGCCGCGGCGCAGACCGCCCGCGCGCTCAGCGACAGCGAGCATCGCTTCCGCACGCTGGCCGACACCATGCCGCAGATGGTCTGGTCGACCCTGCCCGACGGCTTCCACGATTATTACAACGCGCGCTGGTACGAGTTCACCGGCGCGCCGCACGGAACGACCGACGGCGAGGGCTGGAACGGCATGTTCCACCTCGACGACCAGGCCCGCGCCTGGGAGGTCTGGCGGCACAGCCTGGCGACGGGCGAGCCGTACCAGATCGAATACCGCCTGCGCCACGTCGATGGCGGCTATCGCTGGGTGCTCGGCCGCGCGCTGCCGATCCGCGACGAGCACGGCGCGATCACTAGCTGGTTCGGCACCTGCACCGACATCCACGCGCACAAGCTCGCGCTGGAGGAGCGCGAGGTGCTCGCGCAGGAACTGTCGCACCGCATCAAGAACATCTTCGCCGTGATCGCCGGGCTGCTGAGCTTCGCCGCGCGCGGGCGTCCCGAGGTCGCAGGGCTGGCGGCCGACCTGCGCCAGCGGATCACCGCGCTCGGCCGCGCGCACGACTTCGTCCGCCCGCACAGCGCCGCCTCGCGCCCGGCGGAAGGGCCGAGCGGGCTGCACGGGCTGCTCGACGAGCTGTTCGAGGCCTATCAGTCGCCCGACGAGCGGCGAATCGCGGTCACCGGCGACGACCTCGCGGTCGACGACCGCTCGGCGACCCCGGTCGCGCTCCTCTTCCACGAACTGGCGACCAACGCGACCAAGTACGGCGCGCGGTCCGCGCCCGACGGCAAGGTCACCGCGGACATCGCGACGGGTGCCGACACGCTGACGATCGTCTGGACCGAGCGCGGTGGCCCGGCGATCGCGACCGCGCCCGAGGACTCGGGCTTCGGCAGCCGGTTGATCGAATTGAGCGCGGTCCGCCAGCTCGGCGGCCGGATCGAGCGCGACTGGCGGCCGGACGGATTGGTCGCGACGCTCACCGCCCCGCTCGCCTCCTTCCATCGCTAGAGCCGCGACCGCTCCTTAGCCGTTCGTGCTGAGCGAAGTCGAATCACCTTGTTGGGGCATGCCTTTCGACTGCGCTCGGGCGAACTTTGCGGCGGTTCGATCGAACGCGCCAAACCGTCAGCGCCGCAGCATCACCAGATCGTCGTTGGCCGGCTGCACCCCGTCGCCCGCCAGTGCCGCGGCGGCGAGGATCGCGCGTTCGCTGAACGGCTTGCGGATATAGCCCAGCGCGCCCTCGCCCGAGCCGATCTGCGCCGGGTTGGCGGTGACGAAGACGCAGCGCACGCCGAAATCGCGCGCCATCCGCGCCGCGATGTCTGGGCCGGTGGCGCCGTCGCGCAGGTTCACGTCGACAAAGGCGAACCCCGCATCGGGCGCCGCCGCCAGCGCGCCCGCACGGTCCGCGGCGATCGCGGTCACCGTGTAGCCGGCGTCGGTCAGGATGCGTTCGAGATCGAGGGCAACGAAGATCTCGTCCTCGACGATCAGGGCTGTCTTGCTCATGGTGTGGCGGCAACCGCCCGCGACAAAACTTGTTCCATGTTAAAGCGTTACAGTTGCGCAATGGTGCATCTGCGCCACACCGCAAGCGATCAGACGTGCGCCTCACCTTGCGGCAGCGGCAGCGGGGCGGCATGGGCGGCGGATGACCGGCAGCCATGACCGTTAGGGCCCGCGTGATCCCCTGCCTCGACGTGGCGGACGGCCGGGTCGTCAAGGGCGTCAACTTCGTCGAGATGCGCGACGCGGGCGATCCGGTGGAGCAGGCGCGCGCCTATGACGCGGCGGGCGCGGACGAGCTCTGCTTCCTCGACATCGGCGCGAGCCATGAGGGGCGCGACACGATCCTCGACGTCGTCCGCCGCACCGCGGCGGTATGCTTCATGCCGCTGACCGTCGGCGGCGGTGTGCGGTCGGCGGAGGACGCACGCGCGCTGCTCCTCGCCGGTGCCGACAAGGTCGCGGTCAATTCCGCCGCGGTCGCCAGGCCGGACGTGGTCGCCGACATCGCCGAGCGCTTCGGCAGCCAGTGCTGCGTCGCCAGTATCGACGCACGCCGCGTCGGGGAGGGCTGGGAAGTGTTCACCCACGGCGGCCGCCGCGCCACCGGCATCGATGCGGTCGCCCATGCGCTGCACCTGGCGGAGCTGGGCGCGGGCGAGCTGCTCGTCACCTCGATGGACCGCGACGGCACCCGCGACGGCTACGCCCTGGAACTCACCCGCGCGCTCGCCGACCGCACGACGGTGCCGGTGGTCGCCAGCGGCGGCGTCGGCAGCCTCGCCGACCTCGTCGCCGGCATCCGCGACGGCCACGCGAGCGCAGTGCTGGCGGCGTCGATCTTCCACTTCGGCGAAGCCACGATCGCTCAGGCCCATGCGGCGCTCGCTGCGGCTGGCATTCCCGTAAGGACGCACTGATGGACCCGCTCGACACCCTCGAAGCCACCATCCGCAGCCGCCGTGGCGCCGACCCGGCCACCTCCTACACCGCCAGCCTGTTCGCCAAGGGCCGCGGCAAGATCGCGCAGAAGCTCGGCGAGGAGGCGATCGAAACGGTCATCGCCGCCACCAGCGACCCCGCCGGGATCGTCCCCGAAGCCGCCGACCTCATCTTCCACCTCCTCGTCCTCCTCGCCGACGCGGAGTTGAGCCTCGATGACGTCCGCGTCGAGCTTACCCGCCGCGAAGGCGTGTCGGGGCATGAGGAAAAAGCTGCCCGGAGCCAATAGATGCCGATCGATGCCACCCAGCCCTATGACGACGGCAACATTTTCGCCCGCATCCTGCGTGGCGAGATCCCCGCCAAGCGCGTCTACGAGGACGAACACGCGGTCGCCTTCCACGACATCGCGCCTCAGGCGCCGACGCATATTCTGGTGATCCCGCGCGGCGCCTATGTCTCCTGGGACGATTTCAGCGCCCGCGCATCGGACGCGGAGATCGCCGGCTTCGTCCGCGCGGTCGGCCATGTTGCGCGCGAGAACGGGCTGGTCGCGCCCGGCTATCGCCTGCTCGCCAACACCGGCGGGCATGGCGGGCAGGAGGTGCCGCACCTGCACGTGCACCTGTTCGGCGGCAAGGCGCTTGGTGCGATGCTCGCGCGCTGACGCGCGCTGGGACCCGATGCTCGCGCGCTGACGCGCTCGGGGGGTCTGATGCCCGCACGATAAGCGCTTGCCCCCACCCGATTTGCGGTTAGGCTCCTGCGTTTAACGGATGGGGCCGCGCCGGGAGCGGCCAGGGAGAACCGATGGCGACACGACCCGCAAACGGGCTGCTCGCGCGCATGCTGCTTCGCAAGACGGTGGAGCAGGTGCAGCGCGAGACGCGGACCAGCGAACTGAAGCGCACGCTCGGGCCGTGGAACCTCGTCTTCCTCGGCATCGGCTGCATCATCGGCGCGGGCATCTTCGTCCGCACCGGCAGCGCTGCGGCGCTCCATGCGGGGCCGGCGGTGCTCCTCGCCTTCGTCATCGCGGGGGTCATCTGCGCGCTCGCAGGCCTGTGCTACGCCGAGCTCTCCTCGACGCTCCCGGTGTCGGGCTCGGCCTATACCTACAGCTACACCACGATCGGCGAGTTCGCCGCCTGGATCATGGGCGCGCTGCTGTTGCTCGAATACGGGCTTGCAGCAAGCGTCGTCGCGGTCGGCTGGGCGGGGTATGTCGTCAGCCTGCTCGGCGATTACGGCATCGTCATCCCGGTCCAGCTCACCGGCCCCACCGGCCACCATGTGATGGAAGCGGGGCAGGAGGTGCTGGTGAACGGCGCGCCGGTGACGTACCTGTTCAACCTCCCCGCCTTCCTCGTCTGCATGGCGCTGGCGCTGCTGCTCGTCGTCGGCGTCTCGGAAAGCGCGAAGTTCAACAACGTCATCGTCGCGATCAAGTCGAGCGTGATCATCGCCTTCGTGGTGATCGTCGGCTGGTACGTCATCCAGAATTTCGGCACGCTGGAGAAGAACTGGCAACCGTTCATCCCGCCCAACACCGGCGTCAAGGGCGAGTTCGGCTGGTCGGGCATCATCCGCGCCGCCTCCATCGTCTTCTTCGCCTATATCGGCTTCGAGGCGGTCTCGACCGCCGGGCAGGAGGCCAAGAACCCCGCCAAGGACATGCCGATCGGCATCATCGGGTCGCTGGTCGCCTGCACGATCCTCTACATCCTCGTGTCGATCACGATGACGCTGATCGTCGACTACAAGCAGCTCAACGTGCCCGATCCGGTCGCTGTCGCGGTCGACGCGCTCGGGCCGCAATGGGGCTGGTTCGCCAAGATCGTGAAGGTCGGCGCGATCATCGGCCTGACCAGCGTGGTGCTGGTGCTGATGTACGGCCAGACGCGCATCTTCTACACCATGGCGCGCGACGGCCTGCTGCCGCGCATCTTCGCCACTGTGCACCCGAAGTTCAAGACGCCCTGGGTCAACACCCTGCTCGTCGGGCTGATCACCGCACTCGCCGCGGCGTTCTTCGACATCAACGCGCTCGGCGACATGACCTCGGTTGGCACCCTGATGGCGTTCGCGATCGTCTGCCTGTCGGTGATCTGGCTGCGGCGCACCCACCCGGAGTTGCCGCGCGGCTATAAGGTGCCGCTCTACCCGCTGATCCCGGCACTCGGCATCGTCTCGTGCCTGTGGCTGATCACCGGCATCGAATGGAATGTGCTGGTGTTCTTCTTCTGGTACACGGTTGCGGCGATCGTGATGTATTTCGTCTACGGCATGCGCAACAGCCGGCTGTACCACGGGCTGGACCAGGACGGCGTGCCCCAGATGGGCGAGTTCCCGGCGCCAGTAGGGACGCAGCCTTAGCCGACCGTTTCCGCAACCAGCGCTTTAAGGTCCGCGATCGGCCGCGGGCCAAGATGACCGATGCACTCCGCCGCGCAGATCGCGCCGAGGCGGAGCGAGTCCGCCATCGTCCGCCCGGTGACCTGGCCGTGGAGGAAGCCCGCCGCGAACAGGTCGCCCGCGCCGGTGGTGTCGACGACCTGCGCGACCGGCTCGGCCTTCACGCCGGTGCGCTCGCCGCCTGCGATCGCCATCGCCCCGTCCGGCCCGAGCGTGACGACGAGCAGCGGCACCTTGCCCTGCAACGCGGCGATCGCCGCTTCCAGATCGCCGGTCTCGACCAGCGACATCAGCTCCGCGTCGTTGGCGAACAGCACGTCGATCAGGCCTGCATCGATCAGTTCGTGGAACGCCGCCCGGTGGCGGTCGATGACGAATTCGGCCGACAGCGTGAACGCCACCTTGCGCCCCGTCCCCCGCGCCACGTCGATCGCAGCGCGCATTGCCGCGCGCGGCTCCTCCGGGTCCCAGAGGTAGCCTTCGAGATACAGATACGCGCTGTCCGCGATCAGCGCCCGGTCGAGCGCCGCCGCGGGCAGATAGTGCGAGGCACCGAGGAAGGTGTTCATCGTCCGCTGCCCATCGGGCGAGACGAAGATCAGGCAGCGCCCGGTGGTCGGCGCACCCGCCCGCGCGTCGGTGTCGTAGCGGATGCCGGCGGCGCGGATGTCGTGCGCGAAGACCGTGCCGAGCTGGTCGTCGGCGACCTGGCCGATGAAGCCGCAGCGGCTGCCCAGCGCCGCCATCCCCGCGATCGTGTTCGCCGCCGACCCGCCCGACACCTCGGTCCCCGGCCCCATCTTGGCATAGAGCGCGTCGGCCTCCTCGGGCGAGAAGACCAGCTGCATCGCCCCCTTGGTCATGCCGTTGGCGGCGATGAACGCGTCGTCGGCCTTGGCGAGGATATCGACGATCGCGTTGCCGATCGCAACCACGTCATACCGTGCTTGGGTTTGGGGGGCTTGGGTCAACAG
>CAXTNG010000202.1:0-6432 GCA_964245475.1 uncultured Sphingomonas sp. | reverse complement strand
TCCTCGCGGTCGGCGGCGGCAAGGCCAAGGTTTACACTCGCAGCGGCCTCGACTGGACCGACAAATTCTCAGGAGTAGCCGAAGCCGCCGCCGCGCTTCCCGTCGCCTCCGCCCTGATCGACGGCGAGATCGTCGCCTTCAAGGACGGCAAGCCCGATTTCTCGACGCTCAAGGACGCGATCTCGAACGCCGGCGCGATGACCTTCTTCGCCTTCGACCTGCTCCACGAAAACGGCGAGGACCTCACCGCGCTGCCCAACATCCAGCGCAAGGAACGCCTTCGCGCGATCATCGCAGACGATTCGCGCGTGCAATTCTCCGAACACGTCCTCGGCTCGGGCGAGCAATTGTTCGAGACGATGTGCCGCGAAGGGCTGGAAGGTATCGTCTCCAAGCGCGCCGATGCTCCCTACCGCGGCGACCGCACGAAGAACTGGCTCAAGACCAAATGCACCCGCCGCCAGGAATTCGTGATCGTCGGCTGGACCCCGTCCGAGAAGAACCGCGGCTTCAGGTCGCTGCTCCTCGGCGTGCACGAGTATGGCAAGCTCCGTTATGCCGGCAAGGACGGCACCGGCTTCGACCACGCCCTGATCGACGAGCTCCGCGACAGGATGGACGCGCTCGCCCGCGATGCGCCAACGGTCGAGGCACCTCGCGCCGCCGTTCGCGGCGCGCGCTGGATCGCGCCCGAGCTGGTCGCCGAGATCGCCTATGCCGAGGTCACCCCCGACGGCGTGCTCCGCCACTCCAGCTTTCTCGGCCTGCGCGGCGACAAAAAGGCGGAGGAGGTCGTCGCCGAGCGGCCGCAGCCCGCCCCCGAAGCTGCGAAGATCGAAGCGAAAGTCTCCAACCGCGACCGCGTGATCTTCCCCGAAAGCGACCTCACCAAGGGGGACCTCGCCGACTATATGGTCCAGACCGCGTCGCTGTCGCTGCCGTGGATCGCCCAGCGCCCGATCAGCCTGGTCCGCTGTCCGCAGGGCCGCGCCAAGCATTGCTTTTTCCAGAAGCACGACGCGGGCAGCTTCGGCGACGCGGTCCACCACGTCGACGTGCGCGAGAAGGACGGCACGATCGAGCCGTATCTCTATGTCGCGGACGCGGAGGGGCTGGTCGCCTGCGTCCAGATGGGCACGATCGAATATCACGGCTGGGGCTCGTCGGTCGCGACCCTGGAGCAGCCCGACCGCCTGGTCTTCGATCTCGACCCCGACGAAGGCCTCGACTTCGCCGACACCAAGCGCGCGGCCGAGCATTTGCGCGAGCAGCTGGCCGAGCTCGGCCTCACCAGCTTCCCGATGCTGTCGGGAGGCAAGGGCGTCCACGTCGTCGTGCCCTTGAAGCCGCAGGCGGAATGGCCCGCCGTCAAGGACTTCGCCCACCGCTTCGCCGAAGCGATGGCGCAGGCCGATCCCGATCGCTTCGTCGCCACCATGTCCAAGGCGAAGCGCAAGGGCCGCATCTTCATCGACTGGCTGCGCAACCAGCGCGGCAGTACCGCGATCATGCCCTATTCCGCCCGCGCCCGTGCCAATGCGCCCGTCGCTGCGCCGGTCAGCTGGACCGAGCTGCGCGACCTCGACACCGCCGCCCGCTGGACGATCCGGGACGGGAACGAGCTGATCGAGCGCGCCAATGGGCGAGCGCTGCAGGACTGGGGCGCGGCGGATCAAGTGTTGCCGGATTTGTGAACCACGGTGCTGCCATATGCCCCGGCAACGATGCGCACTGCGCACCTGCTGAGCAAGACTCCGCCTCGCCCACAGGTTGCGGGAAGATCCCGCCAAACGGCGCATCGGCTTGCAACCCCGCCCTAACTCGGCAAGGATGCCGCAATACCCCGCGGGAGAGCCCCCATGTGCGACGACGTCATCCACCCGGGCCTGGTCGAGGACCACCGCCTCACCCGCCGCACCTTCGGCCTGCTCGTCGCCGCCACCGCCGGCACCGCGGCGATCGCCGCCGACGCGGGCGCCAAGCCGGTGACCGAGAAGGACGTCACCGTCAAAACCGCCGACGGGAGTTGCGACGCGGCACTCTTCTACCCGACAGCCAGGGGCCGCTGGCCCGCCGTGCTCGTCTGGCCCGACATCATGGGGCTCAGGCCGGCCTTCCGCGATCTCGGCCGCCGGCTCGCCGCGCAGGGTTATGTCGTGCTCGTTCCAAATCCCTTCTACCGCTCGAAGAAGGCGCCCGTCCTCGACGGCCCGATCGACTTCGGCAACCCCACGACACGTCAGACCCTGATGGGCTATCGCGCGACCCTGACCCCGGACGGCGTGGCCCACGACGCGCAGGCCCATCTCGCCTTTCTCGATGCGCAGCCGCAGACCGACACGCGCCGCAAGGCGGGCGTTCAAGGCTATTGCATGGGCGGCGATCTCTCCTTCCGCACCGCCGCCGCGGTGCCGGACCGGATCGCCGCGGTCGGCAGCTTCCACGGCGGCAACGGCCTCGTCCCCGACAAGCCCGACAGCCCGCACCTGCTGATCCCGAAGACGCACGCCACCTATCTCGTCGCCCACGCGCAGAACGACGACGCGCAGAACCCGGCCATGAAGGACGCGCTGAAAGCCGCCCTCGCCGCTGCCGGCCGCCCCGCGACGGTCGAGGTCTATCCAGCCAATCACGGTTGGTGCGTCCCAGGAGGACAGACCTATGACGTCGCGCAGGCCGAACGCGCCTGGGCCGCGCTGATGCAGCTGTACCGGGCCGCGCTGGCCTGAGCCCGATGCCGGCGAGTCTCACCGCCTACGATCGCGTCGCCTACCCCTCCAGCACGATCCCGGCGAGCCACCCCGATCACCTCGCCGCGATCGCCCGCCTCCACGGCCTGACCCCGCCGCCGCCCGCCACGGCGCGCGTCCTCGACATCGGCGGCGGCGATGGGATGAACCTGCTCTCGATGGCCGAAGGCCTGCCGCACGCGCACTTCCTCAACATCGACCTCGCCGCCACCCCCGTCGCGCGCGGCCAGGCGATCGCCGCCACGGCGGGGCTGACCAACGTCCGCGTGAAGGTCGCCGACATCCTCGACGCCGCACATACCCTCGAAGGCCCGTTCGACTATATCATCGCGCACGGCGTCTATGCCTGGGTGCCCCCGGTGGTGCGCGAGGCGGTGCTGGCGCTGATCGGCCGCGTCCTGTCACCCGACGGGATCGCCTTCGTCAGCTACAATGCATTCCCCGGGGCCTATTACCGGCTGATGCTGCGCGAGATGCTGCTCCACGCGCTGGACGGCATCAGCGGCACCGACGCACGCCGCGACGCCGCGATCGCCTTCATGCAGGATTTCGCCAAGCCGCGCGAGAACGACCTGTCCACGCTTGTTCCGCTGCGCAGCTTCGCCGAACTCACCAAGGACGGCTATAATGTCCTTTTCCATGACGAACTGGGCGAGGTCTATGCGCCACAGTCGCTGACCGATGTCGCCGCCGCCGCCGCGATGCACGGCCTGCGCTTTCTCAACGACGCTGAGCCCAAGCTGCTCGTCTCAGGGTTGCCCGACGAGCCGATCGAGGAAGCGCGGATCATCCACAGCGCGCAAGGCCACGATTTTGAGACCATGTGCCTGTTCCACAAGACATTGTTCGTCCGTGCCGAGCAGACGCCCGCGCGCAGCCTCGACGCCGATCGCGTACGCGACCTTTACATCGGCGCCCCCCTCGATCGTACCGGACCGAACAGCTTCGCATCGCGCCGGGCGACCGTCACACTGGCCGATCAGACGCTCGTCGACACACTCGCCGCCGCCGCCGAAGCCTGGCCCGCCCGCCTTCGGGTCGGCGACCGGATCGACGACGACGACCGGCTTGCCGCGATCGTCCGGCTGTTCCGCGGCGACGTGATCGAGCTGCACACCCTGCCTTTCCCCGGCGCCGCAGTCGCCGGCGATCACCCGCGCGCGACCAGCCTCGCGCGCACGCTGGTCGCGCTGGGCGAGACACAGGTCTTCTCCCTCGACCAGCGCCGCATCGACCTCGACCCGGTCCCGCGCGCCTTCCTGTCCCTCCTCGACGGCACCCGCGACCGCGCCGCGCTCGCCTGCGACTGGGCCGCAGCCATCGGCGAATCCGACGTATCGGTCGACGACGCGCTGGTCCGCCTGGCCAAGCTGGCGTTGCTCGTCGCGTGATTGGTTTGATCCGGCTCACGCCGGATAGCGGCACCGGCCCGTTTCAGCTTCGCTGAAACAGACCTTAAGCCGCGCTCACCAGCAGCTTGTCGATCCGCCGCCCATCCAAGTCGACCACCTCGAACCGCCAGCCCTGCTCGACGAAGCTCTCGCCCTCTTTCGGCAGGTGGCGGAACGCCGCGAGCGCCAGCCCCGCCACCGTCGCGTAATCGCGGTCGTCGGGCAGCTCGATCCCCAGCCGCTCGGCGAGCGCGTCCGCCGCCATCGACCCCGCGACCAGCAGCGAGCCGTCGTCGCGCTCGACCACGCTCGGCGATTCGTCGGGCGCGGCATCCGACGCGAACTCGCCGGCGATCGCCGCCAGCAGGTCGGTCGGCGTCACGATCCCTTCGAAATGCCCGTATTCGTCGTGGATCAGCGCCATCGGCACTTCGGATTCGCGCAGCGCCATCAGCGCGTCCATTGCGTCAATCTGGTCGATCACCACCGGTGCCTTGCGCATCAGCCGCGCCAGGTCGAGCGGCTCGCCGCGGACCAGCGCCGCCGCCACGTCACGCGACTGGACGACGCCCCTGATGTCGTCGATCGACCCCTCGCCCACCGGCAGCCGCGTCCGCGGCGACGCGAGCAGCGTCTCGCGGATCGCCTCGGCGTCGAGCGTGCAGTCGAGCCAGTCGACCCCGGTCCGCGGCGTCATCACCTCGCGCACCGGCCGGTCGGCCAGCCGCACCACGCCCGATATGATCGAACGCTCATGCTCCTCGATCACCCCCGACTTGCTCGCCTCCGCGACGATCAGGTGAAGCTCCTCGGCGGTGACATTGTCCTCGCCCTCGCGGTCGAGCCGGAGCAGCTTGAACACCCCGGCGCTGGTCGAATCGAGCAGCCACACCACCGGCGCCGTTCCCCGCGCCAGCCAGCGCATCGGCACCGCCATCGCCGCCGCGATCGGCTCGGGGCTGCGCAACGCGAACTGCTTGGGCACCAGCTCGCCGACGATCAGCGAGAGGTAGGTGGTCAGCCCGATCACCAGCACCAGCGCCAGCGTGTGCGTCGCATCCGCCGACAGGCCCAGCCCCTTCAGCCTCGCCGCGGTCGGCTCGCCCAGGCTCGCGCCCGAATAGGCGCCCGAGATGATGCCAATCAGGGTGATGCCGATCTGGCTGGTCGAGAGCAGCTTGCCCGGATCCGCCGCCAGCTCGATCGCGGTGCGTGCGCCCTTCCTGCCCGCGCGCGCCATCGCCTCCAGCCGCGCCTTGCGTGCGGAGACGATCGCGAGCTCGCTCATCGCGAACACGCCATTCAGCGCGATCAGCGCGAGCAGGACGAGGACGTCTATCCAGGGAAAGGCGGGCATCGGCATTCAACGCTTTGCAGCAGCCGGGCGTTCACGGCAACGCGCGAAAGGGGTCATCGTCCGTTCAGTTCGCAAGCGGAACAAGGCTACGGACGCCCGAGTTGTCGGGCGTATCGGAGGATCGCCCATGACGCCCAAGTTCCTGACCGCCGCCGCGCTGGCGCTGCTCGCCGCCACCGCTGCCTGCACCACCGACCCGGACACAGGCGAGCGCCGCATCTCGAAGACCGCGATCGGCGGCATCGGTGGCGCGCTGGGCGGGTACCTCTTGGGCGACCTCGTCGGCGGGCGGCACGACCGGACCGAGAAGATCGTCGGCGCGGGCATCGGCGGCCTCGCCGGTGCGGGCATCGGCGCCTATATGGACCGCCAGGAGCGCGAGCTGCGCGCACGCACCGCGGGCACCGATGTCCAGGTCATCCGCCGCGGCGACGACCTCGTCCTCAACATCCCCTCGGGGATCACCTTCGCCTATGACAGCGCCGAGGTGCAGCCCGCGTTCCGCCAGACGCTCGACCAGGTCGCCGCGACGCTCGGCCAGTACAACCAGACCTATATCGACGTCTACGGCCACACCGATTCGACGGGCAGCGACCAGTACAACCAGGCGCTGTCAGAACGCCGCGCGCGGTCGGTGGCGGACTATCTCGCCGCTCATGGCGTCCAGCAGGCCCGCATCGCCACCCGCGGGTACGGCGAGACCCAGCCGACCGCGTCGAACGACACCGACCCCGGCCGCGCCGCGAACCGCCGCGTGGAGATCAAGATCGTGCCGGTGACGCAGAGCGACATCCCGGCGCGATAAGCTCAACCTCCGTCACCCCGGCCTTGAGCCGGGGCAAGGCTTCTCCTTCTACATAGCGGGGCAGGAAAGAAGCCTCGCCCCGGGTCAAGCCCGGGGTGACGAAAATGCGGTTAAACGGCATGCTATCCC
>CAXTNG010000201.1:0-6455 GCA_964245475.1 uncultured Sphingomonas sp. | reverse complement strand
GGCACGAGAGGGGTGGCGGAGGCGGGTGTGACAGGCCCTCCCCCGACCCCTCCCGCAAGCGGGAGGGGAGAGTTTCACAGCACCCCCTTGGTCGCCGGCACGGCGTCGGCCTTGCGCGGGTCGATCTCGACCGCCTGGCGCAAGGCGCGCGCGAGCCCCTTGAACGCGCTCTCGACGACATGGTGGTTGTTCTGGCCGTAGAGCGTCTCGACGTGGAGCGTCAGGCCGCAGGTCTGGGCGAAGCTGTGAAACCAATGCTCGATCAGCTCGGTGTCGAGATCGCCCAGCCGCTCCACGGTGAAGCCGGTCTTCCACACCAGCCACGGCCGCCCCGAGATGTCGAGCGCGACCCGCGTCAGCGTCTCGTCCATCGGCGAGAGCGCGTCGCCGTAGCGGCGGATGCCGCGCTTGTCGCCGAGCGCCTGCGCGATCGCCTGGCCGATGGCGAGCGCCGAATCCTCGGTGGTGTGATGGCCGTCGATGTGGAGGTCGCCCTCGGCGATCACGTCCAGGTCGATCAGCGAATGGCGCGAGAGCTGTTCGAGCATGTGGTCGAGGAAACCGATGCCGGGCTTGACGCGGGAGGTGCCGCTGCCGTCGAGATCGACGGTCACGGCGATCCGGGTCTCGGCGGTGTCGCGACGGATGGTTGCGGTGCGCATCTCGGAGCGACGCCATAGCGCGGGTTGCGCGAGGTGCAATGTTTAGCGCCCATCCTTTAGCGGTTGACGGGGGGCGCCATGGCGTTAACCCAAGCTTCCATGAGCGACGGCATGCCCGACAGCCTGATCCCGTACGACGAGATCGTGCAGGAGGCGCTGCGTGCGGTCGTCGGCCGGGTGCTCGGCTCGATTATCGATGGCGGCGGCCTGCCCGGCGAGCATCATTTCTACATCACCTTTAAGACTCAGGCGCCCGGCGTCGACATACCGCAGCGGCTGATCGAGCGTTTTCCCGACGAGATGACGATCGTTCTTCAGAACCGTTATTGGGACCTGACGGCGGATGCGCAGCGCTTCTCGGTCGGGCTGAGCTTCAACCAGGTGCCGTCGAAGCTGACGATTCCCTATTCGGCGATCACCGGCTTCCACGATCCCGCGGTCAATTTCGAGCTGCGCTTCCAAGCGACCGAAGACGCGGCGCCGGAGCATGAGCCCGCCGAGAACGACGGCCCTGCCGCGGTGCCGGTCGAGGACGGGTCGAACGTGGTGGCCGTCGACTTCAAACGTAAAAAATAACGCTCATCCGTCACCCCGGCCTTGTGCCGGGCCAGAGATCCGCGAACTATGCGGGCTTGAGCCTCCTGCCTAATCGCCTGCCGCTCGCTGGACCCCGGAACAAGTCCGGGGTGACGGAGTAAGTGGGGCATGACCAGCACTCCGCAAACCCGCGCCGAAACCGACTCGATCGGCGCGATCGAGGTTCCCGCCGACGCCTATTGGGGTGCGCAGACGCAGCGGTCGACCGAGAACTTCCCGTTCGGAAGCCACGAGCGCATGCCACTCGGCATCATCCGCGCGCTTGCGATCGTCAAGCAGGCCTCGGCGCGGGTGCAGCGCGAGGAGCTCGGGGCAGAGAAGGCCAACGCGATCGAGGCCGCGGCCAAGGAGGTGGTCGCCGGCAAGCTCGATAGCCAGTTCCCGCTCGTGATCTGGCAAACGGGAAGCGGCACGCAATCGAACATGAACGTCAACGAGGTGATCGCCGGTCGCGCCAACGAGCTGCTGACCGGCACGCGCGGAGGCAAGTCCCCCGTCCACCCCAACGACGACGTCAACCGCGGCCAATCCTCCAACGACAGCTTCCCAACCGCGCTGCACATCGCCGCCGCGCTGGCCGCGACGCGCGAGCTGCTGCCTGCGCTCGAACGGCTGGAGCATGCGCTCGCCGCCAAGGCGCGGGCGTGGTGGGACATCGTTAAGATCGGCCGCACCCACCTCCAGGACGCGACGCCGCTGACGCTCGGCCAGGAGGTGTCGGGCTATGCCGCGCAGCTCCAGCTCGCGCGCGTGCGGATCACGCCCTTCGTTCAGAATGCCCTGTCGAGACTAGCGCAGGGCGGGACGGCGGTCGGCACGGGGCTCAACGCGCCGCCGGGGTTCGACCGCGACATGGCGGCGGCGATCGGCGATATCACCGGCTTCCGCTTCGAGCCTGCGCCCAACAAGTTCGAGGCGCTGGCGTCGAACGACACGTTGGTCGATTTTCACGGGCGGCTGAACAGCCTCGCGGTCGCGCTGACCAAGATCGCCAACGACATCCGCCTGCTCGCCTCCGGTCCGCGCTCGGGTCTCGCCGAGCTGGACCTCCCGGCGAACGAGCCCGGCAGCTCGATCATGCCGGGCAAGGTCAACCCGACCCAATGCGAGATGCTGACCATGGTCGCGGCGCAGGTGATGGGCAACCAGACCGCAGTCACTGTCGGCGGCTTGCAGGGACATCTGGAGCTCAACGTCTTCAAGCCGCTGATCGGCGCCAACGTGCTGCGTTCGATGGAGCTGCTGACGGTCGGCATGGACAGCTTCCGGACACGTTGCATCGACGGCATGCAGCCCAACCGCCCGCGCATCGCCGAGCTGGTCGAGCGCAGCCTGATGCTGGTCACCGCGCTCGCGCCCGAGATCGGCTACGACAATGCCGCCAAGATCGCCAAGCACGCGCACGCCGAGGGGATGACCCTGCGCGAAGCGGGGCTGGCGCTGGGGCTGGTCGATGCGGAGACCTTCGACCGTGTCGTGCGGCCCGAGGACATGCTGGGCGAATAGCCCGGAACCGGGCAGGCGCTGCCGCGCTGTAGCGGCGAAGGAGCTTCCCCATGAGTGCAACCACCATAGGCGCGCTGGTCGGCGGCGCGATCGACAGCTGGAGCGGCGACGACGACAGCAGCGCCGACGGCGCGCTGATCGGCGCGGTCACCGCCAACGTGCTCAAGGTCGTCGTGCCGATGGCGATCACCTATGCGATCGGCTGGGCAGTGCTGCGCGGGGCAGGCGAGCTGAAGGACCGGGTGTTCGGGGAGGGCGAGTAGCGCTCCCTACGCCTTGACGCGCCGCCCTACCCCACGCCAAAGGCGCGCATGCCCGAACGCATCCCCGGCGACCCGCACGGCTTCCGCCGCCGCGGCGTCCTGTTCGTCCTCTCCTCGCCGTCGGGCGCGGGCAAGTCCACCATTGCGCGCAAATTGCTCGCCGGCGAGGCGGAGCTGGCAATGTCGGTGTCCGCAACCACCCGCCCGCCGCGCCCGAAGGAGGTCGACGGGGTCGATTATCATTTCGTCGACTTGGAGGAGTTCCGCCGCATGGTCGCGGCCGACGAGTTCCTCGAATGGGCGCACGTCTTCGGCCACCGCTACGGCACCCCTCGGGGCCAGGTGGAGGAGATGCTCGCGGCCGGCAAGGACGTACTGTTCGACATCGACTGGCAGGGCGCGCAGCAATTGTTCCAGATCGCCGGCGGCGACGTGGTGCGCGTGTTCATCTTCCCGCCGTCGATGATCGAGCTGCGCGAGCGGCTCGACCGGCGCGGCACCGACACGCCCGAGGTGGTCGAGGCCCGCATGGCGCGCGCCGCCAACGAGGTCAGCCACTGGGACGGATACGATTACGTGCTGGTCAACGACGACGTCGAGCAATGTTTCGCCGGGGTGAAGACGATCCTTGCGGCCGAGCGGCTGAAGCGGTCGCGTCAGACCGGGCTGATCGGCTTCATCCGGCGGCTGACGCGCTGACCTCTCCTCCGTTCACTCAGCACGAACGGGAGGTCTGGAGAAAGCGCGCAGCCGCATCGAACTCGCGGCGCCGGGCGGCAAGCAGCGCAGCGGCCTGGGCGTCCTCGCCCCATTGCTCGAACTGCCATCGCTCGTCGACCGTTGCCGCGGCCCACAGCTCGTCGGCGGTCATCGCGCATTCGGTGAGCGCCAGCGCCAGCACGATCGATCCGGTCAGCGTCGTGATCGGCGAGCATGCGGCGAGCGCGAAGGCGTCGAGCGCCGCCACCGCATCGCCGATGCGCGAGAGCGTTGCGGGCGGCTGCGGCCGATGGACGATCCCGGTCGCGACCTCGAAATGCACGTCGTAGCGGCGCTGCGCCCAGCCGAGCGGCGGGTCCCAGATTGCCGCCTGCCGCGCGACCAGCGGCTCGGGCGCGTCGGCGCGGTAGCAGAGCAGATCGTTCTCGGCATAACGTGCGAGGCTCGCGGCGAAGCCCGCCGGGTCGGCGGCGACGCGCTCGATCGCGGCATTGGCGAGGCCGGTCATCGGCATCGCACGCGGGTCGATCGCGCCCTCGACCGCGCGCCATTCGTCGGCCACCAATGCGGCGAGCGCGTCGGTCGGCAGCACCAGCGGCAGCCGGCCCGGCGTGCGTACCGGCCGTCCGTCGAGCGTGACGCCGCGCTCGGACGTCACCGCGACCTCGCTCCAGAACCGCTTCACTCCTTCATCCCGGGGTCTCGGGGCGTCCGCCAGCGCCGCGCCAGCGCGGGCGGCACGATCGCGATCATCAGGAGCGCGGAGAGGACGATCGCGATGCCGAGTATCTTCGGCACGAGGGTCTCCGCGCGCGAGACGAGATAGAGGCCGAGCACCGCGCCGCCGTAACCGGCAAGCCGCGCGAGCAGGATCGCGGCCCAGCGTTGCCGCGCCAGTCTGTCCTCCGGCCTCACGCGAGCAGCCCCGGCAGCTCGGCGACCGTGTTCGCGACCTGATCGGCACCGCCCGCCAGCAGATCGTCGAGCCCGTGATAGCCCCAGGCGACCCCGATCGCGCGAGCACCCGCCGCCTTGGCCATCGCCATGTCGAAGGCGGTGTCGCCGATCATCACCGTCTCGATGGCACCGGCCTCGCCGATGGCGGCGAGCAGCATCGACGGGTCGGGCTTGGACGGGTGCCGGTCGGCGGTCTGCAACGTGACGAAGCGGTCGGCGATGCCGTGATGGTCGAGGATGTGCGCGAGCCCGCGATCGGACTTGCCCGTCGCGACGCCGAGCACCCAGCCGCGCTCGGCCAGCGCCGCGAGAACCTCCGGGATCCCCTCGAACAGCGGCTCGTCGTCGAGCCCGCCGCTCGCACGCAACTGCTGGAATGCATGCTTATAGTCGAGCGCGAGGCGGTGAAGAAGCTCTGGGTCGGCTTCGGGCAGCAGCGCGGTCACCGCCTCGACCAGGCTCAAGCCGACGATCCGCCGGATCGCGGCGCGCGGCGGCGGATCGACACGCGCGCCCGTGAACGCCGCCTCCATCGCCCGGCAGATGTTGGCCTGGCTGTCGACCAGCGTTCCATCGCAGTCGAACACGGCGAGGCGGGTCACCGCTTCGCCCCGCGTCCCCGCCGTTCGCCCTTCCGCTCCTTGCGCACCGTCTTGGCGTGCGCCTTCGCCCGCGCCTTGACCTGCTCGCGGCTCGGCGGCGTCTTTTCGTCGAGGGTCAGCGCGTCGCCTGCAGCTTGCTCGAAGCCGAGGCCGACGAGGCTCTCGGCGAAATGGGTCGGCAGCTCCGCCGTGACGTCGATCTGCCCGCCGTCGGGATGGTCGACGCGGATGCGGCGGGCGTGGAGGTGCATCTTGCGGCTGATCCCGCCGGTCAGGAACGCCGCGGGGCCGCCGTATTTGCCGTCGCCGACGATCGGGTGGCCGATCGCCGCCATGTGGACGCGCAGCTGGTGGGTGCGGCCGGTGAAGGGCTGGAGCTCGACCCAGCAGGCGCGGTTGCCGGCGCGCTCGATCACCCGGTAACGGCTGCGCGCCGCCTGGCCGCTCGCCTCGTCGACGTGCATCTTCTCGCCGCCGGTGCCGGGCTGCTTGGCGATCGGCAGGTCGACCGTGCCGTCATCGATCGAGGGCACGCCGACGACCAGCGCCCAATAGACTTTCCGCGCGCTCCGCCCCGAGAAGGCCTTGGCGAAGAAGGCGGCGGCGCGCGAGGTGCGCGCAACGAGCAGCGCGCCGGACGTGTCCTTGTCGAGCCGATGGACCAGCTTCGGCCGGCCCTCATTGTCGTATTGCAGCGCGTCGAGCAGGCCGTCGACATGCTCGGTCGTCTTCGTCCCGCCCTGCGTCGCAAGACCGGGCGGCTTGTTGAGCACGAAACTCTGGAAGTCCTGGTGGATCACCATGTCGCGCGCGAAGGCGATCTGGTCGTCGCTGAGGGCCACGCGCTCGCGCTTTGGCTTCGCCGCATCCTCCTCCCTCGGTGCCTCGGCAGGGGGCACGCGCAGCGTCTGGCCCGCGACCAGCCGGTCGCCGGGGGTCGCGCGCGCGCCGTCGACGCGCAGCTGCCCGGTCCGCGCCCATTTGGCGACGGTGGTGAAGCTGGTGTCGGGCAGGTGGCGCTTGAACCAGCGGTCGAGCCGGATGCCGTCGTCGTCATAGCCGACGCTGAACTGGCGGACGGTGTCGGGGGATCTGGGGTCGCTCACGCCAACCCCCGCACGAGCCGCAGCCCCACATAGAGCGCCGCA
>CAXTNG010000200.1:0-6455 GCA_964245475.1 uncultured Sphingomonas sp. | reverse complement strand
GCCCTACGCACCGGCCAGCGCCTTCATCGGCCCGGTGCTGTCGCCGAACGACGTTGCGGGCACGCCGAGTACGTTCAGCCCGGCGAGCAGCAGGTTCGACATGGTCGTGCCCTTCTCCGCGGCGATGTGGCGGTTGCCCGGCACCAGCCCGCCCGCGACCACTACCGGCAGGTCCATGAAGTCGTGATCGTTGGGGTCGCCGAAGGCCGACCCGCGCAGCACAAGCGTCCGGTCGAGCAGATTGCCGGTGCCGTCGCGCGTCTCGCTCATCCGGCGGAGGTAATAAGCAAAATGCTCCATGTGATGGCGGTTGATCTTGCCGAGCTTCGCCATCTTCTCCGGATTGCGGCCGTGATGGCTCAGCATGTGGTGCGAATCAGGCACGCCGATCTCGGGATAGGTGCGGTTGCTGAGCTCGCGGCCGATCATGAAGGTGCCCACCCGCGTGATGTCGGCCTGCATCGCCAGCACCTGCAGGTCGATCATCAGCCGGACGTGCTCGTCGAAGGAGGCGGGGATGCCCGCGGGCCGCTCGATCGCGGTCGCGTGCGCGTCGGGCGTCGACAGCGCGGCGCGCTGGATGCGCCGCTCGATGTCGCGCGTCGATTCGAGATATTCGTCGAGCTTGTGCCGGTCCGCCGCGCCCAGGTCGCTCGCCAGGCGCCGGGTATCGTCCATCACGAAGTCGAGGATGCTCGCCTGCCGCCGGAGCTGCGCCGTCCGGCTGGCGGCGTCGAGCGCGTCGCCATCGCCGAACAGCCGCTCGAACACGTCGCGCGGATTGGCGGTGACCGGCAGCGGCACCGTCGGGTTCCGCCACGAGATGCCGTTGGTATAGGCGCAGCTGTAGCCGATGTCGCAGCTTCCGAGCAGGCTCGCCTGATCGATCCCGAGTTCCAGCGAGGAGAGCTGCGTCGCATCGCCCAAGCTCTGCGCGAACACCTGGTCCATCGACACGCCGCAGCGGATGTCGGTGCCCTCGGTCTGGCGCGCATGCACGCCGGTCAGGAAGGCCGGGCAGGAGCGCCCGTGCCCGGCCGCGATGTCGCCCATCGCCGCGGCGCTGGGATGGCCGAGCCCGGTGACGACCGTCACCTGATCCTTAAGCTGCGCCAGCGGCTCCAGCGTGGGCGGCAGCGCCAGTGCGCCGCTCGCCGCCGGGCGGAAGCCGTCCATCATCATGCCGTTGGGCGAATAGAACACCTGCAGCCGCTTGGGCCGCGCCGCCGTCTCCGCTGCGGCGGAGGACGCGATCATCGCGTCGAGCAGCGGCAGCGCCATCGTCGTGCCGATCCCGCGCAGCAGCGCGCGCCGGCTCATCGCGGGGCGAAGGAGCCTCATGGATTGGGGGCCTTTCTGAGCGTGAAGGGATCGCTCGCGACGATGCCGCGGATGATCGCCTGGATGCGGTAGCCGTCCGCCGCCGCCTGTCGCCCGATCGCGCGCACCGCGGGCATGTCGCGGGCGGTGAGCCCGCGGGCGAGGGCATAGGTCATCAGCCGCTCGGTGAAGGCATCGACGAACTCGCCGCGCCGGGTGAGCAGGATTTGCTGCAGTCCGGTGATGCCGCTGAAGCGCGTGCCGTCGGGCATGGTCGCCCCGGCATCGATCGCCTGGCCGGCGTCGCGGTTGCGATAGCCGCCCACCGCGTCGAAATTCTCCAGCGAGAAGCCGAGCGGGTCCATGCGGACGTGGCACGAGGCGCAGGCGGGGTTTGCGCGGTGCATTTCCAGCTGCTCGCGAGCGGTGAGCAGTCGCCCGTCATGCTTGTCCTGCAACGCCGGCACGTTTGGCGGCGGGGGAGGGGGCGGGGCCGCCAGCAGATTGTCGACGATCCACTTGCCGCGCTTCACCACAGACGTGTGGTTGCCGTAGGAGGTGACGGTCAGGATGCTCGCCTGCCCCAGCAGCCCGCCGCGGTGCCAGGCGGGATCGAGCGCCACCTTGCGGAACGCCGTGCCGCTCACGCCCGAAATGCCGTAATGCTGCGCCAGCCGTTGGTTGAGGAAGGTATAATCCGCGGCAATGAAGTCCAGCACGCTCCGGTTGGCCCGCAGGACGTGGCCGAAGAACATCTCGGTCTCCTGCGCCATCGCCTGGCGCAGCCGCGTGTCGAAATCGGGGAAGACGGTGAGGTCTGGCCGTTGCTGGTCGAGGTTGCGCAGGTACAGCCACTGACCGGCGAAGTTGCGGGTCAGCGCATCGGCGCGGGCATCGGCAAGCATGCGCGAGACCTGGGCATCGAGCACCGCCGGCTCGTGCAGCCGCCCCTGCTCGGCCAGTTGAAGCAGCGGCTCGTCGGGAATGCTGCTCCACAGGAACAGCGCCAGCCGGGAAGCGATCTCGAGGTCGCTGACCCGGTGCACCTGACCGGCCGCGGTGCCCGGCGGGTCACGCTCGACCAGGAACAGGAAGTGCGGCGAGACAAGGATCGCCTCCACCGCCGCCTCGACGCCGTGCGCAAAGTCGGATCCGGAGCGTTCCCGCGCATAGACGCGCATCAGCCGCGCGACGTCGTCCTCGGTCGCCGGCCGGCGATAGGCACGCCGCGCCAGCGTCGCGACGATCTGCCGGGCGCATGGCATCTCCGCCGCCGTATTCCGCGGCGTGCAGGTGAAGATCGCGCGGCGGCTCTGCGTGTCCGCGGCCATGCCTGTCCCGTACGGCCCCGAGACGTCGATCTGCAGCACGTCGCGGGGAAAGTTGGTCTGCGCAAAGCGCGGCGACATGCGGTACGACGGCACGCTCAGCGTCGCCACCCGCCGGCCGTCGACCGATATGTCGAGCGGCAGAGGCACCGGCTTGCCGACCGGCAGCGGCACGACGTCGAGCGTGTTGCGCAGCGTCTCGACGCTCTCGTCGGGGGCGAGCACGCGGCGGAACGCCATGCCGATGACATGCGCGCCGGCCTTCATCGGCACGCGCACGCTGACCTTGTCTTCGGGCAGGCGGTCGGTCTCGTTGTTGGTGTTGGCGTTGAGCCAGCCGGCAACCTCATAGGTCGCGTCGGCGCGGGCGTAATAGCGGAACGCCCCGCCGCCGCGCGAGCCGAGCGGCAGCGCGTCGCTCGCGCGTTCGTTGTACGCGGGCCGTCCGGAATTGCGGATCGACCCGTCCTTGGGCACCTCGTAGGAGGTGACGAAGGCACGCGGCGAAGCGAGCCCCGTCGCCAGCCGCGCGACCTTCCCCGCGACCGCGACGTAGCGGTCCATCAGCGTCGGAGATACCGAGAGCACGTCGGCGATATTGTCGAAGCCGAAGCCGGAATTGTCCTGCGGCAGCTCGCCCGCCACGTCGACGTCGAGCGCCAGCAGGTCGCGCACCGCATTCGCATATTCGACGCGGTTGAGCCGGCGGATCGTCGCCCGGCCGGGATCGGGATGCGCCGCCGCATGGCGGTCGAGCGAATTGCCGAGCCACTGCACGAAGACGGCGCGCTCGGCGGTGGTCGGCTGCGGCTTGTCCAGCGGCGGCATCTGGCCGGTCGCGACTTGCCGCAGGACCTTCTCCCACTCTTCCGGGTGCGCCCCGCCCGCCAGATCGGCTCCACGCAAATCCTCGATCGACAGATTGCCCTTCAGGTCGACGTCGTTGTGGCAGCGTGAGCAATATTGCTCCATCATGGCAGGCGGGGCATCGGCCGAGACAATGCCGGCGGGTTTCGCGACGTCCTCCGATCGTGCGGCGACTGAGATAGCTGCCGCTACGAGACTTGCCGCCAGCGCGCTGCTCCCCGCCTTCGGACGCCACCACCGCTGCATGCTCTTCGGTCCGCCTGCTGCCCCGTGGCGCGTCGGATGCCCGCCAACGCCTTGCGCCGGAACGACTATGCTGCGGATGCGAACACGTCCATTGCCGTTAACCGGACATGGGCTGCGCAAAATGCGCGCGGCAATTCCTGCGCGGCTTTCCGCAACGTCGCGTCCCGATTATTGCCATGGGAGGCTGCGGCGCCGCGCGCTAGGCTTGCGCCCGCCAGCTCGCGCGAACCCGCCGAGCGGTGTTCCGGGGAGCTTTCATGCGCGATCGTCACGACCGCAGCCGTGCGGCCAGGCGCCGACCCGCCAATTTGGCGGCGGTGGTCGTTGCCGCCATCGCCCTCGTCGCAGCCGCGCCGGTACGGCGGCCATCCGTGACTTCGGCGGAAGCGCGCACCGCTGCCCGTCTCGACAGGATCGCCGACAGCCCGCCGCGGCTGCGCATCTTCCTGCAACAGATGCCCAAGGGCGCCGACCTCCACAACCACTCCGGTGGCGCCGTTTACGCCGAAGACTTCCTGCGCTGGGCGGCGGCGGGAGGACTGTGCCTGACGACCGATCCGGCGCGCGTCGTCGCGCCCCCGTGCGACGCACCGGGCCGCATTCCCGCCGCAGGGCTGGAGCGCAACTATCCGCGTTACGCGGCGATGATCGACGCCTTCTCGACCCGTGGCTATGAGGCTGGCGTCGGCGATCCGCGCGTTTCGGGCTATGATCGGTTCTTCTCTACGTTCGACGCCTTCTGGCCGGCCGCGCAGGGCAATGAGGCGAAGGTGATCGCGCTCGCCCGCGAGCAGGCGGCGGCGGACAAGGTTTCCTATGCCGAATTCGGCACCGGTGCCAACGCGGCCCGCGCGCTGGTCTCCAAGGTGGGTGATGTCGACACGGGCGATCTCGCCGCCCTCTACGCCCGCATCGCGCCCGATCTGCCGGTAGCGGTCGCCGCGGCGCGCGCCGAATACGACCGCTACGACGCCGAGGCCGCCACGATCGACGGCTGCAAGACTTCCAGTCCGAAGGCCGCCTGCAGGACGGAGGTGCGCTATTTGTACACTGCGATCCGCACGCTCGCTCCCTCGCAGGTTTTCGCGCAGCTCGCGCTCGGCTTCGCGCTGGTCGGCAGCGACCCGCGTTTCGTCGGTGTCAACATCGCCGCGCCCGAGCACGATCCGATCGCGATCCGCGACTATGCGCTGCACATGCGGATGCTCGCCTTCCTGAAGGCGCGCTTTCCCGGCGCGCCGCTGTCGCTCCACGCCGGCGAGCTGGCGCTGGGCCTCGTCCCGCCGCGCGACCTGGCCTTTCACATCCACGACGCAGTCGAGGTCGCCGGCGCGCGCCGGATCGGCCACGGCGTCGACATCTCCTACGAGACGGATGCCCGCGCCCTGCTCGCCCGTATGGCGCGGGAGCGGGTCGCGGTCGAGGTCAACCTCACGAGCAACGCCGTGATCCTGGGCGTGAAGGGCCGCGACCATCCGCTGTCGCTATACCGCGAGGCGGGCGTACCGGTGGTTCTGTCGACCGACGACGAGGGCGTCTCGCGCAGCGACATGACCAACGAATATCTGCGGGCGGTGATCGAGCAGAAGCTGCGCTATCGCGACCTCAAGCAGATCGCGCGCGATTCGCTGGAATATGCCTTCCTGCCCGGCGCCAGCCTGTGGCGCGACCGCCCCGGCGGCCCGCGCGCGGCTACGTGCGGCGTCTTGGCTTCGCCAGGCTGCCGCATATTCCTGGCCGCCAATGCGAAGGCGCGGCTACAGGCTCGCCTTGAGGCGGATTTCACCGCATTCGAGGACGCCAATTGAGTCGAAGCCGCAGCCAGAGGCCATGCGAACACTCCTGACGGGATCGTCCGGCTGGCTCGGCCGCTTCCTCGCGCCGATGCTGCGGGAGGAGGGGCACGAGGTGACCGGCCTCGATCTGACGCCCGGGCTCGACACCGACGTGACCGGCAGCGTCGCCGATCGCCGCCTCGTCGACCGGCTGTTCCGCGATCGGCGTTTCGACGGGGTGGTCCACGCCGCGGCGCTGCACAAGCCCGACATCGCGCGCTATCCGCGACAGGAATTCATCGACGTCAATGTCACCGGCACGCTGAACCTGCTCGAAGCGGCGGTCGAGGCAAAGGCGTCGCGATTCGTCTTCACCTCGACGACATCGCTGATGATCACCCAGGCCATCCGGGATGAGTCGGGCTCGCAGGCGGTATGGCTCGATGAGGCGAGCGGCCCGCTCGCACCGCGCAACATCTACGGTACGACCAAAATCGCCGCCGAAGAGCTCTGCCGGCTGATCCATGCCGACCATGGCCTGCCGATCGTCGTGCTCAGGACCGCGCGCTTCTTCCCCGAGGAGGACGATACGTACGACGCGCTGTCGGGCGAGAACATGAAGGCCAACGAGCTTCTCCATCGCCGCCTGACAGTGGAGGACTGCGCCCGCGCGCACCTCGCCGCGCTCGATCAGGCGCCGGCGGTCGGCTACGGGCTCTACCTCGTCTCTGCGCCGACGCCTTTCACCCGCGACGAGGCCGCGGCGCTGAAGTCCGATGCGACCGCCATCATCGCCCGCCATTTCCCGGACGCGCCGGCGCTCTACGCCCGGCGGGGATGGTCGCTGCCTGAGCGCATCGGCCGGGTCTATGACGCGGCGCGGATCGAGCGGGACCTCGGCTTCCGCTGCCGTACCGAC
>CAXTNG010000199.1:6191-6494 GCA_964245475.1 uncultured Sphingomonas sp. | reverse complement strand
CCATGTCGTGCTTCGCCGCGGTTTTGTAATGGACGTGGGTGAGCAGCAGCACGGCGGTGTCCTCGTCAACTGCCTCGGCGATGCGGTCAGCGGGGACAGTCGCCACCCGCCTGCCTAGCATCTTGGCCACGCCGTCGGCGACGTAGAGGTCGGTCGGAAAGTTGCCCGGCTCGGACAGGATCGTCCCGCGTCCCGGACGCGCCGCGCACGCCGCGGCGAGCAGCTTGAACAGGTTGACCGAGGTCGAATCGGACGCGAGCACCTCGTCGGCGTGCGCCCCGATCAGCGGCGCGATGCTCGCCC
>CAXTNG010000199.1:0-6181 GCA_964245475.1 uncultured Sphingomonas sp. | reverse complement strand
GGCCGATCGAGCGCGATCCGGCTTCCGTCCGCCAGGATCAGCGTCCGCCCCTCGACCCGCCACGACTTGAGCTTCGACAACAGGTTCATCCCGATCACGTCGGTGTCGCCCATCCCCGGCGACACCACCACGTCGAGGTCGCGCGCCGCGATCGTGCCCAGCGTGAGCTCGGGCACCTCAGCCGTCCGCGCCCGGATCGGGCCGTTGGCGGTCTGCAGGATCAGCGGCACGATCGGCTCGCGCACCTCCAGCCCCGCCGCCTGCGCGGTCTGCGGCGACAGAGCGGTCACCGTCGCGCCCGAGTCGATCAGCATCCGCCGCTCGACGCCGCCCAGTCTCGCGCGTGCCCAGAAATGCCCGTCGGGCGACATGCGGATGCGCACCTCCTCGCCGACGACCTCTTGGTCGCCCAGCCGCAGCACGCCCGCGATACGGCTGAGATAGGGATCGAACCGCTCGCGCTCGCCGACGACGAACAGCAGCGCGCCGATCAGCGCCAGCCAGGTCACCCCCGACACGATCCGCCCGAGCACCGGCACCCGCCTGAGCAGCATTCCGGCAGCGACCAGCGCGGCGAGGCCCCAGACGAGCGGCGGCACATTGTGCAGGTCGAAGTGCATGGCGCTCATATAGTGCACTACGCTTGTATCACACCACCCGTCACCCCGGGCTTGTTCCGGGGTCCAGAGCGCGGCATGCGATGCGGCAAGAGGCTCAACGGGCATTGTGCGCGGCAAGCTGGACCCCGGCACAAGGCCGGGGTGACGGAGGACGTAAGCTGGCGTTGGACATCACCAGAGCAACGCCGCAGCCGGAACGCACCGGCGAGCAGGTCAGCGTCGTCGACCTGTTCACCATCGGCATCGGCCCGTCGAGCTCGCACACCGTCGGGCCGATGCGTGCCGCCTACCGCTTCGCGCAGGCGCTGGTCGAGGACGGCGTCGCCCCGGGCCGCGTCACCTGCGACCTCTACGGCTCGCTCTCGCTCACCGGCCGCGGCCACGCCACCGACCGCGCGGTCGTCCTCGGCCTCGCCGGCGAGACGCCCGAGGGGATCGACCCCGACCAGGCCGAGCCGATCCTCGCCCGCATCCGCGAGGCTGGGACGTTGCCGCTGGGCGGCGGCACTGCGGTGCGCTTCGACGAAGCGGTCGACATCGTCTGGCATCGGAGCTTCCTGCCCGGCCATCCGAACGGCATGGCGTTCACCGCGCACCTCGGCGACGGCAGCACGATCGCACGGCGCTTCTATTCGGTCGGCGGCGGCGCGATCCGGATGGAGGGCGAGCGCGCCGTTCGCGCCAATCGGACCCTGCCGCACCCCTATGGGTCGGCGGAGGAACTGCTCGCCATCGCCGATGCCGCGGGGCTGTCGATCGCCGACGTCGTCCGCGCCAACGAGGCCGCCTGGCGCGACCCGGCGGACACCGACGGCTTCCTCGACCGCGTCCGCGAGGCGATGGCGGGCTCGATCGACCGCGGCATGCGCAACGAGGGCATTTTGCCCGGCGGGCTCAACGTCCAGCGCCGTGCGCAGGCGATCCACGCCAAGCTGCTCGCCCGCGGGCCGCGCGCCGATCCCGGGCTGGTGTTCGAATGGGTCAGCCTGTGGGCGCTCGCGGTCAACGAGGAGAATGCCGCCGGCGGCCGCGTCGTTACCGCGCCGACCAACGGCGCTGCGGGCGTCATCCCCGCGGTGCTGCGCTATTACGACACCTTCGTCCACGGCGCGAACCGGCAGGGTGCGCGCGACCTGGTCTACACCGCCGGCGCGATCGGCTTCCTCTACAAGCGCAACGCCTCGATCTCGGCGGCCGAGATGGGCTGCCAGGGCGAGGTCGGCGTCGCCTGCTCGATGGCGGCGGGGGGCCTCTGTGCCGCGCTCGGCGGGACAAACGCGCAGATCGAGAACGCCGCCGAGATCGGCATGGAGCACAACCTCGGCCTCACCTGCGACCCCATCGGCGGCCTGGTGCAGATCCCTTGCATCGAGCGCAACACGATGGGCGCGATCAAGGCGATCAACGCCGCCTATCTCGCGCTCCACGGCGACGGCCAGCACATCGTCAGCCTCGACCAGGTCATCGAGACGATGCGCCAGACCGGCGAGGACATGAAGAGCCAGTACAAGGAGACGAGCCTCGGCGGCCTGGCGGTCAACGTGGTGGAGTGCTGACTCTGAATGCCTCCCCGTTCCGGGGAGGTCATCGGAGTTAACCGAACCCAAACACTCGCCCCCTATCCCCGCCCGCATGGGGCGGCACATCCTATCGGCACTCGCGCTCGCAGGCATGCTCGGCGCCTCGTCCTGCGTTGCGCCGCAAAAACCCTATCGCATCAGCCAGGACGTGCCCGAGCCCGACGCCCGCGTCCTGCTTCGCCGCCTCGCGCTCGACGTGCCCGAGGGCACGCCGCTCTCGCCTGACGCCGGGCCTGCGCGCCCGCTCACCGCCGCCCCCGCCTTCACCGAGGCGCAGTCGCCCGACGATGCCGCCCGCGCGCTCGAATGCCTCACCGCCGCGGTCTATTACGAGGCGCGCTCCGAGGGCCGCGACGGCGAGCGCGCGGTGGCGCAGGTCGTCCTCAACCGCGTCCGCGACCGCGCCTTCCCCAAGAGCGTCTGCGGCGTCGTCTACCAGGGGTCGAACCGCTCGACCGGCTGCCAGTTCTCCTTCACCTGCGACGGCTCGATGAACGCACGCCGCAACTGGCAGGCGTGGGACCGCGCCCGCATGGTCGCCGCCGCCGCGCTCGCAGGGGACGTCTACGCGCCGGTAGGATCGGCCACCCACTACCACGCGAACTACGTCACGCCGTGGTGGGCCTCCAGCCTCTCGCTGGTGACCCAGGTCGGCGCGCACATCTTCTACCGCTGGCGCGGCGCGATGGAGAATGCGCTGGCATTCCGCCAGCAATATGCCGGGGTCGAGCCGGAGGTCGGCACCGACGTCGCCGTTGCCGGCGGCGATGCGAGCGGGGTCACCGTCACCTACGGCAACCACCCCGTCACCGGGTCCGAGGGGGCCGAGCAGGCCGGCGTCATCATCCATCGCGGGCTGGCCGCGGCGCCGACGCAGGCGGCTCGCGCGAGCTTCACCAGCGGCGTCCGCATCCACCGCGGCCTCTCGCCCGAGACCGACGACGGCGGCGAGGCCGCGACCGTCTCGGAAGAACTATAGCCCGAACTTCACTGTCGCCCGCAGATCCCGCCCCGCGAGCGGCGCGAAGTCCTTCAGGAAGCTCGATGCGCGCCGTGCGTTCACGTCGAAGATGTTGTTCGCGCTGAGCAGCAGCTTGGTCTTGCTGTCACGCCCGAACGGAGAGAGGCTGACGCTCGCGTTGACCAGCGTATAGTCGTCGGTGCGCGTCTCGAACGCCGCGGTGCGGTTCTGGTCGAAGACGTGCTCCACCTCGGCGCGCGCGGTGAAGGCGTCGGCCTGCGCTTCCAGCCCGCCAAGCACGCGCGGCGCGGGGATGCGCGGCACGGGGCCGACATCGACGATGTTGGCGTGGACGTAGTCGCCCAGCACGTCCGCGTTGATCCGGGTCGTCCCCAGCGTGAACAGCTTGGCCGTCAGGTCGCCCTCGAACCCGTAATAGCGCGCATCCGCCTGCTGGTACTGGAAGCACGGCAGGTCCACGTCGCGTCCCGACGGTGCCGCGGCGGCCTCGCACACCGCTTGGCCGACCTGGTTTTCCGAGATGTAGTTGCTGAACCAGTTGTAATAGGCCGACGCGTCGAAATCGAAGCGGGCGGTATGGGCGTGCAGCGTCGCTTCGAGTCCCCAGCTCGTCTCCAGCCGGAAATCGGGGCTGCCGAGTTCATAGGCCTGGGTGCCGGCGTGGCCGCCGTTGGCGAACAATTCCTCGGCCGACGGCGCGCGCTCGGTCCGCGAGCCGTTCAGGCCGATGCGGATCGCGTCACCAATGCCGTAGGAGGCACCGAGCGAGGCGGACAGCGCCTGAAACGTGCGCCGGCCGACGAAGAACCGGTTGTCCGGATCGATCTTGGCGGTCAGGTCGCTCCATTCGTAGCGCACGCCGCCCTCCGCCTTCAGCCTGCCGAAATCGAGCTGCTGAACGGTGAACAGGCCGGTCTGGTTGGTCTCGTTGCGCGGCAGGAACGCCTCGTCGCCCTGGACGTCGAACAGCCGGTTGAAATACTGGACGCCGGACGCGCCGCGCCACGCGCCTTGGCGCGCCTGCACCAGCTCCAGCCGCCCTTCCGTGCCATTGTTGAAGAAGGCGGTGCCGATCGAGCCGTCCTCCTCCAGTTCGTAGTGGCGGTAGGTGGCGTGGCCCGCGCGGATGCGGATACGGTCGAGGAAGCCGCCCCCGGTCTCCACCTCGCCACGCAGGTCGACCCGGTTCTGCACCAGGTCGAGCCGCGGCGCCTCCTGCTCCTGCCCGACCTCGGTCGCGTAGCGGATCGGCACGCCGTAGAAGCTGTCGTAATGGCTGTAGCTGACGCCGAGCGAGCCGGTGTCCGTGACGATCGACGCGCCCGCGCCCGCGGTCCAGGTCTTGGCGAAGGAATTGGGGAGCTTGTTGCGGATCGCGGCGGACGCGGCGAAGTCGATCGGATCTTCGCCTGGCTCGACGTCTTGCCGCAGCCCGACCTGGGACAGCACCGCCGCGCGCGCGGCCGGCGATAGGGCGTAGCCGCCGATGCGGAGATCGCCGCTCTTCAGGTACGATCCGTCAGCGTGCAGGACGAGGTGCTTGCCGACCGCCACGTCGCCTGCTGCTCCGGCAGATCGTTCGTTGGCCGCCGAGCCATAGGTCACGGTCGTGTCCAGATCATAACCCTTGGGCGGTGCGACACGCGGAATGCGCTTGTCCACGACGTTGACCACGCCGCCCACCGCCGACGAGCCGAACAGCAGCGCCGACGGCCCGCGCAGCACCTCGATCCGCTCGGCGAGCAGCGGGTCGATCACCACCGCGTGGTCGACGGAGGTGTTGGACACGTCGATCGAGCCGATGCCGTCGGTCAGCACCCGGATGCGCTCGCCCTGGAAGCCGCGCAGGATCGGCCGCGACGCGCTCGGCCCGAACGAGGTCGCCGACACGCCCGGCAGCCGCGCCAGCGTCTCGCCGATCGACGGGCGGAGATCGCGGGTCAGTGTCTCGCCGCGCAGCACCGAGGTGCCCTGAAGCACGTCGGTTTCCGATTGCTGGAGTACGCCGGTGACGATCACCTCACTGCCAGTGGTGGCGGCGGGGGTGGACGATTTGTTCTGCGCCACGGCGCCGCTGCTGACGAACAAGGCCAGCGCACTGGCTCCGGCAACCCAACAAGACTTCATGCGCGTATTCTCCGCTGCGGTTCGTGCCACCGGCATGATCCTACGCAGAATGTTACAACGTATCAATACTGATTGTGCGACGCAGCGATGACGAATCGTTCACGTCAGGTCAGGCAGCGGCCTGCTGGCACGGCGCGCAGGTGCCGCGCACCTCGATCACCGGGCGGTCGGGGCGGAAGCCGGTATCGCTCGCCACCTTGCGGATCGCGCGGCTGACCGGGTCGTCGTCGAGGTGCACGGTCGCGCCGCACACGTCGCAAACCAGGAAGATGCAGTCGTGGACGCAGTCCGGATGGGCGTTGGCGACATAGGCGTTGGCGCTCTCGACCCGGCGCGCCAGGTTCTTGTCGACGAAGATGTCGAGGATGCGATACACGCTGTTCGCCGCGACGCGCTTGCCGCGCGCCTTCGACACCTCCTCGGCGATGTCATAGGCCGCCGCCGGCGAAGCGAAGCCGGCGAGCGCCGCGAACACGCTGCGCCGCATCTCGGTCCACTGCTCCCCCGCCCCCTCCAGCGTCGTGCGTGCGGCGTCGACCAGCGAGTCGCCATGATGCTCGTGATGGGCGTGCGCGGGCATAGGTGCGAGATAAGGCCGCGGGTGGGGTCGGGCAAGTTGGTTCACGCGAAGGCGCGCAGGCCCCCAACAGCATTTTTTTGGGGCCCCGGGCCCGGTGGGGGGGGCTCGGTCGCGGGGGCGCGCCGGCTGGATGCCGAACTTCGTGGACTACCTGTACCTGTCGCTCACCAACTCCAGCGCGTTCAGCCCGACCGACACGATGCCGCTGAGCAGCCGGGCCAAGCTGCTGATGGGCATCCAGGCGACCGCGGCCCTGGTGACCTCCGTCCTCGTCATCGCCCGCGGCATCGGC
>CAXTNG010000198.1:0-6518 GCA_964245475.1 uncultured Sphingomonas sp. | reverse complement strand
CACCTTGGCGGTGGCAAGCGCGCTGACCCGCATAGCGACCGGCCCCTGCGCGGTGAAGGTCTTGCTCGGCGCCGCTTCCGCCGTGCCTTCGGCGCCCGGCTGGATCAGGCCGAGGCTGGTGACCATCTTCGCATAGGCCTGGATGAAGGACAGCGTGACGATCCGCCCGATCTCCGTGTTGTCGTAGCCGCCGCCGACCCCGCCGGCGACCGAGAAGAAGCCGAACGCCGCGAAGGAGATGTTGTTCTTGGCGGCATAGCCCTCTTCGGTCGCAATCGTCTCCGTGGTGCGGACGTTGGTGAGCGACAGGATGGTGTTGGCCTCCATCTTCTTGGACCGGAGCCCGCCGATCAGGCCGCCGAAGCGACCGCCGAGCAGACCGCCGACCGCCGCCGCGCCGCCGCCGCCGCTGACGTTGGAATTGGCGCCCTGGATCTCGGCGATCAGCACGTAGTCGGCCGCCTTGATCTGCCCCTGCCCGACGTTCGACCGGCGCTGCAGCCCGAGCCCGGCCCCGATCGCGCGCTCGCGCGTCGCGGCATTGAGGCCGGTGCCGCGGTCGACCAGGTTGAAGCAGCCCGAGCGCTGGACCAGCACCTTGAGCAGCTTGGAGGGCGGCGCGAGGCTAGCCTGCGTCCAGGGGCTCGGATCGTCGCCGTCCTCGATCGAAAGGGTGCCGAGCTTGCGCGCGCAATGCGGCACGTCGTTGGCGGTCGCCTCCTGCAGGCGCTGGCCGCTCGACGGCTTGGCAAGCTTCTGGGCGCCCAGAACGTCCGGCACGGACGCGGTGACCAGTGTAGTAATGACGGTGACGGCAACGATGGCGCGCATGAACGACTCCCCGGTTGGCGACGCCGCCCCGCTGCCCCCAGCGTGTCACGGCTGCTTGGGCCAAGCCTAGCACCGCGAACATGCCTGCGCTAGGCGCTCGCGCATGACTCCCCTAGACCGCATCCGCAATTTTTCGATCATCGCGCATATCGATCACGGCAAGTCGACGCTCGCCGACCGGCTGATCCAGGCGACCGGCGGGCTCACCGAGCGTGAGATGTCGAGCCAAGTCCTTGACAACATGGACATCGAGAAGGAGCGCGGGATCACCATCAAGGCGCAGACGGTGCGCCTCGACTATAACGGTCACGTCCTCAACCTGATGGACACGCCCGGCCACGTCGACTTCGCGTACGAGGTCAGCCGCAGCCTCGCCGCGTGCGAGGGCGCGCTGCTCGTCGTCGATGCGGCGCAGGGGGTGGAGGCGCAGACGCTCGCCAACGTCTATCAGTCGATCGAGCACGACCATGAGATCGTGCCGGTCATCAACAAGATCGACCTGCCCGCCGCCGAGCCCGACAAGGTCAGGGCCGAGATCGAGGAGGTGATCGGCCTGGACGCCAGCCAGGCGGTGCTCACCTCCGCCAAGTCCGGCATCGGCATCACCGAGGTGCTCGACGCGATCGTCGCGCGCATTCCGCCGCCCAAGGGGGACGCCGACGCACCGCTCAAGGCGATGCTGGTGGATTCCTGGTACGACCCGTATCTCGGCGTCGTCATCCTGGTGCGGGTGATCGACGGCGTGCTGCGGAAGGGCCAGCAGGTCAGCTTCATGCAGGCGGGCACGACGCATCTGGTCGACCGCGTCGGCTGCTTCCGCCCCAAGATCGAGCAGCTCGCCGACCTCGGCCCCGGCGAGATCGGCTTCATCACCGCGCAGATCAAGGACGTCGCGCAGGCCCGGGTCGGCGACACGCTGACCGACACCCGCAAGCCCGCCGCCGAGGCGCTCCCCGGCTTCAAGGAGGTGCAGCCGGTGGTGTTCTGCGGGCTGTTCCCGGTCGATGCCAACGATTTCGAGAAGCTGCGCGAATCGATCAGCAAGCTCCGCCTCAACGACGCCAGCTTCTCGTTCGAGATGGAGACCAGCGCGGCGCTCGGCTTCGGTTTCCGCTGCGGGTTCTTGGGGTTGCTTCACCTGGAGATCATCCAGGAGCGGCTGACCCGCGAGTACGACCTCGACCTGATCACCACCGCGCCGAGCGTCGTCTATCAGATCGAGCTGACGCACGGCGGCGGTCACATCGAGCTCCACAACCCCGCCGACATGCCCGACCCCAACCGGATCGAGAGCATCGCCGAGCCCTGGATCGAGGCGACGATCTACGTCCCCGACGAATATCTCGGCTCGATCCTGAAGCTCTGCCAGGATCGGCGCGGCATCCAGAAGAACCTGACCTATGTCTCGGGCCGCGCGCAGGCGACCTATGAGCTGCCGCTCAACGAGGTGGTGTTCGACTTCTACGACCGGCTGAAATCGCTGTCGAAGGGCTATGCCAGCTTCGACTATCATCAGGTCGGCTACCGCGAGGGCGACCTGGTCAAGATGAGCATCCTGGTCAACGAGGAGCCGGTCGATGCGCTGAGCATGATCGTCCACCGCGGCACCGCCGAGACGCGCGGGCGGGGGATGTGCGAGCGGCTGAAGGAGCTGATCCCGCGCCACCTGTTCAAGATCCCGATCCAGGCGGCGATCGGCGGCAAGGTGATCGCGCGCGAGACGATCAGCGCGATGCGCAAGGACGTGACCGCCAAATGCTACGGCGGCGACGCGACGCGCAAGCGCAAGCTGCTCGACAAGCAGAAGAAGGGCAAGGCGCGCATGCGCGAATACGGGAATGTGAGCATCCCGCAGGAGGCGTTCATTGCGGCGCTCAGGATGGGTGATGACGCCTGAGGCCAAGGAGCCGCCGGAGGATTGACGTAAGGCGATGTTCGCTTAGTGTTCTGTTGGGATCACGGATAGATGGTATGATATCGGCAAAGGACTTCCGAGCGCTTCGCGTACAGGCTGGCCTGTCGCATTCGGAAACAGCACTGCTGCTCCGCCAGGAGGAGAAGCATATCGTCCTTTGCGACACTGATGATGGCCAAGCGTCAAAAATCGGGCACAACGCTTTAGCGCTTCTGGAGCGGTTCGCATTGTCTAACCCGGTCCCGACACAGGCATCGGCGCGCCTTGCCCGATCGGATTTGGTCCAGTCTCCGATCAACGGTACGCGACAGACGTCGGAGCGGCAGCTTGGCGGTAGGTACAAATCTGCCAGCGCAGCGAAAGCGCATGGGCGGACGTATACACCCGATGAGCTTGCGCAATTTGTCGCCGGACAGATCGTGCAATATGCGGATGTACGACCGGGTGAGCGCTATACGCTTCTCGATCCGGCAATCGGCGACGGCGCACTTGTCATCGCCTTGCTCGATGAATTGCATCGACATTCCGTAACCTCCGTCGATGTGACAGCCTTCGATACGGATGCGGACGCGATGGCGGTCGCGGCGGACCGGATTAAAGCTGCGCATCCGGACGCGCGGCTGGACCTGCGGCACCAGGATTTTCTCGATTATGCAAAACGGGCTGGCGTTGATCGCCGTTCGCTGTTTCATCAGGCCGCGCCGAGCTTCGATCTGATCGTTGCCAATCCTCCGTACGTCCG
The DNA here is from genome assembly GCA_964245475.1 of uncultured Sphingomonas sp. GTDB lineage: Bacteria > Pseudomonadota > Alphaproteobacteria > Sphingomonadales > Sphingomonadaceae > Sphingomonas. The sequence goes on along the minus strand of CAXTNG010000198.1, from coordinate 3,030 downwards.
CACGCAAGCGCTCGAGTCCGAACATGCGAGATCGCTGGCCGCGGCATTCGGCCTGACCGGACGCACCGATCTTCTCCACGTCTTTCTGCTCGCCCTTTTGCGCATGGTCGCACCTGATGGAACGGCCGGGCTGATTGTATCAAATCGTTTCATGACTACGCGCGCCGGCGCGGCGGTTCGTGCGAGCCTCATCCATGAGTTGAACCTCAGGCATGTCTGGGATCTAGGCGACACCAAATTGTTCGATGCGGCCGTCCTGCCCGCCGTTCTCGTTGGGCGAGGATCGCGTACGAGCAAGGTCGCACCCGCTTTTACCACCATCTACGAAACCACTGACGCGGCGGAATTTGCTACCGCCAGTCCTTTGAAGGCCCTGCAGCACAGCGGCGTCGTCGCGTTAGAGGACGGCCGGCGCTTTCGCAGCCGACACGGCGTACTTGGTCGCTCGGCAAGCGATGCCGACATGTGGCGGCTTAGTAGTGACGATGTAGATGCGTGGCTCGCAATAGTCCGGCGAAATAGCGCAGCAATGTTTGGCGATATTGGCAAGATAAAGGTTGGCGTAAAGACATGCGCTGACAAGGTATTTATCAAACGTGACTGGTCCGGTGATCTGGATACTAGGCCCGAGTTACTAAAGCCCTTGGTCACGCATCATAGCGCTCGCCGTTTCCGTAGCGATCCAACGGGTGCGAACTGGTCGATTTTGTACCCCCATGAGAGTGGCCCTGATGGACGACGAGCCATCGACATCAAGCGTTATCCGCGTAGCAAAGCCTATCTCGACCTGCACCGTAGGGAACTCGCCAGCCGCCAATATGTCACCGACGCCGGTCGGCAATGGTACGAAATTTGGGTGCCCCAAAGTCCTGCAGCATGGAGCAAACCCAAACTGGTCTTCCGTGATATCTCGGAACGTCCCACGTTTTGGGTCGATCCAGGCGGTGCGGTGGTCAACGGTGATTGCTACTGGATGGCCTTGCACGAGAAAGTCGATGAGGACCTGCTATGGCTTGCCGCAGCAATAGCCAACTCGACCTTTATCGAATCCTATTACGATTACTGTTTCAACAACAAGCTCTACGCGGGACGGCGCCGTTTCATGACGCAATATGTCGAACAGTTTCCATTGCCAGATTTCCGGTCGCCCGATGCGCGAGCACTTATCTCGAAAGCCAAGGCGATCTGGGAACGCTTGGAGAGCGAAACGACGGAAGAGCTTGAGCAGGAACTAGACGCGGCAGTATGGGCAATCTTTGGTTTAAGTTTCAAAGAAGTGCCTCGGTAGGGGTATCTGCAGTTTGGTGTTGAGAACATTGCCGCCGAATTGTGGAAAGCGGGCGAAAAAGCCTTCGCCGGTCGTCATGATCAAATGGCTGAGTACAACCTGCCCATGCTCTATCCGCCCATGGAACACGGCATATCGCACGTCGCAGTGCCGCACCTGCGTGCCGTTCAAGAGCGGCACGTCGAGCGGCGCATCGGCGGAGGGCAGAACGAGACCTAAATCGATCGTGGCGCTTGTCTGCAGCTTCACCTCCAGGATTTGATGACGCACGTCTGGAAACTGACCATCATCCTGGAACGACGCATATCCGAGTGCTCGACAGACAAGACGGTGCAGCGCCCCGCCACGCAGCCGTTCCTGATCGTGGCCCGGATCCAGGAAAGTCGCTCCGATTAGCGTCTTCAGCCGATCAAAGAGGGCTGCAATGGGTATGAGGCCGCTGGCACGGGGTTCGGCAATGGGCGCAACGGCTCCGATCACGGGTTCCGCAGCGACGACGGGCGCGAGGCGCTCGGTATCAAGGGGCGTGACTAGCTCAAGAACCTGTGGACCCACGAGGCATCGCGCCTGATACTTGCGAGTGAGCCTAACCGTCGTGTCCAGCGGCGCGAGCGAAGCACCCGTGACGACTTTCACCCGCGATATGCGATCACGCTCATCGACCCGTATGAGAACGTACCGTCGAGTGGCAGACAGCTTTTCGTTCCATATTTGCAGATTGTTGCTCTTTTGAACGTATTTGTCGAAGTCCTGACCCGGGAAGCGTGGTTGCACGCGCGGGAAACTGCTTGGGACAGGATAGCCGAGCACGCGGCATATTTCTTGATTGACGTATTTGGAGCGCGTGCGATTGGCCATTCCCAGCATGCTCGTTCCAACCAAGCCATCATGGAGCAGTGCCTGCAGCGCGGGTGTCGTCAGCCAGAGCCACGGGTCGCCGACGACGATCGGATCGTAGATGGTTAAGCCCGCTCGACTGATACCGCGCGCGATGACCTTGGCTTCGGCCAGTGGGGTCATGACCGGGCATTGTCGTTAAGCAGATCAATGACGCTGACGTGCAGCGCACCGGCAAGCGCTTCGAGCGAACTCAAGGTGACGTTCCGCTCGCCGCGCTCGACCGAGCCCACGTACGTTCGGTGCAACCCGCAAAGGTCCGCGAGTCGCTCTTGCGACAAGCCTCGCCGTTACCGCATGACGCGAAGATTGCCCGCCAACGTTCCTAAAATGGCGGGACTAGGTTTGCGCGTCCGAGCCGAAACCATCAGATATCAATTTCGCGGCGAGGGACAGTCCATGTTGATCGGATCGGGCTGTGAGGTCTTTAAGTCTACAGACTCTGAGTAGCGCCACCCCTGGCCGCGCACCACGTCACCCCAGCTCTCCTCGCTGCGTGTCGCTTCCCATCCGTCCTGCGCGACGCCAACGGGAGAACGAAGCCGAGGCGATAAGGGCTGTCCTACACGCCCCCGCCCTGCCATGCTCGCCTGCAGACCGCTCTTTCTCACCGCCGCCACCCAAATCGGAAACGATCGTCCCATCGTTCGCATCCAACCGGCAAGGTGTTCCCGATAGTGTCAACCCGGTGTCAACTTCGGCACTTTCAAGCGAACACGATCCGCGTCACCTTCGTAAACGTCCGCGCCGGGTGGCCGCCGCGAGGGCGTCCGCTTTGGTCCACTTCCGCCGCGGCATGACCCAATTTTCACTTGGCCGGGGGCCGTGCATCGCGGCATGGCGCC
>CAXTNG010000197.1:0-6565 GCA_964245475.1 uncultured Sphingomonas sp. | reverse complement strand
ATATTCCTACGGCTACCGCCTCTGGGCCGCCAAGCTCTACCCCGAAGCCGAGGCCCAGCTGAGGAAGGTCACGACCGACTATCCCAGGCACCGCCGCGCCAGCTACGCCGGCAATCTGCTCGGCCGCGCCTATCTCGACGAGGGCAAGCCGAGCCTGGCGGCGAAAAGCTTCTACGACAATTACAAGGCGCTGCCCGACGGCGAGCGCGCCTCCGAGAGCCTCTACTATCTCGCCCAGGCGCTGATGACGCTCAAGCGTCCCGCCGATGCGTGCAAGGTCTATGGCGAGCTGACTGATGTTTACGGGGCGAAGGTCAGCGCGGGCATGAAGGCGGACATTGCCAAGGGGCGCACGGCGGCGAAGTGCGAGTGACGGGTGGTGCTGCCGCCGCCTGACCCGGCGCTGGTCGAGCGGTTCAGCAGGGACTGGCACGCCCTGACAAAGGCGCGCTGCGCCGACCGCGCGGTGATCGCGCTCTCCGGCGGTCCGGACAGCAGCGCATTGCTGCTGCTGATGGCGGGGCTGCAGCAATCGATCACGCCGCCGATCGCGGCGACGGTCGATCACCAGCTGCGCGCCGCCTCATCCGCGGAAGCGGGCCGCGCCGCCGATCTCGCCCGCGCCTGCGGCATCGAGCACCGCATCCTGACCGGCGAATTGCCCGAGCGGGCGGGCGGCACGGCCAATCTGTCCGCCCGTGCCCGCGCGCTGCGCTACGAGCTGCTGGAGGCGCTGGCGGAGGAGGTCGGCGCCCGCTGGATCGTCACCGCGCACCACGCCGACGACCAGCTCGAGACGATCGTCATGCGGCTCAACCGCGGGGCGGGTGTGCGCGGGCTCGCGGGGGTCCGCGGCGTGTCGGAGAAGATCGTCCGCCCGCTGCTCGGCTGGCGGTCGCACGAATTGGCGGGGATCGTCGCCGCGGCCGGGATCACCGCGGCCGACGACCCGTCCAACACCGACGACCGCTTCGACCGCGCGCGGCTGCGCAAGCACCTTGCCGGTGCCGACTGGCTCGACCCCGTCATGGCCGCGCGCAGTGCCGCGGCGCTGGCGCAGGCCGACGAGGCGATCGAATGGGCCGCCGACATCGCCGAGGAGCGGCACTGCCGATTCGGCGACCGTCAGGCGATCCTCAAGCCCTGGCTCCTGCCCGAAGAGGTCAGGCGCCGCCTGGTCGAGCGCTGCCTGCAGCGGGTCGACCCGGCCATCGCTCCGCGCGGCAGCGAGGTGACCGGGCTGATCGAACGGCTGGAGAATGGGCAGGCGTCGACGCTGGGCCATGTCGCCTGCCACATGGACCTCGCGGGCGACGTTCCCGCCTGGACCTTCCGCCGCGCCCCGCCGCGACGCGGATAGCTCGGCTTTCGAGTCGGATTACATCGGCTTGCAGACGTCCACTGGCCCGGGCTGCAACGGTACGCAGAAGGTGCGCGGTCCACCGTTGGGAAGGCCATCGAACAGGATCAGGACGTCGAGCCGGCCCGGCGCCGATCGGACCACCAGCGCCGCTTCCGCCTTGGCCGGTTCGCCCTTGCTGTCCTTGAACGGCGGCAGCGCGCCCAGCGGCGCGACAGCGCCGCCGTGCAATCCGACGGCGAAGAGCCGGTACGGCACATCCTCCTTTACCGACGGTCCCGCCAGCACGAGCAGCCGGCCGTCGGGCATCGCCGCCAGGTCGCGAACGCCCAGGCCCTCGCCCAATTGCATCGGGATCGTCTCGCTCCTGGCCGCCAGCGGCGCATGGTCCGCCGCGAACAGCGCCGCGACGCTGGTGCGCAGGAGAAAGGCGGTGCCCCCGAGCGAGGGCGCGCGCAGCCCGGCGTAGAGGTCGTCGCCCACCACGGCGAGCCCCTCGACGTTGAGCCCTTTGGCGCTGTTCAGTTTCTTGGCGTAAAATGGCGCCAGCTTAGGCTGAGACAGGATCGCGTCGGACAAGCGATAGCTGGTCGCCTCCACCACCGGCGTGCCGGTCGCCCCGACCGCGACACGTGCGAGGATGAACGATGAGGGGCGGAACGCCTCGGCATTGCGCGCGCAGCCGTGCGATCCGACGACATAATAGCGGCCTCCGCCGAAGGCGACCGCTTCACCGTCGAACTCCTTGAACTCGAACGCCTTCTCCGTACCGCATTTGCGGGGAAGAAGCTTGCCGACCGTCGTCGGAGAGGAATCTTTGCCGATCAGATCGCCTGCTTGTCCGGGAGTGAGCGTATCCGGCCCAAGCTGCGCCGTCTGCGCGAAGCGCCCTTCATCGTCGATGACCAGGCACGTCCGTTGCGCCGCGCCTGGAGGTTCGGCACAGGCAATGCCGCTCAGGTTGATCGCGACTGGCACGTCCTTGCCTTTGAAATCGCCCTTCATATCCGGCGGCTTGACCTCGCCCAGCACCGACACGCCTTGCGCGACGCTCGGTCCGAACTGGCACATCAGGAGCATCAGCCCCATCCCGATCGCGTGCCGGCGGTACGCCTTGCTCATGGCCATCTCCCTTGTCGCATACCGGGCAAGCCCGGCAGCGCGTTGACGAACACGCAAAACGCCACAGACGGAGTCGGCGGAGGATGCCAATGCGACCGGCCAGTGTCGAGCGCCGACCGATCCATTCTGATCCGATCCGGTTCGACATGCGCCGGATCGGCATTTCCGGTGGCCCGGCGGCGCCATTGTTCCATTGCCATTAACGCAGCCTCGCTTATCTTGTCCGCCATGAGCGACAACGACAAGCAGCCAGACGGCTCGGGGAACAGAGGCGGCCCCAATCCGTGGATGAAGAGCCTGCTGATCTGGGTGGGCATCCTGCTCGCGCTGGCGTTGTTCGTCACCCTGATCGACGGCAAGACCGGGGCGGCTGCCGGCACCGGCATCGAATATTCGACCTTCCTCGACAAGGTCGACGAGGGCACGGTCAAGGACGTCGCGATCAGCCGCGACCAGATCACCGGCACGCTGACCTCGGGCGAGAAGTTCAAGACGCTTCCCGTCACCGACCCGCAGCTGATCAACAAGCTGCGCGACAAGGGCGTCACCTTCACCGCGCGCGCCGAGGACGGTCCTTCGATCTGGCAGTATATCCTCGTCCAGTCGCTGCCGTTCGTCCTGCTAATGGGTATTGCCTTCTTCGTGCTCCGCCAGATGCAGCGCAACTCGGGCTCGGGCGCGATGGGCTTCGGCAAGAGCCGCGCCAAGATCCTGACGCAGAAGGAGGGCAAGGTCACCTTCGATGACGTCGCCGGCATCGACGAGGCGCGTGAGGAGCTGGTCGAGATCGTCGAGTTCCTGAAGGACCCGTCCAAGTTCGCGCGGCTCGGCGGCAAGATCCCCAAAGGCGCGCTGCTCGTCGGCTCGCCTGGCACCGGCAAGACCCTGCTCGCCCGCGCGATCGCCGGCGAGGCGGGGGTGCCGTTCTTCACCATCTCGGGCTCCGACTTCGTCGAGATGTTCGTCGGCGTCGGCGCCAGCCGGGTGCGCGACATGTTCGAGCAGGCGAAGAAGTCCGCGCCGTGCATCGTCTTCATCGACGAGATCGACGCGGTCGGCCGTCATCGTGGCGCGGGCCTGGGCAACGGCAACGACGAGCGCGAGCAGACGCTCAACCAGCTGCTGGTCGAGATGGACGGCTTCGAGGCGAACGAGGGCATCATCATCGTTGCGGCGACCAACCGCCCCGACGTGCTCGACCCCGCGCTGCTCCGTCCCGGCCGCTTCGACCGCCAGGTCGTCGTGCCGCGCCCGGACATCGAGGGCCGCATCAAGATCCTTGAAGTGCATATGAAGAAGGTGCCGCTGGCGCCCGACGTTGATGCCCGCACGATCGCGCGCGGCACGCCCGGCTTCTCTGGTGCGGACCTCGCCAATCTCGTCAACGAGGCGGCGCTGACCGCGGCGCGCAAGGGCAAGCGCCTCGTCGCGATGGCCGAGTTCGAGGAGGCCAAGGACAAGGTCATGATGGGCGCCGAGCGGCGCTCGATGGTGATGACCGAGGACGAGAAGCGGATGACCGCCTATCACGAGGCGGGTCACGCCATCGTCTCGATCCATGAGCAGGCGAGCGACCCCATCCACAAGGCGACGATCATCCCGCGCGGCCGCGCCTTGGGCATGGTGATGCGGCTGCCCGAGCGCGACTCGTACAGCTATCACCGCGACAAGATGTACGCGAACCTGGCGGTCGCGATGGGCGGGCGCGTCGCCGAGGAAGTGATCTTCGGCTACGACAAGGTGTCGAGCGGCGCCTCCAGCGACATCCAATACGCCACCGGCCTGGCGCGCGACATGGTCACCAAATGGGGCATGTCGGACAAGGTCGGTCCCGTCGAATATGCGCAGCCCGAAGGCGAATCGTTCCTCGGCTATTCGTCGTCGCAGCCGGTGCGCATGTCGAATGCTACCGCGCAGCTGATCGACGACGAGATCAAGTCGATCGTCGAGGGCGGGCTCAACCGCGCCAAGGACGTACTGACCGAGCATGTCGACCAGCTTCATCTGCTAGCCGGTGCGCTGCTCGAGTACGAGACGCTGTCGGGCGACGAGATCAAGCGCCTGATCGCGGGCGACGACCTGGGCCGCGACACCGGTCCCAAGTCGTCCTCCGTCCCCCGCGCCGGCACCTCGATCCCCAAGACCCGCCGCGGTCCGGGCCCGTTCGGCACCCCCGCGCCGCAGGGGGCGTAGCGTTCAGCGAAGCGCAATAAAGACAGCGGCATGGGCCGGCTCTCCACCAGGGAGCCGGCCCATGCTGCGTCCGATTGCCTATGCGACGATGTGCGCGACCTTCGTCACCTTCGCTGCGCCCGCATCCGCCGGTCCGACCGTCGCGAGCTTCCTCGCCCGCGCCAACCCGATCCGCGACCAGGGCGTGCTCGGCATGCTCTCGCCCGACATGCCCCAGCTCCGCGCCGAGGCGAAGCAGGCGGTGCGCGAGATGAAGGCCGACAACGCCGCGCGGGCCCGCGCCGGCAAGCGGCCGATCTACTGCAAGCCCGAGGACGAGCCCGACCCCTCGGTCGAGGAGGTCGTCGATGCGCTCAACGGCATCCCTCCGCGCCAGCAGCGTGCCTTGCCGCTCAAGGACGGTATCGCCCGCGTCATGGCCGGCCACTTCCCCTGCCGCTGACCGCGCTACTCGGCCAGGTTCACCGTCAGCAGCAGCAGCGCGAACGCCATCGAGGCGAACAGCGCAAAGACCAGCATCCACGCCGTCCGCCACAAGGCGCCCGGCCGCGACAACCCGTACGCGCCCTTCAGCTGCTTGTAGATGTGGATGGGCGGCACGAGGAAGGCCGCAGGCAGCACCAAGCCGTCGGACACGCCGAGCGCCGACAGCACCGCCAGCACGACGACCAGCAGCGACATGAAGCTCAGCGAATAGGTCGCGAACACCGCATGGTCGTACAGCCCGACATCGCGGCGGAACGGGAACAGCAGCCAGATGAAGGGCAGCGACAGCGGGATCAGCGCCCAGCTGTACTTATAGGCCGAGCTCTTGAGCTTGTAGAGCAGCAGCTTGGGGTTTTCCTTGGCGTGCCGCCACTTGGCGTCGATCCACGACTCGGCCTTCGGCACCGCCGCTGTGCCGGTCGCGGGCAGCACCTGTTGCGCCCGTTCGAGACCTACGACGGTTTGCCGCCGCTCCGCCAGCCGCGCGGCGATCCGCTCCGGCTCGCCTGGATCGACGCCGGGCTTGCGCCGAAGCTCGGTCAGCCGCTGCTCGTCGCGCGCCACATCGGCGCGCACCCGCGCAAGCTCGGCATCGACATCCGCGCGTGCGCGCTCCACCCCGCCAGCCGCCGTGATATCGTCCAACCCGCCGCCAACACTTCCCGGCAGGTTCGCCACCACCGCGAACATCAGGAACACGGTGAACAGGAACAAGGCCAGTGGCGAGACGAAGCGCATCCGTTCGCCCGCGATATAGCGGCGGGTGAGTGCGCCCGGGTGCAGTACCAGCATCGGCAGCGTGCGCACAATCCGGCCCTCGAAGTGGAACACGCCGTGCGCAAGCTCGTGCCCGATCGCGCCGACGGTGCTGTGGACGTGCCCCGCCTGACCGCAGGCATGGCAATGCGCGCCGGCCAGCCGCGTCCCGCAATTGCGGCACAGCCCGCGCTCGCCATCCCCGATCGCCGCCATTTCCCCCGACATGGCCGCGCATTCTAGCGGCCTTGCTAGGGTCGGCGAGAGCGCTCGACCGTGATAGCGGCGCGCGGATGGACGAGAGCCCGCAAGCCCTGATCGCCGCCATGGGCGCCCGCGCCCGCGCCGCCGCGCAGGTGCTTGCTCGTGCGCCGACATCGGCCAAGCAGGCGGCGATCGCGCGCGCCGCCGACGCATTGCGCGACGCTGAGCAGGCGATCCTCACCGCCAACGCCGAGGACATGGCGTGCGCCGCCGACGCAGGGCTTTCCGGTGCGATGCTGGACCGCCTGCGGCTCGACCCGGCGCGCGTCGCGGACATGGCGGACGGGGTGGAAGCGGTCGCGCGGCTCGCCGATCCGGTCGGGCAGGTGATCGACGCGGTGGAGCGCCCCAACGGGCTGAAACTGGCCCGTGTCCGGGTGCCGA
>CAXTNG010000196.1:0-6621 GCA_964245475.1 uncultured Sphingomonas sp. | reverse complement strand
ATGTCGTGCTCGCCTACGGCTTCGCCGCGCTGATCGCGCTGCATGTCGCCGCCGCATGGAAGCACCAGCTGATCGACCGCGACGGCGAGCTGTTCCGCATGCTGCCGGGCCGCGGCGCCGGCTGACGGCGGCGCCCTTGCTGCGCCCGCCGACGCCCGGCACGTTACGGCTGGGGAACAAAGTTGCCGGCCCGGCTTTGGGCAGTCATGCTGCGGTATCTGTTTCCGCTACGCTGGACGCAATGGGTCGGCCCGACCGTCGTCGCCGGCGTTGCCGCGTTGCTGGTGGCGACCGCGATCGTGGTCAGCGGGTCGGTGGACCTGTCGGCGCGCAAGCCTCACCCCGACGGCTGGGCGCGCTTCCTGCATTACACCTTCGAGCGCTCGACCGCCTCGCACGAAGGGCCTAACCCACCGCCCGACCTCGACAGCCCGTCGCGCGTCGCGGCGGGTGCGGCCTATTACGGCCAGGTCTGCGCGAATTGCCACGGCGGGCCGGGGCTGGGGCAGAGCCCGGTGGTGCTGTCGATGCACCCGCGCCCGCAGTATCTCGCCACCGACCTGCTCGACCCCAGCAACGCCTTCTCGCCGCGCGAGCTGTTCCGGATCGTCCATGCCGGCGTCAAATACAGTGCCATGCCCAGCTGGCCAGCAAACGGGCGCGAGGACGAGGTGTGGCACATGGTCGCGTTCCTGCGCGCGCTGCCGCACATGTCACCCGAGACCTTCCGTACGCTCGCGATCACGCCGCGGGACAGCGCACCGGACCCGTCCAGGGCGTTCGGGCCGCCGGTGAAGGGCCGCGGCTACGCTTTCCTCAACGCGAACGAACCGCCGGCGACCAGCTACGCGTACCGCTGGCCTGCCTATGGCTTCGGCGGCGATCCTGCGCTGGTCAGCGACCCCGTCGCGACCTGCACCCGCTGCCATGGCCAGACAGGCGCCGGGGGCGGGGTGTTCCCCAACCTCTCGATCCAGGACCGCATTTATCTGCGCGACTCGCTCCTCGCGTTCGCGAGCGGACGGCGGGAGAGCGGCTTCATGCGGGTGATCGCGAGCAGCCTGTCGCCGCGCCAGATCGATGCGCTTGCGGATTATTATTCCAAGCTCCCGCGGCAGGCGACGGAGGCGGCGAGAGCGGCGGACCCGCTCGGCCAGCGGCTGGCGCTGGTCGGCGACCCGAAGCGTGGGCTGGGGCCCTGCGCCGGCTGCCACGGCGTCACCCGGGCTGCGGCCAAGGCCTATCCGCTGCTCGAAGGGCAGGGCGCCTGGTACATCGTTAACCAGATGCGCGTCTTCCGTGGCGGCGGTCGCGGCGGGGCGGACACGGCCAACCCGATGCCGGCGATCGCGGGCAAGCTCGGCGACGACGACATCGCCGCGGTCGCGCGCTATTACGCCGCACAGCCGCCCGCCGTGCGGCAGAGCTTCGCCGCGATCGCTGCGCGATGAGCGAGGCGGCTGCCGACCGCCAGCCGCCCGACCTGAGCGACGAGGAGCGTCAGGAGGTCGCCGATCGCAAGTCGACCCCCGCGCGCGTGGTGCATGAGATCGTCCGTCAGCAGGGGGTGGAGGAGCTGGAGCGGCCGATCGCCTCGCTCCTCTGGTCCGGGTTTGCGGCGGGCGTGTCGATCTGGATGTCGGTGATCGTCCAGGGCGCGCTGATGATGCGCCTGCCGCAGAGCGACTCGCGCGAGGCCGTCGCCGAGCTCGGCTACAGCGTCGGCTTCGTCGTCGTCATTCTCGGCAGGCTGCAACTGTTCACCGAAAGCACGATCACCGCGGTGCTACCGCTTGCGACCCAGCCGAGCTGGGCGAGTCTCGGCCGGACGCTCCGGTTATGGGCGGCGGTGTTCGGCGCGAACATGGCGGGTACATTGGCGGTCGCGCTGATGATGCCGCACGCGGGCCTCGTCTCGCCCGAGCTGCTCAACTCTATGGTCGGGGTGAGCCGCAAGCTGATCGAGGAAACGCCGCAGCAGGTGTTTCTCCAGGGCATTCCCGCAGGCTTCATCCTCGCCACCGTCGCCTGGGTGCTGCCGAGCGTGCGCGGGCAGGAGATCTGGGTCGTCGCCCTGCTCACCTACGTCGTGTCGCTCGCCGGCTTCAGCCATGTCATCGCAGGGTCGGCAGAAGCGTGGCTGCTCGCGACGACCGGTACGGCGAGCTGGGGCTTCGCGGTCACGGGCTTCATTCTCCCCGCTCTGCTCGGCAACATCCTGGGCGGCACCGGGCTGTTTGCGGTGCTGGCGCACGCGCAGGTGCGTTCGGAACTCTGAACGCGGCGGGTGCTAGGATCGTCGCGGCAGACCGCCTATGAAGGCGAGGCAACATCGAAGGTAAGAGTATGACCGCGTCGCAGTTGAAGGGGTGGACCGGCGTCTGCCTGGACGCATGGCGGCTGGGTTTCGATGCGTCGAGCGTAATTGCGATGCGGGTGGCGAAGATCGCGGGCGGCGGCGATGCGGGTGCGGCGGAGGCGCGCCTGATGGTGGCGGAGAAGGTGCAGGCCGCGCTGCAGTTGCAGGCCAAGCTGGTCGACGACGTGCGCGGAACGCCGCTGTCGAGTACGCAGACGGCGCTCCGCCATTACGGCAAGGCAGTCGCCGCCAACCGGCGCCGCCTCAGCCGCTGACCGCGCCGCCCTGGATGGCGGCGGCAGCGAAAGCCGCGCGGACGCTCCGCACGACCACCGGCGGCGAGAGTGGGGCGGTGCATATGGTCTATGTCATCCTGCTCCACGACTCGAGGCAGCGTGAGAGGTGGGGCCTGTACGTCGGCCAGACCGCCCGCGACCCGGACTGGCGCTTCGACCAGCACAAGGCGGGGTACAAGGCGAGCAGCGCGGTGAAGCGGTTCGGCGTGCGGCTGGTGCCCGAACTGGTCGCGCATTTCGAGCCGATGCGGCGATGGGAAGCGGTCGACCTGGAGGCGGCGCTGGCGGAGGCGTTCCGCGAGGCGGGCGTGCCTTGGGTCGAGGGCGGGCATTAGAATCGGATGACATGAAATTGAACGGGAGGGGTCTGCGTCATGTCATCCCGCTCTAGCCCGGCGGCTCAGCCAGGTTGCGGTGGACGCGGCGAACGGCGAGGGCGACGAGGAGGAGCACCAGCGGGACCGCGACAGCGACCGCGGTCGCGTGGGGCAGGGCCGGGATGCCCGCGACGACATAGCCGACCAGCCCGACGAGGTAATAGCTGATCGCGACCACGGACAGTCCTTCGACCGCCTGCTGGAGCCGCAACTGCACCTTGGTGCGCCGGTCCATCGAGCCGAGCAGGTCGCGGTTCTGCCGGGCGAGGGCGATGTCGACGCGCGTGCGCAGCACTTCGCTGGTCCAGGCGACGCGCTGCTGGAGGTCCTCCAACCGGGCGGTGAACGATTCGCAGGTCCTGACGGCAGGCGTCAGCCGTCGCTCGGTGAAGTCGGCGAGCGTCTGATAGCCGCGCACCGCGGCGATGCGCAGGCTCGAGAGACGGTCGCTGCTGAGCTGGGCATAGGCACGCGTCGCGCTCATCCGGTAGCGGGTCTCGGCAGCGAGCCGGGCCAGTTCGGCCGATAGATAGGTGAGCTCGTCGAGCAGCGCGTCGTCACCCGACGTGCGTTCCGACACCTCGCGGGTGAGCGCTGCCAGCCGCGACTCCAGGCGCGACACGTCCGGTGTCAGGCGCTGCGCCAGCGGCAGGCCGAGGAGCGCCATGTTGCGGTAGTTGCCGAGCTCCTGGAGGCGAACGATGAGCAACGGCGCCTCGTCGCCCATGAGCCCGCGGTCGAGCACCAGCAGCCGGCCGTAGCCGTCGTCGTTCAGCCGGAAGTCGGAGACGATCCGCGCCTTCCCACCCGCGACCTCGCACACCACCAGCGCCTCCTCGGCGAACCAGCGGCCGAGCCGGTCCGGATCGGGCGTCTCCGGCGCGGCGAGCGCAATCTGGGTCGCGCGGATGACCTCGCCGGGCAGGTCCGCGGTGACCCGCGCGAGTACCGGCCCGAAATGCGTGGGGTCGAACGGCTCGTCGAACGCGCCCTCTCGCACCAAAGTATAGCTCGCGAACTCGCTGTGCCGCTCCCAGACGAGCGTCACGTTGCCGAAGCCGAGCACCGCATATCTGGCGCCGGGCGGAACGATCACCCGGGCCTCGGCGGCGAGCGCGTCGACGTGCTCGCGCGTCTCGGCGCCTTGGCCGAGCGTCGCGATCAGCTGCATCAGCCGGCATGGCGCGGTGAAGCGCGGCGGGCGGCGGAGGTGCATCTCTTCCGACAGCCCAACACGAAGCGGGTGGTTGCGCATCATTTCGCCGCGCTCCGGAGAGGTTGCGCGGCGGCTATTTGTTGTCGGTCATCGCGCCCGGCTTGCGGAACGCCTGCGGCACTGCCGTCGAGGCGCCCGGACCACCTTCCGCCGGCGCCGCGGCGACAACCGCCGCACCGCGTAGCGCCGGTGCCTGGTCGAGCATGCTGACCCCGCCCAACGGTTTGGAAAGCCCCTGATGGCAGGTGGTGCAATTTACCTTGTAGGGGTCGCCGTGCGGGCCTTTGCGATAGGCCGGGAAAGTCGATTGCAGCGGGCCGATATACTGGCCGTTGACGTCGCGCACCATGCGGATGCCGTAATAGGCGGTGGCGCGCTGCGCCCGGCTGAGGTCCCAGGCACGGAACGACTGGGTGTTGTGGCAATAGGTGCAGTTGACGCCCAAGGCCGAGCTGATGTGCATCATCATCCCGTAGCTCTGCTCGGCCGCCTTGATCGACACCTTATGCTCGGCGGACGGATAGGGGCTGTCGCTGGCGACACGGATGTTGGCGTTGCCGTTCAGATATTGCGCGAACGGGTCGTAGGGCAGCGAGGCATAGCCGACGTTCTTGTTGGGCGTGTTCTGGCCGTGCTTGTTGCCCAGGATGCTGCCCGGCTCCGGCGTGCCCTCGGCGATCGCCCAGCGGTATTCGGGCACGGCATTGCCGCGATGGCAGGTGTAGCAGGTGACGCCCGTCTCCTTGACGTGGCTCGCCCACTTCGTGTTGATGTTCCGCGTCATCTGCAGCATGCGCCGCGCGACAACCTTGGTGTACTTCTCGTCGGACGCCATGTTGTTGGGGTTGTGGCAGTAGTTGCAGCCCTGCTCGGGCGGCGCGACCCATTGGTTCAGCTCGGCCATCAGGTGGTTGAAGCGCTCGGTGCTGACGTCGCGCAGCACCTGGACGTTCTGGTAGCTTTCCGCCGCGCGCGGGCCGCTGTCGTCCGGGAGCGCATAGGGCGCGGCCGGGATTGCCGCCGACTTCAGCGCATGGTGCACGTCGGCGATCTGGTCGAGCCCGGCGCCGCGATAGCCCGTCTGCTGGGTCGCCTTGGGCCCGAGCTCGCACCCGGCGAGCAGCGCCGCGGCGGCGCCGACGCCTGCGATCGTGGTCAGCCTCGTCGCCCAAGCGCTCATCGCGGTGCTCCCGGCAGGGTGGCAGGATCGATGGTGCCCGTGATCGGATAGCCGGGCGCATATTGGTGCTGGACCGCCCAGAGATACCAATTGTCGACCACGGTACCGGTCAGCAGGATGCCGATCGCACCCGATATCGGGGTGAGGATCGCGAACCACCAGGCCCAGCGGTGGATCGATTCCGCGGTGGCGTTGAACCCCATCGTCCAACGCCAGAACAGCGCGCCACGCTCGAAGGCGGTGCCGCGGTCGGTGATCTGCTCGATCTCGCGCTCGCTGCCGTAGCGGCCGGTCGCGAGGATGGTGCCGCCGTGCATCGCGAACAGCAGCGTGGAGCCGTAGAGAAAGGCGATCGAGAGGCAATGGAAGGGGTTGTAGAAGAGGTTACCGTAGCGGATCGAGAAGGCCGCGGTCCAATCGAGGTGCGGGAAGATGCCGAACGGCACCGCCTCCGCCCAGCTTCCCATCAGCAGCGGCCGGATGAAGCCGAGCGTAAGGATCAGGAAGATGCCCGCGGCGAACGCCCAGGCGACGTGATTGCCGAGCCCGAGTGCCTTGGCGCGGCGAAAGGTCCTGAGCCACCACAGGATCAGCGCCGACGACATGAAGAAGCCGGCGAACTGCCACCAGCCGCCTTCGGCCAGCGGCACGAACAGGGTGAAGCCCCACTGCGGCCCCGGCGGTTCAAGCGCCAGCCAGGGAAGCTGGCGGACGAACTGGATCGGGTTCCAGTTCACGCTCGCCATCATGTTGAGGCCGATGATCTCGAACGCGAGGAAGGCGCAGGCGAGGCTCGCTAGGCCGAGCTTGCCGAGGTAGATCGGGCCGACCTGCGCGGCGCCCAGCTTGCCGAACCAGTAATTGTACGAGCCGCGCCCGATCCGGTCGAAGCTGCCGCCAGGGAGCCTGGGACCGGCTTCGAGCGGGCCGCGCAGCTGAACCTGGGTGAAGATGTTCTGGTAGCGTGCCATCAGCCCTCTCCCCTCACGACCAGATCGGCAGGTTGAGCCACCAGGTCCACCATTCGGGCCAGCCGCGTGTCCACAGCGGCCCCGAGATGATGATGCACACCGCGCTCCAGAACCCGGCGTTCAGCGCCAGGAACAGGCCGAGGCGGTGAATGCCGAGCGTGCCAATTGAATAGCCGATCGTGTCGCGGAAGAAGGCGTCCTCATATTCGGGCGACTTCACTT
>CAXTNG010000195.1:6293-6631 GCA_964245475.1 uncultured Sphingomonas sp. | reverse complement strand
CGATCGGCGCAGCGCGCCGGCGCAACTTCGTGCTGATCCGCGAGCGGCTGGCCGAGAAGCTCAACAACCCGAAGGCGGCCGAGCGCTTCAGCCATGTGACCAACGCCTACGACCTGCTCTCCGACAAGGACAAGCGCGCGCGCTTCGACCGCGGCGAGATCGACGGCGACGGCAACCCCGCGGCGCCGTTCGGCTTCGGCGCCGGCGGGCCCCGCCCGGGTCCTGGGCCGGGCGGCGGCTTTCGCCCGCAGGGCTTCGACTTCGGTGGCGAAGACGGCCCCGACATGAGCGACATCTTCGAAGGGCTGTTCAACTCGGGCGGGCGCGGCGGCGGGTTC
>CAXTNG010000195.1:0-6283 GCA_964245475.1 uncultured Sphingomonas sp. | reverse complement strand
AGATGCGCCTGTCGGGCAAGGGCGAGCCCGGCCCCGGCGGCCCGGGCGACGCGATCGTCACCATCGAGGTGCAGCCGCACCGCGTCTTCACCCGCGACGGCGACGATGTCCGCCTCGACCTGCCGATCACGCTCGACAAGGCGGTGAAGGGCGGACAGGTCAAGGTGCCGACGGTCGACAAGCCGGTGATGCTGACCGTCGCCAAGGGCACCAGTTCGGGCAAGACGCTGCGCCTGAAGGGCAAGGGCTTCGCCCGGAAGGGCGGCGGGCGGGGCGACCAGCTGGTCACCTTGCAGATTGCGATACCGGCGGGCGATGCCGCGCTCGAGCAGTTTGTCGAGAGCTGGCAAGGCGATGGGGGGAACCCCCGGGCGTCGATGGGCGTCTGACGCCCAGCATGACCGAAGAGACCAGCGGCCTGACCCCCGAAGACCGCGCTCATCACCACGGCGCCGCACGCCGCCGGCTCGACCAGGGATGGGCGAAGGTCCGGCCGGGCAGCGCCGCGTTCGAGGTGGTCAAGCGCGCAGCGCTCGGCGTCTACAACGACGGGTTCATCCACGCGGGCAACCTTGCCTATCTCGCGCTGATGACGCTGTTCCCCTTCTTCATCACCGCCGCCGCGGTGCTCTCGGCCTTGGGGCAGAGCGCGGAGACGCAGCGCGCGGTGATCGCCTTCCTCCATGTCCTGCCGCACGACGTCGCCGACCTGCTGCGCAAGCCGATCGCCGACGTGCTGACCGCCCGGACCGGCTCGCTGCTGTGGCTCGGCGGTCTGGTGGGCCTGTGGACGGTGAGCAACTTCGTCGAGACGATCCGCGACATCTTCCGTCGCGCCTATGGCACCAAGAGCAGCTCCTCCTTCCTCAAGGTACGGCTGCGCACGTCGGTAGCGATCATCGCCTCGGTCCTTATCGTGCTGCTGAGCTTTCTTGCGCAGGGCATCCTCACCGCGGCCGAGCAGTTCGTCTATCACCTGCTGCCCTGGGCCGAGCATATCGCCGGCTGGATCGGGCTGTCGCGGCTGGTGCCGGGGGTGATCATGTTCGGCGCGTTGTATGTGCTGTTCTATTCGGTGACGCCGTCCAAATACCGCTACAGCAATTGCCGCAAATGGCCCGGCGCGCTGTTCACCGCAGTGTGGTGGGTGTCGATGACCGCGCTGCTGCCGGTGGTGCTGGGGCAGCTCGGCGGCTACGACCTTACCTACGGCAGCCTCGCGGGCGTGGTGGTGATGCTGCTGTTCTTCTACACCATCGGCCTGGGCTTCGTGTTCGGCGCGCACCTGAACGCGGGGCTGGCGGAACCCCCCGAACCGCGCGTAGAGGACCCGCAGCCGGCGGCAGCGTAAGGGGCGGAGCGTGAACGGGTTGATGGCGGGCAAGCGCGGGCTGATCATGGGGCTCGCCAACGACAGGAGCCTGGCCTGGGGCATCGCCAAGAAGCTGTCGGAGGCCGGCGCCGAGCTCGCCTTCTCCTACCAGGGCGAGATGATGGAAACGCGCGTCCGCCCGCTGGCCGAGCAGCTGGGCGTGGCGCGGCTGTTCGAGTGCGACGTGTCCGACATGGCGGCGCTCGACCAGACCTTCGCCGAGCTGGCGGCGCAATGGCCGACGATCGACTTCGTCGTCCACGCGATCGGCTTCTCCGACAAGAACGAGCTGCGCGGCGGCTATATCGACACCAGCCTCGACAATTTCCTCCTGACGATGAACATCAGCGTCTATTCCTTCGTCGCGGTGGCACAGCGCGCGGCCCGGATGATGCGGGAGGGCGGCAGCCTGCTGACGCTGTCCTACTATGGTGCCGAGAAGGTGATCCCGCATTACAACGTCATGGGCGTCGCCAAGGCGGCGCTGGAAACAAGCGTGCAATACCTCTCGGTCGACCTCGGCCGGCAGGGCATCCGCTGCAACGCGATCTCGGCGGGGCCGATCAAGACGCTGGCGGCGAGCGGCATCGGCGACTTCCGCCTGATCCTGAAGTGGAACGAGTTGAACGCGCCGCTGAAGCGCAACGTCACCATCGAGGACGTCGGCGGCGCCGGGCTGTACCTGCTTAGCGACCTGGCGAGCGGCGTGACCGGCGAAACTCACCATGTCGACGCCGGCTACAACGTCATCGGCATGAAGGCGGAGGACGCACCCGACATCGCGCTGGTGTAAGAAGTGCCGGTCATCTTCCGGGAGGCGGGCTATCGCTTTCATTTCTACTCATTCGAGGGAAGCCCGCGCGAGCCGGTTCACATCCATGTTTCGCGGCCGGGCGGCAACGCAAAGCTATGGCTGTATCCTGTGGTTCGCATCGCGTATAATCGCCGACTGAACCCGCGAGAGATGCGCTTGATCGAAGAGATTGTCGTGCATCGGCGGGAGGAGATCGAACGTGAGTGGAACGCATTCTTCGCCCGAGCCGACGAGCGTCAGGTTTGACGAGGACTCGATGTGGGTCACATTGGAAGACGGGCGTACCATCGGTGTCCCGCTGGCGTGGTTCCCGCGGCTCCTGCACGCGACGCCGGAGTCGCGCGAGGATTTCTTCCTTTCGCCCAGCGGGATCCACTGGGAAGAGATCGACGAGGATATCGCGGTAGCGACCTTACTTACCAACCGCTGGGTGGTCAGGACACCGGCCAACGCCGCGTGAGCGTCAACACCTTCGGGCGCGTCTTCCGGTTCACCACCTGGGGGGAGAGCCACGGGCCTGCGCTCGGCGCGGTGGTCGACGGGTGCCCGCCGGGGATCGCGCTTTCGGAAGCCGACATCCAGCCGTGGCTCGACCGGCGGCGGCCTGGCACCAGCCGCTTCACAACCCAGCGGCGCGAACCGGATGCGGTGCGCATCCTGTCCGGCGTGTTCGAGGGATGGACGACGGGGACGCCGATCAGCCTGGTGATCGAGAACGTCGATCAGCGCTCCAAGGACTATTCGGAGGTCGCGCAGGCGTATCGCCCCGGGCATGCCGACTACGCCTATGACGCCAAATACGGCTTCCGCGACTATCGCGGCGGCGGGCGGTCGTCGGCGCGGGAAACGGCGGCGCGGGTGGCCGCCGGAGCGGTCGCGCGGCTGGTGACCCCACAAGTGCGCGTGCGCGGCTGGGTCGAGGCGATCGGCGGCGATGCGATCGACCCTGCCGCTTTCGACGACGCGGAGATCGACGCCAACCCCTTCTTCTGCCCCGATGCCGCCGCCGCAGCGCGCTGGGAAGGGCTGGTCGATGCCGCGCGCAAGGCCGGGTCGTCGCTCGGCGCAGTCGTAGCGTGCGAGGCGACGGGGGTGCCTGCCGGCTGGGGGGCGCCGCTCTATGCCAAGCTGGACAGCGAGCTGGCGGCGGCGTGCATGTCGATCAACGCGGTCAAGGGGGTCGAGATCGGCGATGGCTTCGCGGCCGCGGCGCTCAGCGGTGAGCAGAATGCCGATCCGATGCGCCCCGGCACCGACGGGCCTGCGTTCCTTGCCAACCACGCGGGCGGGATCGCCGGGGGCATCGCGACGGGACAGCCGATCCGGGTACGGGTGGCGTTCAAGCCGACGAGCTCGATCCTGACCCCGGTCGAGACGATCACGCGCACCGGCGAAGCGGCCGAGATCGCAACCAAGGGGCGGCACGATCCGTGCGTCGGCATCCGCGGCGTGCCGGTGGTCGAAGCGATGGTGGCGCTTGTGCTCGCCGACCAGATGCTGCTCCACCGTGCGCAATGCGGGGAGTCGGGCGGGGAACGCTGACCGCCGGGCGCTCGTTCTCCTGTCCGCCTCTGGGAGAACCATCATGCGCCTGACCGCCATTACCAGCGCCGTCGTGCTTGCGCTGTCCACCGCCGCGATCGCGCAGGTCGGCCAGGGGCCCGAGGAGCAGAAGCTCCCGGCCAACGACACCGCCATGCCCGACGAGGACGGGCAGCCCGAGGCGAACACGCACACGCCTGCGCCGCCCGACGCCGGGTCGCCGTCGACCGCGCTGGTCAACAGCGCCGCGGGCAAATCGCCAGAGCCGGTCGGCCAGCAGCCGCCGAAGTAATGCTCAGTCGGCGAACGGGTCGCGGACGAGGATCGTGTCGAGGCGCTCGGGGCTGGTCGAGACCAGCGCCACCGGGCAGCGGATCAGCTCCTCGACGCGGCGGATGTACTTGATCGCCTGCGCCGGCAGATCGGCCCAGCTGCGTGCCCCCGCGGTCGTCTCCGGCCAGCCGGGCATCGTCTCGTAGACCGGCTCGACCGCGGCCTGGTCGGCGGCGTGGCTGGGGAAGTAATCGAGCGTCTCGCCGTGCAGCGTGTAGCCGGTGCAGAGGCGGACCTCGTCGAAGCCGTCGAGCACGTCCAATTTGGTTAGAGCGATGCCGGTGATGCCGCCGACCGCGACCGACTGGCGGACCAACACCGCGTCGAACCAGCCGCAGCGGCGCTTGCGCCCCGTGACGGTGCCGAACTCGTGACCGCGCTGGCCCAGCTGTTCCCCCGTCTCGTCGGCGAGCTCGGTCGGGAACGGGCCAGAGCCGACACGCGTGGTGTACGCCTTGGCGATGCCGAGCACGAAGCCAACGCCCGAAGGCCCCAGTCCCGATCCCCCCGCCGCGGCGCCCGCGATGGTGTTGGACGAGGTGACGAACGGATAGGTGCCATGGTCGACGTCGAGCAGCACGCCCTGCGCGCCCTCGAACAGGATGCGGCGGCCCCGCGCTCGCGCCTCGTTGAGGTCGCGCCAGACCGGCTTGGCGAAGGGGAGGACGAACCCGGCGATCTCGCGCAGCTGGTCGATCAGCGCGGCGCGGTCGATCGGCGGCTCGCCGAAGCCGACGCGAAGCGCGTCGTGGTGCGCGGTCAGGCGGTCGAGCTGGGCGTCGAGCTGGTCGAGATGCGCTAAGTCGCACACCCGGATCGCGCGGCGGCCGACCTTGTCCTCGTACGCCGGGCCGATGCCGCGCCGCGTGGTGCCGATCTTGCCCGCGCCGCTCGCGTCCTCGCGCAGCGCGTCGAGGTCGCGGTGGAAGGGCAGAATGAGGGTGCAAGTGTCGGCGATGCGCAACGTCTCCGGCGTCGCGCGGACTCCCTGTTCGCCGAGCCGCGCGATCTCGTCACGCAGCGCCCAGGGATCGAGCACGACGCCGTTGCCGATCACCGAGGGCGTGCCGCGGACGATGCCCGAGGGGAGCAAGGACAGCTTGTAGGTCTTGTCGCCGACGACGAGCGTGTGCCCGGCATTGTGCCCGCCCTGGAAGCGCACCACCATGTCGGCACGCTCGGCGAGCCAGTCGACGATCTTGCCCTTGCCCTCGTCGCCCCATTGGGCGCCGATCACGGCGACGTTGGCCACGGTCTTACCTCTGCTTGTTGCGGGGGCCGCTTAGGGGCGTGCGGCCCGAGGGTCCACGGGATTGTGGGGCCGCAGCCGCGGAAGGCCACCGACGGTGCATCTGCACGCGGCATCTCGCGGAGGTTGACGAAGGAGATGTACGTCACGCGCGCGTGACCGCACGGACGGGAAGACGTGTCTGCTTCAATAGCGGATATTCAGCGAAGCGACTATCGCCGCTTGATGGACGACGTGGGCTTCATGGCTTTAGCCGAGAGCGCGATCAGCTACGTGGACGGAAGGTATGGTCGTCCGTTCGCTTGGGCGCTGGCGTTCGGCGTGACGTTGCTGGCTATCGGCGCCGCAGCCTCCCTCCTGCTCGGTAGCGACTGTTTTTGACCCACTACCGGAGATTTCGACAAGGTGTCCGGTGGCAGCAGATCCTGAAGCTCAGGACGGGTGCAGCCCGTACGCCCGAAGGAGAGCGGTTTCAATCTGCGAAGCGGTCGGGTCGCGCCGACGTGCGGCAATCCGGCGGTCTGGTCGCAGGAGGCAAGCGCCACCCTGCCAACGATCGTAGACCGCGATCAGCCGCGCGGCAGAGCTCCATTCCAGCAGGATCGTCTTGAACCCCGAACGGGAGGCAGCTGTCGTCCCATGCCACCAGCGCAAAGTCTCCGCACGCTGTGTAGCAGCCACTCCTCGCCGATGCGACCGTCGGTGGCCCGCCGAGCCGGAGGGCAGCCCGCCGGCAGCAAGGACCCGCAATATACCGCCAAAGTCCAGTCGCTCAACTGGGAGCGGATGAGCGAAACGGCGCGCGAGGGGCAGCTAACGGCGGGGCGGCGAGACTTTAAGCCAAGCTGAACGAGTGTCCGGTTCGAGGATGCGCTAGAGCTACTCCGAACGGCCACTTGTGTGAAGGATATCGGGCATCGGCAGGTGTACGATAATCTCCAAAGCAAGAAGCCGCGGACCACGCGCGGTGAGC
>CAXTNG010000194.1:0-6633 GCA_964245475.1 uncultured Sphingomonas sp. | reverse complement strand
GGCGTCATGCGCGTTCTCGGCACCGACCCGCATGACGCCCCTCCCAGCGCACCCGCGCGACCACGCCCGCCGGATCGGCATAGGCCGCCGCCAGCGCGGCGAGCGCGTCGGCGGCGCGCATCAGATCACGCCTTCGCTCTTGAGCGCCGCGATCCGGTCGGCGTCGTAGCCGAGCAGGCCGCCGTAGACGCCCGCATTATGCTCGCCGACCGCGACCGGCAGCACCTTGTCGAAGCCGGTGCGCGCGTTGGAGAATTCAATCGGCACGCCCGCGGTGCGCAGGTCGATGTTGGAGCGCGATCGGCATCGTCTCCGCGCGGGCAACGACGCGCGGGTCGACCAGCGCATCCTCCGGGTGGCGGACGGGCGCGACGGGTACGCCTTCGCGGTCGAGTAGCCTCACGACCTAGGCGACGGGGTGCTGCTTCGACCAGGCGGTGATCCGCGCCTCCAGCTCGGCGGCATTGGCGACGCGCGCGTCGCGGCCCTTGTAGCGCGGGTGCTCGGCCAGTTCGGGCTCGCCCATTGCGCGGAACAGCCCGCGCGCGAGCGGCTCATGCACCGCGACTACCGCGACATAGCCGTCGGCGCACTCGAACACGCCGAATGGCGACAGCCGCTGCACGGTCAGCCCGGTGCGCGAGGGCATCCCCGCCGCCGCCATCGCTGACCAATTCTCGATCGCGACGAAGGAGGTGAGCGCGCCGAGCATCGACACGTCGACGTGCTGGCCCTGGTTGGTGCGATGGCGCTGCTGGAGCGACGAGAGGATGCCGATCACCGCGAACACCGGCGCGAGCATGTCGGCAATCGGAACGCCCATCCGCACCGGCGGGGCGCCCGGCTCGCCGCTGGTGTACATCGCGCCCGACAGGGCCTGGATGATGACGTCCATCGCCTTGCCGCCCTCGGAGGCGTCGGCACCGAAGCCGGATAGTGAGCAATAGATGATGTCGGGCTTGGCGGCCTTGGCCGCGGCATAGCCGACTCCGAGGCGGTCAGCGGTGCCGGCGGTGAAATTCTCGACCACGATGTCGGCGCCGCGGCACAGGTCCTGGAACACGGCCTGCGCGCCCGGTGCCTTGAAGTTGAGCGACACGCCGCGTTTGCCGCGCGCCCGCGACAGGTGCGAGATCGAGACATCGTCGTCGTGCGCGCGCTCGATCACCACGCCGTCCCGGCCGACATAGGGGCTGTTCTCGCGCGCGAGGTCGCCGCCCTTGGGGTCCTCCACCTTGATCACCTCGGCACCCAATCCGGCGAGCAGCAGCGTGGCGTAGGGGCCGGCGAGCGCGCGGGTGAGATCGATGACGCGCAGGCCCTCCAGCGGGCGTTCGGTGGATGTGTCGATCACGGATGGCTTCCTGTCGGGCAGACGGGGAGTGCCCCGTCGGGGGTGGTGGCGATCAGCCGCTGCGCGGCCTGGAACAGCGGCATGCCGTCCGGGCCGAAGCGGGTGAGGCGCGGGCGGAACGGCCGGCATAGTCGTTGTAGAGCGCATCGAAGCGCTTCTGGTCGGCGGGCAGCATCGTCGTGAACTGCACGCCGTGGCTGCGGCCGAGGTCGATGCCGGCGCGCTCTGCCGTCAGTATCTCGTCGGCGAGGGCGGCTTCCCACACCGGCGCAGCCTGGTCGAGGATGCGTTGCAGGTTCGGCGGCAGCTTGCGGAAGCGCGCTTCGGCGATCGCCCGCGCCGGATGGCCCCGCGGCTGACCCGCAACGAGGCGAAGTGCGGGGCGACCTCGGCGAAGTGGAGGCTCTTCAACGTGTCGGCTGGGGCGACGACGCCGTCGATCACGCCTTTGGCGAGCGCCGAATAGACTTCGCCCATCGGCATGTTGACCGGGTCGGCGCCGAGAGCGCGCAGCACGTCGAGGTTCTCGGCAGGTGCACGAAGACGCAGGCCGCGAAGGTCGCCGAGGCTGGTCACGGCGCGGGTGCGGGTGACGACCCCCGGAAAATTTCCGCCCTGCACGGCGAGCACATGGAGGCCGCTGAATTCCCTGTTCAGCTCCGGGAATGTCGCGGCGAGGCAGCGATAGACCGCGACCTGCTCCTCGATCGAGCGGACGCCGCCGTAGAACCCCGATTGCGCACGCAGGGTATGCGCGCCGCCACGGGCGTAGATCGGCGTGATCAGGCCGATGTCGGCGACGCCGTGGCGGACCTCCGCCATGCTCTGGTCGCTCGACAGTAGCGAGCCCGCCCAGAACGGCTGGATTGTGAGCCGCCCGCCCGATGCCTTCTCGACGTAGGTTATCCACCGGATGTCGGCGCGGCTGAACGGGTGGCCGGGCGGATAGGGGCTTGCATAGGTCAGAGTCACCAAGCCGGTGGAGGTTGGGGCCGGCGCGCGGCTGCATGCCGCGGCGGCGAGGAGCGCGATCGCGAGGAGCGCGGCGCGGATCATGCGCCGACCACCGAAGGAACGCGGCATGTCCCGAGAAGGAGAATAAGGATGCGTATCGCTCTGCTCGCCGGTGTGGCCGCGCTCATCGCGGCAGCGCCCGCGCCGGTCGACCGGCTGCTCCCGGCCAAGGACGCGTCTGCGATCTACGCCCCCGCCGCGCTCCCCGGCACGCCGCAGGGCGACGCCATCGCGCGCTCCGGCTTCGTGCAGGAGGAGTATCTCCTTTCCGGCACCGGCAACACCTACGACATGGGCGCGGACGGTCGCGCCGTCGTACGCACGGCGAACATCCCCTACACCACGCGCATCGTCGTCGTCCGCCCGCGCGATGCGAAGCGCTACAGCGGCACCGTCCAATTGGGCTTCAGCCATCCGCAATGGGGCAGCAACAATTGGGAGCGGATCGCGCCCTATGTGCTGCGCACCGGCGACATGTATGTCATCGTCCAGGTCGGCGGCGACCCTGGAACGCGCCAGCGCTCGACCCCCGCCGCGCCGGTCGCGACGCCGCTGATCCTGCCGTGGTTCGACAAGGCCCGCTATGCCCAGTTCAGCTGGCCCGACGATGGCATCCGCTGGGACGTGATCGGCCAGACCGTCCAGCGCCTGCGCAGCGGCGATCTGCCGGCGCCGCTGGACCGGTTCCGGGCGAAGCGGCTCTACATGTCGGGCTGGTCGTACCTCGGCAGCCTCCAGCGCTCGTACATCGACTACGGCTTCCACGACCGTTACCGCCTGCCTGACGGCAAGCCGGCTGTGGACGGCTATCTGATCGGCATCTCGTCCAACTCGGTCGACGCCGGTTTCGGGCCGATCAACCCACAGGCGGAATTGCCGCCGAAGGACCAGCGCTTCCTGCGCGAGACCGACGTGCCGGTGATCGAACTGATGAGCGAGAACGAGGCACGCACCAATTCGCTGCCGCAGCGACCGGAGGTCGACAGCTATGTCGGCGGTCACCGCCTCTACGAACTGGGCGGGGTGAGCCACCAAGACAGCGGCCTGCCCGCCTGGGCGCAGGCCTGGGGCATGCAGCTCCAGGCGCACGGCCACACCGGCTGGGCGCCGCCCTTCACCTGCCGGACGCCAGCGACCGACGTGCCGATGCGCGACATCGCGATGGCGGCGCTCGACAACCTCAAGCTCTGGCGCGACCGCAGCATCGCGCCGCCCAAAGCCGAGCGGATAGCGATCGCCTCCCCCGGTTCGGCGTCCGTCGACCGTTTCGGCAACCCGCAGGGCGGCGTGCGGCCCGTCCAGCTCGACCTGCCGCTGGTGCGCTATGGCGATCCCGGGGCGGCTGATTGCACGGGCAAGGCCAATTACCTCGTCCGCCGCCGCATCGCCTTCGATCCCGCCACCGTGCGCAGCGCCTATCCCGAAGGCCGCGCCCTCTATCTGGCGAAGGTGCGCGCACGGCTCGACGCGCTGGTCGTGCAACGATGGCTGCTCAGGCCCGACGCCGACGAGGAACATGGTCGCATTGCCGCCGAGGCGGAGACGGCGTTTCGCTAGCGCGACGAACGACGGCGAGGACGCCGATCACTTGCCGTTGATGCGCACCCGCGCGAACAGCATGGCGCTCGCCGGGCGGCCATAGGCGGGCCTGAGCGCGCGCGGGAGGGCATAGCCGCTGACCAGCCCGCCGAGGTCGAGCGCGAGCCGATCGAGAGGCAGGCTGCGGTAACCGCCGAGCGTCGCCTTGCCGACGGTGAAGACCCGGTCGTGCAGGGGATTGGCGGGTTCGTCGGCGAACAGCTCGTCCTTCTCGACCCGCTCGGCGCGGGCGAACAGGGTGTTGCGCCCGGCCTGCACCGCGCCGTCGAGCAGGAAGGCGTCGGTGGTGCGGGCGTGGTCGCCCCCGCTTGGGTCGTTGCGGCCCCAGGCGAACGTCGTCTGCCAGTTGCCGCCCGCAAACGCGCGGTTGTACGTCACCGAAGCGGTCGTGCGGCGGACGTCCTCGTCCGGGTGGAGCTGCTCGGGGCTGTGGAGGCGGCCGTGGCTGAGCTGCATCGACCAGTCGCGGCGCGGGTTCCACGTCACGCGCGCGGACCAGCTGTCCATGCGCGGGCGTTCGATATCCCAGCGGTGCTGGTCCGGCTCGCGGCCGGTGAACAGCGAGCCTTCGAGCTTGACCTTGCGCAGGCTGACCCCCGCAGTGGCCACGCCGAACGTGATGTGGGTCGAATCGAGCCAGTGATGGCCGATCGGCGCCTCCGGGTTTGCCATGCCGGAAAACCGGTGCATGTAGGTCGCCGGGCCGAGCGCGGGCTCACCGGGCAGGCCGAGGTACAGGAATGCCGACGCGCCCTCGCCGACGGGCAGGCTGTACGCGGCGGCCAGCTCCATCAACAGGTCGTGCGGGTGCTGGCGGTCGACCAGCTTGGTCCGTCCGTCGGCGGATTCGCCGGTGGCGAGCAGCAGCGGATAGCCGCGCCGCCCCATCAGCGGATCGAGGCTGCCCATCGCGCGCAGCGTCAGCGTGCCCGGGCCGGCGGGTCGCTGCGCCATCCCTATCAGCATCGAGGTCGAGAAGGTCTTGGTATCGCCGCGCGGGCCGCCCTGGCTGTCGTGGATCAGCGTCGCGAAGCCGTGGACCATCGTCGACCAGCCGCCGAGCGACCCCATGATTGCGGCCATCGGCGAGGACTCGGGCTGCCAGGCGGTGCCCGAAGCGTCGCGGGTCATCGGGTAAGCGCCGAGCGCACCCGCCATCGTGTGCCCCGCCATGCCCGCCATCGCGGCGTGGTCATGTATCGGCGCAGTCGCCGGCGCGTCGTGATGGTGTTCCATCCCCGGCATGTCCTGGGCATGGAGCGGCGCGGCGATCAGGGCGAGGCAGGCGAACACGAAACGGGTCACACTCCGGCTCAACCGTCCGCTCATCCCGTCGTCAAGCGGGGATGGTTAGGCAAATCTAAAGGCTTGGCGCGTAGCCACTCTCGCGAACACATCGGCGAAGGGCCAGGCATGAGCGCGTTCGGACGGCGCAGCGGGATGGGAAGCGGTCAGGGGCGGCCGGCGTTCGGCGTCGCGCGGCCGATGCAGGGCGGCGGTGCCGCCCCTAGGAATCCCGGGGGCGAGCCCGAAGGCGGCGCGCAATTCCCGCCGTTCGACTCGGTGCCGCTGCCCGGCGAGGACCCCTTCGCCGCCCAGCCCGCCGCACAGGGCGACGCGATGCAGCGCCTGGCCGACCGTCAGGCGGCGAGCGGGGAGGCGGGCAACAGCAAGGTCGAGGGTTTCGAATCCTCGATCCACCGGATCAAGGAGCAGGTGCTCCCCCGCCTGCTGGAGCGCGTCGACCCGGAGGCCGCGGCGACGCTCGGCAAGGACGAGCTCGCCGAGGAGTTCCGGCCGATCATCGGCGAGGTGCTCGCCGAGCTGAAGCTCACCCTCAACCGCCGCGAGCAGTTCGCGCTGGAAAAGGTGCTGGTCGACGAGCTGCTCGGGCTCGGGCCGCTCGAGGAGCTGCTCGCCGATCCGAACATCTCCGATATCATGGTCAACGGACCCGAGCAGACCTTCATCGAGCGCAAGGGCCGGCTGGAGCTGGCGCAGATCCAGTTCCGCGACGAGGAGCATCTGTTCCAGATCGCGCAGCGCATCTGCAACGCGGTCGGCCGCCGCGTCGACCAGACCACGCCGCTTGCCGACGCGCGTCTCAAGGACGGCTCCCGCGTCAACGTCATCGTGCCGCCGCTGTCGCTGCGCGGCACCGCCATCTCGATCCGCAAATTCTCCGCCAAGCCGATCACGCTCGACATGATGGCGGGCTTCGGCAGCATGTCGCCGAAGATGGCGACCGCGCTCAAGATCGCGGGCGCGTGCCGCTTCAACGTCGTCATTTCGGGCGGCACCGGCTCGGGCAAGACGACGATGCTCAACGCGCTGTCCAAGATGATCGACCCGGGCGAGCGCGTGCTGACGATCGAGGACGCGGCCGAGCTCCGCCTCCAGCAGCCGCACTGGCTGCCGCTCGAGACGCGGCCCGCCAATCTGGAGGGCCAGGGCGAGATCAGCATCCGCGACCTCGTCAAGAACGCGCTGCGTATGCGGCCCGACCGGATCATCCTAGGCGAGATCCGCGGCGCCGAGTGCTTCGACATGCTCTCTGCGATGAACACCGGTCACGACGGATCGATGTGTACCCTCCACTCCAATAGCCCACGCGAGGCGCTGGCGCGCATGGAGAACATGGTGATGATGTCGGACATCAAGGTGCC
>CAXTNG010000193.1:365-6667 GCA_964245475.1 uncultured Sphingomonas sp. | reverse complement strand
CGTCGACCCCGACGCCGAGCTCGTTCAGCCCGATGTCCTCGGTATTGGGCACGATGCCGATCGCGACGATGACGTGGCTGAACTCGCTTGCCGCCTGTTTGCCGTCCTTGCCTGTGATCGTCGCCTTCACGCCCCGCGCGGTCGCCTCGATCGCGTCGATCTTGGCCCCGGCCAAGATCGTCATGCCCTGCTTGGTCAACGCCTTTTCGAGGAACGCGGAAACGTCCTTGTCCTCGACCGGCACGATCCGATCGAGCATCTCGACCACCGTCACCTCGGCGCCCATGTCGTTGTAGAAGCTCGCGAACTCGATCCCGATCGCGCCCGATCCGATGACCAGCAGCTTGGTCGGCATCTCGGGCGGCACCATGGCATGGCGATAGGTCCACACGCGCTTGCCGTCAGCGGGCAGGTTCGGCAGGTCGCGCGCGCGCGCGCCGGTGGCGACGATGATGTTCTTGGCGGTCAGCTCGGTCGCCTTAGAGCCTGCCCCGGCCCCCGAGCCGGGGTCCGCGCCGGTGACGGTCAGCATGCCCTTTCCGGTCAGCTTGCCGGTGCCCATGTGGACGGTGATCTTGTTCTTCTTCATCAGGTGCGTGACGCCCTGGTTGAGCTGCTTCGATACCCCGCGCGAGCGCTTGACCACCGCCTCCAGGTCCGCACTGATCTTCTCGGCGGCGAGCCCGTAGTCCTTGGCGTGCTGCATGTAATGGAAGATCTCGGCCGAGCGCAGCAGCGCCTTGGTCGGGATGCACCCCCAGTTGAGGCAGATGCCGCCGAGCAGCTCCCGCTCGACGATCGCCGTCTTCAGCCCCAGTTGCGCCCCCCGGATCGCAGCGACATAGCCGCCAGGGCCGGAGCCGAGGACGATGAGGTCGTATTGATCAGCCACGATGGTTTCCCGTTCTATGTTGTCAAAAAATCATTCCGCAATCGCTGCAGATGGCAGCAAGTCCGCTTCCCGCCGCAGCACCTTTGTCGACCAGACCGCCGCTCCCGTGCCGAACAAATCCTTGTCGTGACTCCATGCCGCCGCCCGGGTCGCATAGGTGGCTGCCAGCACCGGCCAATCCGGCTGACCACGCGCGTGCAGGCGTCGCTGAGCGCGTTCGCGATGCTGCTCCAGAAGAGCCGGATGGATCGGGATCACGACCGTGTTCAACCGGTCCATCTGACCATCAACCCAATCCGACGAAAGCCGCATCTTTTCGAGCATGGTATGCCGCGTCTCCGCCAACTGCTGCACCGGCGCCATCAACACTACACCGCTTTCGAACAAGCGCAGCAGCACAGGAAAGCTGGTCCCAACCAGCGCGCTCACCATGACATTGGCATCCAGGACCAGGCGTGGGAAATCCTCAATCGCCAAGCGGCTCTCCGTACGGGGAGAGGCCAAGCTTCGCCATTTCGTGATCAAGGTTCAACCCGCGCCTCTTCAGCTCCTGTCGAGCCTGCTCGACTGCCTCGGCCGCTTTTCGCGCCCGTTCGATGTCTCGGAGCCAACGCTTGGGAAGATAGGTTCCCACCTCCACGCCGTTGTTCGTCACGGACACCATCTCGGTCCCGTTTGCGACCTCACTCAACCGCTCACGGAACTCTCGAATTCCTAGCTCGATCATCGCCGTCCTCGCTGGTGTCCACAATTGTGGATACCTAGGTGCGCGGTGTGGTTCAAGACCGAGCAGGCCCCGCCACCGCCCGCGGCCGGCGCTCCCCATCCGTCGCCACGAACACGAACCGTGCCTGCGTCACCCGGCAGGCCTCGTCGCCGTTGCGGGCGCGCCGCCAGGCCTCGACCGCGATCGTCACCGCACGGCCTCGCGCGTGGCGCGATGCGACGATGCCCGCGGCGATGTCCATCTGTCCCATCAGCCAGCCGCCGAAGATGTCGCCATAGGGGTTCGCGTCCGCCGGCATCGCGACGACACGGATCGTCGGCGCGCGATCGGGAAGGCCGCTCATCGGCGCGCGCGGTCCGCCGCCCACGCGCGCCGCAGCGGTCCCACCCCCATCAGCACGGTCGCGATCATCGCCGCCGCGCCGCACCACCAGGCCGTCGTCGCGCCGAGCGGGTAGGACCAGGCGATCGCCTTGGTCAGCGCCTGCGCCGCCGCAAGCCCGGCGAGGATGTGCAGGAACTCGATCGCCGTCCGGCGCACCTCAGGCGAGCATCCCCAGCGGACTCTCGACCAGTTCCTTGAGCACCTTCATCAGCTCTGCGCCGTCCGCGCCGTCGATCGCGCGATGATCGAAGCTGCCGGTCGCGGTCATCAGCGTCGCAATGCCCAGCGCGCCGTCGATCACATGCGGCCGCTCCTCGCCCGCGCCTACCGCCAGGATCATGCCCTGGGGCGGGTTGATCACCGCCTCAAACTGCTTGATCCCGAACATGCCCATGTTGCTGATCGACGCGGTGCCGCCCTGGAACTCCTCGGGTTTGAGCTTGTTGTCGCGGGCGCGGGCGGCGAGGTCCTTCATCGCAGTCGAGATCGACGACAACGAGCGCTGGTCCGCGCCGGTGATGATCGGGGTGATCAGCCCGGTCGGCGTCGACACCGCGACCGAGATGTCAGCGCGGCTGAAGGTCACCATCTCCATGGGCGTGAACATGACGTTGCACTTCGGCACGGCCATGAGCGCCACGCCCAGGGCCTTCACGAGCATGTCGTTCACCGACAGCTTGACCCCGCGGCTTGCGAGCCCGTCGTTCAGCTCGGTGCGTATCTTCAACAGCTTGTCGAGGCGGATGTCGACCGTCAGGTAGATGTGCGGCACCTGCTGCTTGGACTCGGTCAGCCGCCGCGCGATCGTCTTGCGCATGTTCGACAATTTGGTGAGCTCGTGCGGGATGTCGGGCACCGCCGCCGGCTTGGACTCAGGTGCAGGTGCTGCCGCGCTTGGCGGCGCGGTCGCCGGCGCTTCGGCAGCCTTGGCGGCGGGTGCGGCGGCATCCGGCTGAGCGCCCTCGAGATCGGCCTTGACGATCCGCCCGTTCGGCCCCGAGGCGGAAAGTGAGCCGAGGTCGATCCCCTGCTCCGCCGCGATCCGTCGGGCGAGCGGGCTCGCTTTGACCCGGTCGCCGCTGCTCGTGGCCGCCGAAGCAGGAGCGCTCGACGGCGGCGTCGGAGCCGCCTTCGCCGCGGGCGTGTAGCCCGGCCCCGTCTCGGCTTCGGCGGCCTTCGCATCCTCGCCCTTCGCCGAAGCAGGTGCGGCAGGAGCCTCGGCCTTGGCCGGCGCGGATGTGGCGCTCGCGTCCTCGCCCTCTTCCATCAGGATCGCGATCACCGCGCCGACCTTCACGTTGTCGGTGCCCTCGGCGACCACGATCTTGCCGATCGTCCCCTCGTCGACCGCCTCGAACTCCATCGTCGCCTTGTCGGTCTCGATCTCGGCCATGATGTCGCCTGACTTGACCATGTCGCCTTCCTTGACGAGCCACTTGGCAAGCGTGCCCTCTTCCATCGTCGGCGACAGCGCGGGCATCTTGATCTCGATCGACATGCGCATCCTCTTCCTGGGCGTAAGTCATAGGCAGCAAGCGGCCGCGCTTTCTCTTGCCGCCGTACGCCAGCGGGTCAAGCGCAGAACCCGTGCGCAGTGATAGCCTTTCCGTTATCGGTGCCGCGCTCTTGCGCTAGAGCAGGCGCTACGTCACGTTGCCCCCATGCGCACCTACCTCGTCGTGATCGACGACACCCCCGAATCCGGGATCGCACTGCGGTTCGCGGCGCGGCGCGCAGTAAAGACTGGCGGCGGAGTCGAGATCCTCGCCATCCTGCCGCCGCAGGAGTTCATCGCCTTCGGCGGCGTGCAGGCGACGATCGAGGAGGAAGCACGGCTGCATGCCGAGGGTCTGGTGGCAGCCGCGGCCGGCACGCTGATCGACGAATCCGGCCTGCACCCCTCGATCACCGTGCGCGAGGGCGACGGCCCTAAGATCGTCCGCGAGATGATTGCTGGTAATGGCGCCATCGCGGCACTGGTCCTCGGCGCCGCGGCGAGCGGCGCGCCCGGGCCGCTGGTCAGCCACTTCGCAGGCACAGACGCGGGCGCGCTGCCGGTGCCGGTGATGATCATCCCCGGCTCGCTTTCCCGCGAGGCGATCGACCGGCTGAGCTGACCGCTACGGCTGCTTGCGGGCGACGAACGTCCCGTGCGAGCCGTCGCGCGGGTCCTGCCACTCGGCGTTCAGCGTCGTGCCGTCTCCCGAGACCGTATAGGTCGAGACGAGGCTTACCTTCCCCATCAGCATATCGGTCAGCCGGATGGCGTTGGGTTCCGGGCGCTCGACCTTGGTCATCAGCTTGCCGGGGTTACCGACGTTGA
Organism: uncultured Sphingomonas sp.; assembly: GCA_964245475.1. Classification (GTDB taxonomy): domain Bacteria; phylum Pseudomonadota; class Alphaproteobacteria; order Sphingomonadales; family Sphingomonadaceae; genus Sphingomonas. The sequence continues at coordinate 2,341 of CAXTNG010000193.1, read as the reverse complement.
CCGCAGCCGGACCGCCAACGGTCGCGTTGAGCGTCTCGCCCGTTGCCGTGCTCACCTGCACGCGATCACCGACGACCTTGATCGTCATCGTCGACGCCGCGTCGGAGACGGAGGTGGTCGGCACCACCTTCCACTGTCCCGACGCCGCATGCGCGCCCTCCGGGGCGGGGCCGACGCGGGTCGCGACCGTCGTGGAGGTGATCGGTAGTTCCGCAGCATTGTTGGTGTTGATCGTCGCGACCGTCAGCTGGTTGCCGTCGTCCGACAGCTGACGCCTGGTCTCGCCCACCACGCGACCTTCCTTCCTGTATTGCGAACGGAGGGTGCGGCTATTGACCACCAGCACCGCGATCTCGTCCCAATACGGGCGATCCTTGACCGGGTGGAACTGCCCGTCGGCCTTGACCGCCAGCGGCGGGATGCAGGTGGAGCAATTGAACATCCCGCCCTTCACCTCGAACTGATCGGGCTTGCTCTCGATCGTTTTCGACGCCGGGTCGATTTTCCAGGTGCCGTCGAGCGGGCTCTGGGCGACGGCAGGCGAGGCAATGACGGCAAGCGCCGCGGCGGCGCAGAGCGAAAGGGCGCGGAGCATGGCAGGCGATCCCCTGTAGATTGGCTGGCGGTGCGACCCGAGTCTCGTATTTGCACGAAGCCTAAACCTGCCGCGGGGGGAGTCAACGAGGCTGACCGGCGATATTGAAGCGGCGGCCGATCCGCGCCATGCGGTGGCATGCGCAAACTTCCGCTCGCCCTGCTCCTTGTCGCCACTCCCGCCGCCGCGCGCGAGGCGCCCTCGCCCACGCGGCTGAAGGCGTCGGTCGAGCGGCTGGTGGCGTTCGGCACGCGCCACACGCTGTCGACCACCACCGACCCGAAGCGCGGCATCGGCGCCGCGCGCAACTGGGCCGCGGCGGAGTTCGAGACCATCGCCAGGGGCTGCGGCGGCTGCATTACCGTCGAGCGCCCCGCGCGCCGCTTCAGCGGCCCGCGCGCGCCGGACGGCGTGATCGTGGAGGACGTGCTCGGCATCCAGCAGGGCCGTGACCCGAACCGCGTGGTGATCGTCGGCGGCCACATCGACAGCCGGGTGAGCGACGTGATGAACGCCACCGCCGATGCACCGGGCGCCAACGACGACGCATCGGGCGTGGCGCTGGTGCTCGAGGCCGCCCGCATCCTGTCGAAGGAGCGGTTCGACGCAACGATCGTCTACGCCATCTTCTCCGCCGAGGAGCAGGGGCTGTGGGGCGGCACGCTGCTCGCCGACACCGCGAAGGAACGCGGCTGGCAGGTGTCGGCGATGCTCAACAACGACATCATTGGCAACACGATCGGCCAGGGCGGCAAGCGCGAGAGCCGTTGGGTCCGCGTCTTTTCGGAAGGCATCCGCTCGTCGGAGGACCTCGCCCAGCAGGTCAGACGCCGCGGCGACGGCGGCGAGGACGACGGCCCTAGCCGCGCGCTCGCCAAGGCGATCGACGGCATTGCAGCTACCCTGCCGGGCGGGCTCGACGTCTTCGTCGACCGCCGCCCGGACCGCTTCGGCCGCGGCGGCGACCACGAGCCTTTCCTCAAGCTCGGCTATCCCGCGGTGCGCTTCTCGGTCGCCAACGAGAATTGGGACGCCCAGCACCAGGACCTGCGCACGGATAAGGGCGTCGTCTACGGCGACACTGTCGACCGCATGGACTTTCCCTACCTCGCCAAGGTGACCGCAATTAACGTCGCCACCCTCGCCCGCTTGGCGAGCGCCCCTGCCGCGCCCGCCCAGGTGTCTCTCACCGGCGATCTCTCCCGCGACACGCAGGTGACCTGGGCCGCCGTGCCCGGCGCCGCGCGCTATCGCATCCGCTGGCGCCGCACCGACGCGCCCGGCTGGACCGGCTCGCGCGACGTGACGGGCGCCGCCGCAACGCTGGAGCAGGTGCCGATAGACGACCATTTCATCGGCGTGTCGTCGCTCGCTGCGGACG
>CAXTNG010000193.1:0-355 GCA_964245475.1 uncultured Sphingomonas sp. | reverse complement strand
GCGCCACCTTCGCCGGACGCACGCCCGCGCCCCGCTGACGCGAAAAGGGCCGCCGCCCGGACACTGGCAACGACCCTTCCCTGCGCGCTTGGGACGCGAACTCTACCGGCAGGTACACACCACCTTGCGCCGCGGCCTCCACACCTTGCGGTGCACCGGGCGCGACCAAGTGACAGTGTCCTCGATGATCTCGGTCGTGGTGGTCGTTACCACCGGCGCTGTTTGCACCGTGATGGTGGTCGTGCCGCCGCCGTAATAGGCCCCGCGGGACGTCACGACGGTGGTCGTCCCGTCGGGTGAGGTCCAATGACCCGGAGGCGCCATCGGCGGATAAGGATGGCTTGGCGGCGGCGGC
>CAXTNG010000192.1:0-6673 GCA_964245475.1 uncultured Sphingomonas sp. | reverse complement strand
GCGGCACCGTGCCGCCGCGCGCGACCGGCACGGGCATGTTCGCGATCGTCGACAGGTTGCGTCGGCTGTACGGGTCGAGCGCGACGCCGATCGGGATCTGCCGGTCGGACAGCGAGAATTTCGCCGCATTCTGGTCGATCTCGCCCAATGTCGCGATGCGGATCGTGTTAGACAGCGCCTGCGTCGTAACGCCGAGATCGGCGGCAACGTCGAGCCGCGGCTTGATCACGATCTCCGGCCGCCTCAGGTCGCCCTCCACGCGCGGCGCGCGCAGGTTAGGCAGCGTTTTCATGCCCTCGGCCACCGCATTGGCCGCTTGGCTCAGCTTCACCGGATCGTCGCCGGCGAGCAGGATGCTGATCGGGCGGCCGCTTCCCGGTCCGCCGCCGTCCTGGCTCTGGAAGTTGATCCGAGCGTCGGGAATGGCGTTGAGCAACGGCGCCGTCTCTCGCTCGAAATCGACGCTGGTCCGCTTGCGGTCGTCGCGCAGGGTGATTGCGATCGACGCCTTGCCGACGTTGACGTATTCGATCGCGGTCTTCACCTCCTGCTGGCGGCGCAGGACTGCGTTCGCCGCATCCGTCACCTGTTCGGTGCGCGCGAGCGTGGTGCCCGGCGCCATCGTGATCGACACGCGGCTGAAGTCCTGGTCTTTCACCGGCTGGAAGGTGAAGGGTGTGCTGGTGAACCCCCAGATCGTCAACACGAACGCGAGCGCGCCGACGCCGATCATCTTCCACCGGTTCGAGAGCGTCCAGCGCAGGACCTGCATGTAGCGGTCCATCAGCCAGCCCTCGCCATGGCTCGCCTGCCCGTGCGCTTTCAGGAAATAGGCCGCGACCATCGGGGTGATCAGCCGTGCGACCGCAAGGCTCATCAGCACCGCGACGACGACGGTGATGCCGAAGTTCTTGAAGAACTGGCCTGCAATACCCGGCATCAGCCCGACCGGCAGGAACACCGCGACGATAGAGAAGGTAGTCGCGACCACTGCCAGGCCGATCTCGTCCGCCGCGTCGATCGATGCCTGGTACGCCGATTTGCCCATCCGCATGTGGCGCACGATGTTTTCGATCTCGACGATCGCATCGTCGACCAGCACCCCCGCGACCAGGCTGAGCGCGAGCAGCGTCATGAAGTTCAAGTTGAAGCCCAGCAACGACATGATCCAGAAGGTCGGGATCGCCGACAGCGGGATCGCGAGTGCCGAGATGAACGTCGCGCGCTTGTCGCGCAGGAACAGGAACACGACAATGACGGCGAGCACCGCGCCCTCGAGCATCGCGTGGATCGCGGATTTGTATTGCGCCTTGGTGTATTTAACGGAGGTGAAGCGCTCGACGAAATGGAACTTGGGGTTCTCCTTTTCGATCTTCGCCAGCTCCTTGACGGTCTCGTCGTAGAGCTCGACTTCAGACGCACCGCGCGCGCGGTGGATGCCGAAGCCGACCACCTGGCGCCCGTTCATCTTCGCGATGCTGCGCTGCTCGTACGAGCTGTCGCTGACCCGCGCGATGTCGGCGAGCTTGATCGTCCGTCCCGCGCCCAGCGGGATCTGCGTCTGGCCTAGCGTATAGGCATTCTGCGCGTTGCCGAGGATGCGCAGCGACTGCTCGGCGCCCGCCACCTCGGCGCGCCCGCCCGCGGCGTTGGTGTTGATGCCGCGGATCGCCTGGTTGACCTGCGTCGCGGTCACCCCCGCGGCCTGCATCCGGATCGGATCGAGGATGACGCGCACCGCGCGGTCGACGCCGCCCGAGGTCTCGACGCTCTGCATGCCGGGGATGGCGAGCAGCCGCTTGACGACCACCGTGTCGACGAACCACGACAGCTGCTCGAGCGTCATGTCGGTCCCCTCGACCGAATAATTGGCGATCGAATCATCGTTGACGATGATCCGCGTGATGCGCGGCTCGACGATCCCTTCGGGCAATTGCCCGCGGATGTTCGAGATGGCATCGCGCGCGTCGGTCACCGCGCGGTCGACCGGGGTCGAAAAGCTGAACTGTACAAAGGTGCCGCTCGACCCCTCGCTGATCGTCGAGTTAATCTCGTCGACGCCTTCCAGCCCGCGCAGCGCCGCTTCCACCTTCTGGGTGATCTGGGTTTCGATTTCCGGCGGCGCCGCGCCAGGCTGGCTCACCTGGACGTAGACGGCGGGAAACGTGATTTCCGGGCTCTCGTTCAGCGGCATGCGCATGAACGAGATCACGCCGGCGATCGTCAGGAAGATGAACAGGACGATCGACGGCACCGGATTGCGGATCGACCAGGCCGAGATGTTGCGGAACATGGTGTCAGCCGCCCTTGCCGGTGGTCAGAACCGGGTGTACCGCCTGGCCGGGATTGAGGAAAGCGCCCGCCGAGACGACCACCCGCTCGGTGCCGCCGAGCCCTTCTGCGATCGCCACGCCCGCGTCCGAGACTTGGCCGACTTTGACGTTGCGGCGCGCGACCTTGCCCGCGCTGTCGACGACATAGACGTAATTGCCCTGGTCGTCGGTTTGCACCGCGGTCTCGGGCAGCAGCGGCGCGACTGCGGCACCGCCGACGATCGCGGCGCTGGCGAAGCCGCCGGGGCGCAACGCGGGGTCGTACTTCAATGCGACCCGCGCGACGCCCTGGCGCGTGTTCGGGTCGATGATCGGCGACACTTGCCAGACCTCGCCCTGGAAGCTCTGCGGCGAGCCGACCGGGGTCACTCGCGCCTGCGCACCGGCCCTAAGCCCCACCAGATCGCTTTCGGCCATCTGCGCGCGCAGTTCCATCTGCCCCCCCTCGGCCATCCGGAACAGCACGCCCGAGGCCGAGCTGACGATCTGCCCCGGCTCCGCCTGCCGCGTCAGCACCAGTCCCGCCGCCGGCGCGCGGATGTCAAGCCGGCCGTTGCGCGCACGCGACTCCGCAAGCTGCGCCTGCGCCACCTTGACCCGCGCCGCCGCCGCGTCGCGCGTCGCGGTGCGCCGCTGCAGGTCGGCCTTGGAGATGAAGCCCCGATCGACCAGCGCCTTGGCGCGGTCGAGCTCGGCCTGCGCCAGGTTGACGTCGGATTGCGCGACCGAGACCTGCGCCGCGAGGCTCGCGGCCGTCTGCGTCTGCACCGACCGGTCGACCGTCGCCAGCACCTGCCCGGCGCCGACCCACTGGCCGGGCTCGACCAGCACGCGGGTGATCATGCCGCCTTCGCCCGCCACGCCCACCGGCATCTCGCGCCGCGCCGCCAGCGTGCCGGTCGCGGTGACGGTGCGGTTGACCGTCTGACGCCCGGGCACCACGACGCTGACCGACGGCAGCTGGTCCGGCGCCTTGGCCGGTGCCGGCTTGGTCCGGCCGAACAGGAACCAGGCGAGCGCAAGCGCAGCGACCACCGCCACGGCCCCGATGATCAGCAGCCGCCGCCGTCGCTGCGCACCGTCGTCGGGACCGGCCAGGAGCACCGGCTCACCGCTTTCGATCCGGCCAGATTCGTAGTTCATCCCCGACACGCGTCCTTGTCCCACTTTCCGCCCCTGCCCCCAAAGAACGGCTACATGCTGTATTAGAGCAATAAGTCACTTGGCTCAAGCGCGGTTCTTTAGCCCCTTCCGCTTCCCCGCGCCACTGCGGGCAAGCGCTCGTTCATCCGCCTTGGACCTATCGGTCACGGGCATTACCTAGGACGATTGGAGACCAGACACATGAAGACACTGATCCTGGCCGGCGCGCTGACGCTGCCAGCCGCGGCATTGGCGCAGGAGCAGCCGGCGGTGCCTGCGGCAGGCACCGTGCTCGACGTCCAGGCCCAGGGGCGCACCACCCGCGTCCCCGATCAGGCGACGATTCGCGCCGGCGTCGTCGCACAAGCACAGACCGCGGCGGCAGCGCTCGCCGACAATGCGCAGCGCATGGCACGTGTCATGGCAGCGTTGAAGCACGCGGGCATCGCTTCGCGCGACGTCGCCACGGCGTCCGTCAGCCTCCAGCCGCAATATCGCTATGCCGACAACCAGCCGCCGGCGATCACCGGCTATCAGGCGACCAACAGCGTCGCGGTGCGCTTCCGCGACATCGCCAAGGCCGGCCCGATACTCGACGCGCTCGTCGCCGAGGGCGCCAACCAGATCGACGGCCCCAACCTTGCGCTGTCGCAACCCGACGCGGCGCTCGACGAGGCCCGCACCGATGCCGTTATAAAGGCCCGCGCACGCGCCGAGCTCTACGCCAAAGCGGCCGGCCTGCACGTCGTGCGCATTGTCTCGATCGCGGAGGGCGGCGAAAGCACAGGCCCGATGCCGCCGATGCCGATCATGCGGATGATGAAAGCCGACTCTGCGACCACCCAGATCGCCGCAGGCGAAAGCGACGTGACGGTCACCCTCTCGGTGCGTTTCCTGCTCCAGTGAGCGCTTGAAAAAGAAAGGGCCGGCCGGTCGCCCGGACGGCCCTTTTGGAACCGATACCCGGTCCCGATTACCCGGTCCCGATTACCCGGTCCCGATTACCCGGTCCCGATTACCCGGTCAGCGTACGCTGCCGCGGCGGATCAGGTTGACGATCGCAAGCAGGATGATCGCGCCCACCAGCGACACCAGGAACGACGTGATGTTGAGCGGCGCGTTGTTGATCGAGCCGCCGGAGATGATCAGTCCGCCGATAAACGCGCCGACGATCCCCACGATGATGTTGAGGAAAATGCCTTGCTGCGCATCCGTGCGCATGATGATGCTGGCCAGCCAGCCGATCACGCCGCCGACGATCAGCCAGATGATAAGATTGATCATTACGCAGTCCTCCGTTGGTCCCGCACACGACGGGTACAGTGGTAAGACTCGCAACGGCCGACGATTGTTCCGGGCGCGTACCGGATCGTCTAGTAAAACCGTACCAGATCAGTATTTCTGCTGACGCTCGTAGAGCGACTTGTAGTGCTGGATACGGGTGACGCGCAGGCCCGGCATGCCCGAGCGGTCGATTGCGCGCTGCCAGCCAGCGAATTCCTCGACCGTCAGGCTGTAGCGCTCGCAGACGTCGTCAACCGAAAGCAGCCCGCCGTTGACGGCGGCGACCACCTCGGCCTTGCGGCGGACGACCCAGCGGCGCGTGTCGGGCGGCGGCAGCGAATCGACCGTGAGCGGCTCTCCGAGCGGCCCGATGACCTTCGCGGGCCGGATCTTCTGGTTCTCGATCATGCGCTAAACCTCACGCGGGGCGTCTGCCCCCTGTTCGCCTGTGTCGTCGCCCGGCTTGCCGCCGGCGCGTTGAAGATCGGCTGAAACGCCGTGGTGAACGTCCTCTTCATCCTCCCTCCAGCCGGCGATCGCGCTGGCGGTCGCGCCGTTGAAGGCACCGTCGACCGGCGCGAACGGCCGCGGATCGGGTGTGCCCCGGTTGACCCCCGCCTGCGCTGCCGCGGTCGGGCTCGCGGCCGGGCGCGCCGCAATGCCGACCATGAGCACGGCCAGGTCGTGCGGCATCGCGATCGGCTCGGCGTCGACGTCGAAACGGGTGAAACTGAGGTCCAATGCCGATCCTTGGCTCGCCGGGGAGGTCCGGCACCAACGCCCCTTACGCCCGGTGTGGTGAAGGGCGGGTAAAGCGGCGGGCAACGCTTCGTACACCGACCTTTCCAGGTCACCGCGCCGCGCCTATCTCACGCGCGATGACCGATGCTGCCGACTTCCAGCTGCCCCCGGGCGCACGCCGCATCGTCGTCGCCATGTCGGGCGGCGTCGACAGCTCGGTGGTCGCCGCGCTGGCGCACGCAAGCGGCGTCGAGACGGTCGGCGTTACTCTCCAGCTCTACGATCATGGCGAAGCGACGGGCCGGAGCGGCGCCTGCTGTGCCGGGCGCGATATTCGCGACGCGCGTGCCGTTTGCGACCGGCTCGGCATCGCCCACTACGTCTTCGATCACGAGAGCGCTTTTCGAAGCCAGGTGATCGACCGGTTCGCCGACGATTACATGACCGGCCGCACGCCCATCCCTTGCGTCCAGTGCAACATGGGGCCGAAGTTCACCGACCTGCTCGGCCTTGCGCGCGATCTCGGCGCCGACGCGCTCGCCACCGGCCATTACGTCCGTCGTGTCCTTGGCCAGGGCGGCGCCGAACTCCATCGCGGCGCTGATCCCGCGCGCGACCAGAGCTATTTCCTGTTCGCCACCACGCGCGATCAGCTCGGCTATCTCCGCTTTCCGCTGGGCGGCCTGCCCAAGGCGCGGGTGCGCGAGATCGCCGCCGAGCTCGGCCTCGCCGTCGCCGCCAAGCCGGACAGCCAGGACATCTGCTTCGTCCCCGACGGCGACTATGCCGGCCTGGTCCGCAAACTCCGCCCGGAAGCGGCGACAGGCGGCGACATCGTCGATCTCGCCGGCCGGCGCCTCGGCCGTCATCGCGGCATCGTTCACTATACCGTGGGCCAGCGCCGCGGCCTGGAGCTCGGCGGCACGCCCGAGCCGCTCTACGTCGTCCGCATCGATGCGCAGGCGAGCCGCGTCGTCGTCGGCCCGCGCGCCGCGCTGGCGGTAACGGCGGCGCGGCTCGACGGCATGAACATCCTGGGCCCCCTCGACGGCCCGATCACCGTCAAGGTCCGCTCGATGGCCAAGCCCGTCTTAGCCCGCATGCACGGGGAGCGTCTGGTCTTCGACTCGCCCGAATACGGCGTCGCGCCGGGGCAGGCCGCAGTGCTGTAC
>CAXTNG010000191.1:0-6680 GCA_964245475.1 uncultured Sphingomonas sp. | reverse complement strand
ATCGAGGAGAGGGCGGGGCGCTTCCACTCCGGCGTGGCGACAGGGGAGAGCGGGCGGCCCTGCCCGTCGACCGGTTCCCAGTTGCTGAGGCCATCCTTGAGGCCGACGCGCTCGGCATCCTCGACGAGGTTGCCGTCGGCGTCCTTGTACAACCCTTCGCCGTAGATCGACATGGAGGAGGCGGTGACGACGCGGCGGACGGGATGGTCGATCAGCGCCTCGAACAGCACGGCGGTGCCGACGTCGTTGGTCGAGGTGTAGCGCTCGACCTCGTACATCGACTGGCCGACGCCGACCTCGGCGGCGAGGTGGATCACGCTGTCGACGCCCTTGAGCGCGGCGCTGACCACCGCCTTGTCGCGGACGTCGCCGCGGACCAGCTCGGCCTCGGGATCGAGCATCTTCGAGCCGTCGACCTCACCGTGGACCTGCTCGATCAGGCTGTCGAGGATGCGGACCTTGTGACCGCGCGAGAGAAGCTCCGACGCGACGAAGCGGCCGATGAAGCCGGCTCCGCCGGTGACCAATATCGTCTCGCTCATGCGGCTTTCATGTCCCCCGTCACGCGCGCAGCTATGTTGCTTGCCGCCGCCATTCGTGTATTCCCCTTGCGATCAGGTCATGATCGGTAAGCCTTCGTAACAAGGCTTCTTCTTCTTTGTTCCATACATGGATCAAGTGGAAACAGGATTGTAGAAGCTTGGCCAGCAGTGCGGTGCCATTCAGGGATTTGAGCGGACGGGTGTGACGGCGACATTCCTTCTGATCCGCCATGCCGCGCACGTCCATCTCGATCGGCTGCTCTCGGGAAGGATGGCGGGGGTGGGGCTGAGCGAGGCCGGGCGAGTGCAGGCGGTGCGCCTCGGCGAGCAGCTGGCGGGCGAGCAGGTCGACCGCGTGGTGCACAGCCCGCTGGACCGGACGCGCGACACGGCCGCGGCAATCGCCGCCGCCTGCGGCTGCGCGGCCGAGCCGATCGACGGGCTGATCGAGCTCGACATGGGCGAGTGGACCGGGCGCGGCATTGCCGACCTCCACGGCGACCCCGCCTGGACGGCATGGAACGAGCGCCGCGCGACCGCGCGCATCTCCGGCGGCGAGAGCATGGCGGAGGCGCAGGCGCGGATCGTCGCCGCGCTGGGGGCGCTTGCCGCGCATGAGGACGGGCGGACCGTGGCGGTGGTCAGCCACTCGGACATGATCAAGGCGGCGGTCGCGCATGTGCTGGGGCTCTCGCTTGACAAGCTGCTGCAATTCGACGTTTCGCCCGCGTCGGTGACCCGCGTGGTGTGGGGCAATTGGGGGGCGCGGCTGATGAGCCTGAACGAGACGGCCTGCTGATGGCGGACGCGACGCTGCAGGAGCGGGTGGCGGCGCTGGCACCCTGGTTCCACAACATTGACCTGGGCGGGATCGAGACGGCGCCGGAGCACTTCCTCGGCAACTACCCGGCCGACAAGTTCGCGCGTTTCGCGCATGCGGTGCCGGCCGACCTGTCAGGCAAGACGGTGCTCGACATCGGCTGCAACGCGGGCTTCTATTCCATGGAGATGAAGCGGCGCGGCGCGGCGCGAGTTGTCGGCATCGACAGCGACGAGCGCTACCTGGCGCAGGCGCGGCTGGCGGCGGAGGCGCTGGGGTTCGAAGCGTCCGTCGAGTTCCGCAACCTGTCGGTCTACGACGTCGGCGCGCTCGGCGAGCGGTTCGACCTCGTGATCTTCATGGGCGTGCTCTATCACCTGCGCCACCCGCTGCTCGCGCTGGACCTGATCCGCGAGCATGTCGCGGGCGACATGCTGCTGTTCCAGACGATGCAGCAGGGATCGGAGGATGTCGCCGGGGTGCCGGACGACCACCCGTTCTTCGCGCCGGGCACCTGGAACAAGCCGGCGTATTTCGACGATCCGTCCTATCCGAAAATGCACTTCATCGAGAAGCGCTTTGCCCATGACTGGACCAACTGGTGGGCGCCCAACCGCGCCTGCTCGGCCGCGATGCTGCGTGCTGCCGGGTTCACGATCGAGGCGAACCCGGAGCCGGAGGTGTTCCTCTGCCGGGTGGCGCCGATTCCCTTCATCGAGCTGGCCGGCAGCATGGCCGTGTACCCCGCAAAGGAACCGCAGTGATCGAAGCGGCGATGATCTGGAACGAGCCCAACAACAAGTCGCACTGGGATCCCGCGATCGATCCCGATTGGTCGCTGTTCGCCGACCATGTGATCCGGGCGGGAAACGCGATTCAGGCGATCAATCCGGCGGTCACCCGCGTGCTGGGGGGGATGTCGCCGATCGACCCGCTCTGGGTGAACCGGATGGCGGCGCATGGTGCGCTGGACGCGGTCGACGTGGTCGCGGTGCACGGCTTCCCCCTCGACTGGAACCTGTGGCCGATCAACGCATGGCCCGACAAGGTCGCCGAGATCGAGGCGGTGACGGACAAGCCGGTGTGGGTGACCGAAGTCGGCGTCGGCTCGTTCGGCGCGGAGGAAGTGCAGGTGTTCGGGGTTAAGCGCACCGCCGAGCTGCTGATCGGCCGGGTGCCGCGCATCTTCTGGTATTCGCTCTACGACCTGCCGCAGCAATGGGGCGCGACTACACGCCACCGCGAGGCGGAAGGGTCGAGCTATTACCGGCATTTCTACATGGGGCTGATCCGCGAGGACGGCACACCCAAGCCGGGGCTGGACGAATATGCCAAGGTCGCGGGCGAGATGGGGCTGATGCAATGGTTCCACTATCAGGACCCGCGGCTGGACGACGCGGTGGCCTGGATGAAGCGGCTCGGCGTCCGGCACCTGCGGACGGGGCTGAGCTGGGCCGACAGCTTCCGCCCCGACGCGCTCGACTGGTTCGACCGGCAGATGGAGGCGCTCGCCGACTTCGACGTGACCGTCACCTTCTGCTTCACCCCCGAGCATCTCGGCATCGAGCCGCACCATACCTCGCCGGCGCGCGACCCGCAGGGATTTGCGGACTTCTGCGCCTGGATGATCGACCGCTACGCGCCTGCATCGGGGTCCCCACGAAGCGGAGCTTCGTGGGGTGGGGCGCGGGAGCGCGCCGCGGCGGAATAGTCCTCGGAGGTCAGCGGAGCCGCCAAGGCGACGTGACAACCATCAGCCGCGGCCCAGCGTGGGCGAGCAGTGCGGTGCGCAGGCGTGCGGCGCGGCGGCCGTGGAGGAGGCGCTGCCACCAGTGGCGCAGCACCAGCTCGGGGATCAGGATCGCGACCGAGCGGCCGGGGGTCGCGGCGTCGATCTTCTCGACCACCTCCAGGAGCGGCCCGTCGATCTCGCGATAGGGCGCGGGCACCAGCATCAGCCTTGGCGGGGTGACGCCGGCACGCTCGAGCGGCTCGGTCACCTCCTGCCGGAAGCGCTCGCGGATGGCGGAGAGGTCCTCCTCCTCGTCGGGTCCGGAGAGGCGCAGGAGGTGGATCGCCAGCACGTCCGGCGACAGCGTCATCGCGAAGCGGAGCGCGCGGTCGGTCATCCGGTTGCGCTCCTCATAGGCGACGAGCACGGTCGGCGGCTCCGATTCCTCGACGCTAAAGTCGCCCGACGGCGACAACAGCCGGGTCAGCCGCGCGTAATAGCGATGGATGGCGAACAGCAGCGTCATCGTCAGCGGGATCGCCAGCGCGACGATCCAGGCGCCCTCGACGAACTTGGCCGCGGTGATCACGATCAGCGCGATGATCGTGGTCGCGGCGCCCAGCGTGTTGATCAGCAGCCGGTGGCCGTTGCGGCCCTGCTGCTTGCGCCAGTGCGCGACCATGCCGAGCTGGCTTATTGAGAAGGTGAGGAACGCACCGATCGCGAACAGCGGGATCAACCGGTCGGTGATGCCGCCGAACAGCACCAGCAACCCGCCCGCGGTGAGCGTCAGGAAGATCACGCCGACCGAGAAGACCAGCCGCCGGTCGGACTGGGCGAAGGCGCGGGGCAGGTAATCGTCGAGCGCGACCAGCTTGCACACCCGCGGGAAGCCGACGAAGCTGGTGTTCGCCGACAGGCACAGCACGCTGAGCAGGCTCGCCATCGCGACGTAATAGACCGGCCCGCGCCCGACGATCGCGGCGGTGAGCTGCGACAGCACGCTCTGGTAGCCGCCCTGCGTCTGGTCCATCGCGCCGATGCCGTAGCTATTGGCGAGGAGCGCGATGCCAGCGAGCAGCAGGCCGAGGATCAGGCAGATCGCGGTCAGCGTGAGCTGGGCGTGGCGGATCACCGGCTCCTTGAAGGCGTTGACGCCGTTGGACACCGCCTCCACCCCGGTCATCGCGGTGCACCCGGCGGCAAAGGCGCGCAGCAGCAGCCACAGGGTGACCGCTTCCGTCGCATGGCCAAGCGGCGGCGGCGCGACGACCGCCGCTGCGTTGCCAGTCGCCAAGCGGAACAGCCCCAGCGCGATGATGCCGAGGAAGCTGGCGGCGAACAGATAGGTCGGCACCGCGAACAACAGCCCCGCCTCGCGGGTCCCGCGCAAATTGGCGATCGCCACCAATGCGATGATGCCGAGGCACAGCGGCAGCGTGTAAGGATGCAGCGCCGGCACCGACGAGGTGAGCGCGCCGACGCCTGCCGAGATGCCGACCGCGACGTTCAGCACATAGTCGATCATCAGCGCCGACGCAGCGACGAGCGACGCGGTCGGCCCCAAATTCTTCTTGGCGACGGTGTAGGCCCCGCCGTTCGACGGGTAGGCGACGATCACCTGACGATAGGAGACGTAGAGGATGGCGAGCAGCGCGACGATCGGCGCGATCACCCAGCCGATGTGCGCGAGGCCCGCGGCGCCGAGCGGGATCATGATGGTGAGCGCCGCCTCCGGCCCGTAGGAGGAGGAGCCGAGCCCGTCGAGGCCCATCGCCGGGACCCCCGCAACCCAGCCGATCTTGCGCGTCTCGCCCTCGCGGTTGGCGAGACGGCGGCCGAGGACGATGTCGAGGAGCTTCATAGGCCCTTGTTAAGCGGCTGCTCCGCTGCGGCAAACAACACGCATCACTGGACCGGACGCGCAGCGCACGGCATCGGGAAGACGCGAACGGAGGAACGATGACGACAATGCAGGCGGCCGTGCTCGAAGGGCCGGGCCGGATCGAGATGAGGCAAGTGGCCGTGCCACAGCCGGGTCCTGGCGAAGTGCGGGTAAGGTTGGAGGGATGCGGCGTGTGCGCGTCCAACGTCGAGCCCTACGAAGGGCAGCCGTGGTCGAGCTTCCCCGGCGAGGCCGGCGGGCTGGGGCACGAGGGCTGGGGCGTCGTCGATGCGGTCGGCGATGGAGTGGCGGCGGTCGGCGTCGGCGAGCGTGTGGCGACGCTCGCGGGGCACAGCTTCGCGCAATACGATATTGCGCGAGAGGATGCGGTGGTGACGCTGCCGCCTGCTCTAGCGGGCAAGCACTTTCACGGTGAGCCGCTCGGCTGTGCGATGAACATCTTCCGGCGGAGCGACATCCGGGCGGGCCAACGGGTGGCGATCATCGGCATCGGCTTCCTGGGCGCGGTGCTGACGAAACTAGCGGCCGACGCGGGCGCCCTCGTGATCGCGATCTCGCGGCGGCGATCGTCGCTCGACCTCGCCCGCGCGTTCGGCGCGGCCGAGACGATCGTAATGGACGACCACTGGCGAATTATCGAAGACGTCAAGCGGATCACCGGCGAGGGCCTATGCGAGCGGGTGATCGAGGCAGTGGGCAAGCAATGGCCGCTCGACCTGGCGGGCGAGCTGGTCGGCTTCGGGGGCAGGCTGATCGTCGCGGGCTACCACCAGGACGGGCCGCGGCAGGTCAACATGCAGGGATGGAACTGGAAGGGCATCGACGTGATCAACGCGCACGAGCGCGACCCGGCGGTGAACCTGCGCGGGCTGCGCGAGGCGGTGGAGGCGGTGGCGAGCGGGCGGATCGACCCGGCGCCGCTGTATACCCATCGTTATTCGCTGGCGCAGGTGGGCGAAGCGATCGAGGCGACGCGCGACAAGCCGGACGGGTTCGTCAAGGCGCTGGTGATATATGACTAGACCCCGCATCGGCTTTCTCGGCACCGGGTGGATCGGGCGGCACCGGATGGAGGCGATCCTCGGCGCCGGGCTGGTGGAGGCGGTGGCGATCGCCGATCCTTCGCCGGAGATGGCGGTCGAGGCACGGAAGCTCGCGCCGGGCGCGGCGATCGTCGACGGCCTGGATGACATCCTCGCACTCGCACCCGACGGCGTGGTGATCGCGACGCCGAGCGCGCTGCACGCCGCACAGTCGATCCGCGCGTTGGAGGCGGGCGCGGCGGTGTTCTGCCAGAAGCCGCTCGGGCGCTCGGCGGCGGAGGCGCAGGCGGTGGTCCAGGCGGCAGGGGCGGCGGACCGGCTGTTGTCGGTCGACTTCTCGTATCGCTTCACGACGGGCATGGCGCGTATTGCCGAGCTGGTGCGCTCGGGCGAACTGGGTCACGTCCATGCGATCGATCTCGTCTTCCATAACGCCTATGGGCCCGATAAGCCGTGGTTCTACGACCGCGCGCAGTCGGGCGGCGGGTGCGTGATGGACCTGGGCGTGCACCTGGTCGACCTGGCTCTTTGGTGCCTCGGCTTCCCGGAGGTGGAGACGGTCACCTCGCATCTTTTCGCCGACGGCGCTCCGTTGGCGGGGGACGTGGTGGAGGATTTCGCGCTGGCGACCATAGGC
>CAXTNG010000190.1:3902-6707 GCA_964245475.1 uncultured Sphingomonas sp. | reverse complement strand
AACTTGTAGCCGCGGCGGTAGTCGAACTTCTCGGCGGCGCGTATCAGGCCGACGGCACCGATTCGTCCAGGTCGTTCAACGCCGGCATCGCCGACGAGGGCACCATCCCGAACAAGTGAGCCATGCCTTGTCCTCCCCGAGCTTGTTTCGGGGAGGATCAAGTCACCAGCCCGACGGCTTGCCCTTGTTCTGCTGGTCCAACCACGTCTTCAATGGCGCGAAGTAGCGGACCAGCGCGCCACCATCCATCTCGCGCCTGCCGGTCATCGCCTGCAGCGCGTCCGGCCAGGGTTTGGACTGGCCCATCGCCAGCATCGCGTTCAGCCTCTCGCCCACCGCCTTGTTGCCGTAGAAGCTGCACCGGTGGAGCGGCCCCTTCCACCCGGCCTGTCGGCACGCCGCCTCGTAGAACTGGAACTGCAGCACCCGAGCTAGAAAATAGCGCATGTAGGGCACGCCCGCCGCGACGTGATACTTCGCCGCCGCGTCGAACCGCGTCTCGTTGCGCGCGACCGGCGGCTTGATCCCTTGATATTGCAGCCGCAGCGCATCCCATTGAGCCTGGTAGTTGGCAGGCGTGATTGCGCCAGAGAACACCCCCCAGCGCCATTTGTCGATCAGCAAGCCGAACGGCAGGAACGCGACCTTGTCCATAGCCTGGCGGAGCAGCAAGCCGATGTCCTTGTCTGGGCTGGGCACCTTCGCCTGGTCGAGCAGCCCGATCTGCACCAGATACTGCGGCGTGATCGACAGCGCGATCGTGTCGCCGATCGCCTCGTGGAAGCCGTCGTTGGCGCCATTCTTGTAGAGGAACGGCTGCCCCTTGTACGCGCGCTGATAATAGTTGTGACCGAGCTCGTGATGGATGGTCACGAAGTCGTCGGCGTTCACCTTGGTGCACATCTTGATGCGGATATCGTCCGCATTGTCGAGGTCCCAGGCCGATGCGTGGCAGATTACATCGCGATCGGCAGGCTTCGTGATCTGCGAGCGGTTCCAGAAGCTCTCGGGCAGCGGCGCGAAACCGAGCGAGGAATAGAAGCCCTCGCCCGCCTTGACCATCTTGACCGGCTCATAGCCCTTGGCCTTCAGGAGGTCGCCGGTATCGTAGCCGACGTCACCAGCGCCCGGCGGCGCGACGATGTCGTAGATGTTGCCCCATTCCTGCGCCCACATATTACCGAGCAGGTCGGAGCGGATCGGCCCGGTCTTGGGCTGGACGGCATCGCCGTATTTCGCGTTGAGCTTCCAGCGCGTGTAGGTGTGAAGCGACCGGTAGAGCGGTTCCAGCTGCTTCCAGATGCGGTCGGCCATCGCTGCGAACTGCTCGGGCGGCATGTCGTAGCCCGATCGCCACATCGCACCGACGTCGGCATAGCCCAACCCCTTTGCGCCCTCGTTGGCGAGCGCAACCGACTGTGCGTAATCGCCCTTCATCGGCGCGCCGACGTTGTCGTTCCAGCTCGTCCACATTTCCTGCAGCTTGGCCGGGTCGCGCACCGTGCCCATCGCTGCCTCGATGTCCGATCCGTTGATCGGCTTGCCGTCGAGCGTGCCCTTCCCCTTGCCGTAGGCCGACGACATCTTGGTGATTAGCGTCGCCAGTGCGTCCGCCGCTCCCGGCCGTGCGGCGGCGGGCAGCGTGATACCGTTGCGCAGCAGGTCGATCTTCCGTCGGGTGTCAAACGACAGGCCGGGCACGCTCGCATATTTGGCCGCCTCGGTTGCCAGCTTGACGCCGAGTTCGGTCACCTGGGCGTTCGCCTTGGCGGCGAGCGCGTCGGTGTCGTCGGTGATGTAGGTCGCGTTGACCCAGTTCGCCTGGTTCACCGGCACCGAGATGGCCCCAAGCTGCTTCTCGGCATCGGCGACGAACGCGTCGGCCTGAGCGGCGGCGGGAGTCTGCGCGAGCGCGGGTGTGGCGAGCGCGAGCGCGAGGAGGGAGACGGCGGCACGCAGCATGGGGCATCCTATCCGGTAACGTACGCGACGACCGATGCGCGTCGCCGCGCGGCCGGTCAAGCCGCGAGAAAGTCGGCGATCGCCTGGCCCAGCTCGGGCTTGGTCACCGAGCTCATATGCCCGCCCGGCACCTCGACGTACGTCGCATTGGGCAACGCGTCGGCGAGGTCGCGCGCCGAGCCGTTGTCGAAATCCTCCCCGCCGTTCACCACCAGCATCGGCCCGTCGAACGCGGCCAGTGCCTCTCGCGGCGTGTCGGCGAAGGTGTCCAAGATGCCGAGCAGCGCCCGCGGGTCGCCCTTCGTGGTCTTGAGGAACGCCTCGGCGAGCCACTCGGGCGACCCGCGCGGGTGCTGGCCCAGGTTGGTGAGAATATTGCGGAAATGGTCGACTCGCCGTCCGGTGTCGACCAGCCCCTCCAGCCCCATGCCGCAGAACACGACGCGGCGCGGCTCGGCTCCGGTCACCAGCATTCGCGACACCGTCCGTGCGCCCAGCGAATAGCCGCCGAGATCATAGTCCGTCAGTCCAAGATGCGCGACCAGCGCATGGCCGTCACGGGTGAGCGCGTCGGGCGGGTAGGCGGCGGAATCGTGCGGCTTGTCGCTCAGCCCATGCGCACGCAGGTCCGGCATGATGACCCGAAAACCCCTGGCAGCGATCGCGGCAGCGTGCCCGTAGCGGATCCAGTTGGTATAGGCGTCGGAGAAATAGCCATGGAGGAGCAACACCGGCCGCCCATCGCCCATCTCGCGCCAGGCGAGATGAACTCCGTCGAAGCTCTCGACATAGCCCGGCTCACTGAGGTGCATGCGCATCGGCCTTGGCCCATCTATCCACCAG
>CAXTNG010000190.1:0-3892 GCA_964245475.1 uncultured Sphingomonas sp. | reverse complement strand
GTCCCGGCAGGTCGCGCGTTTCGAGCCACGCATCGTGACGGCTCTCGACGCCGAACTGCGTCGTCGGCCGGAACGCAGAGGGGTCGTCGAAGCTGCCGACGGTCAGGTCTATGTTCTCCGACCCTTCCAGATATTCGAAGGTCAGCGGCGTCCCGCATTCGGCACAGAAGCCCCGCCGCGCGATGGCTGAGCTCTGGTAGCGGTCCGGCTCGCGAGCCCAGCGGACCTCCACCCGCTTGACGTTCTTGAACGCGATCGAGACGCCCCCGGTCGCACGCTGGCACATCCGGCAGTGACACAGATAGGCGTCGTCGTTCGTCACCTCCGCCGTGTAGCGGACACGGCCGCACTGGCACCCGCCGGTCATCGTTCCCGCCATGCGCGATCCTCCTGCCGCGCACCCTAGCCGCGCCGCTCCCGCACGCAAGAGCCGGTACCTTTACAAGTTAAGCCTGCTTACTATATCAGGTTGTATGACCGATACCGTTGGGTTTCTGATCGCCGACACGGCGCGCGCCATCCGCCGCCGCTTCGACGAGCGCGCGCGTGCCATAGGCGTGACGCGCCCCCAATGGCGTGCCCTGGTCACGGTGGCGAGAGAGGAAGGCATCCAGCAGGGGTCGCTCGCCGAGCGGCTGGAGATCGAGCCGATCACCCTGTGCCGCATGCTCGACCGGCTCGCCGAGGCCGAACTGGTCGAGCGCCGCCGCGATCCCGCGGACCGGCGCGCCTGGAACATTTATCTCACCAAGCGCGCGCGCCCGCTGCTCGAACGGATCGGCGCGATCGCCGACGATCTCCACGCCGTCGCGCTCGACGGCGTCAGCGACGACGAGCGCGATGCCCTGACCGCTACGCTGGAGCGTATGCGCACCAATCTCTCCACCGACTTCCCAACCCGTGAGGCTGCCCATGGCTGATGCCGACCCGCGGCGCGACCTGCGCATCGACGCCGTTCCCGCGGACAGCCGCGCCGGCATGACGACACCCGAAGCACTGACGGACAGCGACGCCGGTATGCCGAAGCCGGCCCGCCGCTGGCTCCGCCCGCTGCTGCTCGCGATCGTGCCGTTGATCGTCGCGGCTGTCGGCATCTATGCCTGGATGACGTCGGGTCAGTTCGTCTCGACCGACAACGCATATGTGGCACAAGACAAGGTGTCGGTGTCCGCCGATGTCGCCGGTCGCATCGTCCAGGTCGCAGTGCGCGAGAATCAGGCGGTCAAGGCCGGCGACCTGCTCTTCCGCATCGACCCGGAGCCGTACCGGATCGCGCTCGCCCAGGCCGATGCGACGATCGCAGGCGCGCAGGTGCAGGTGGCGACGTTGCGCTCGAACCTGCGCGGAACCGGTGCCGACATCCAGGCGGCGCACGATGCGATTCTGTCGGCGCAGCAGGATTACGCGCGCCAGTCAGAGCTGATGGCGCGCGGCTTCACCACCCGTGCACGGCTTGAGCAGTCGCAGCATTCACTCGAGCAGGCACGCGCGCAGCTCGCCAACGCGCAGGCTTCGGCGGATGAGGCACGCGCCAAGCTGTCAACCGGTTCCGCGGTGCCCGGCGCCAATCCGGCGATTGCCGCCGCGCAGGTGCAGCGCGAGAAGGCTGCGCTCGATCTTCGCCGCACCGAAGTTCACGCGCCGACGCCGGGGACCGTCAGCCAGTCGGATCGCTTGCAGGTCGGCCAGATGATGATCACCGGGCTGCCGGCTGTGAGCATCGTCACCAGCGGCAGGAGTTGGGTGGAGGCGAACTTCAAGGAGACCGACCTCGACCGCATGCGCGTCGGTCAGTCGGCGGAAGTCAGCTTCGATGCCTATCACGGACTCAAGCTGAAGGGTCATGTGCAGTCGATCGGCGCGGGCACGGGCTCCGAATTCTCCGTTCTCCCCGCGCAGAACGCGAACGGCAATTGGGTCAAGGTGACGCAGCGGGTGCCGGTGCGCATCGCCATCGACGAGGCGAGCCCGCGGCCGCTGATCGCCGGACTCTCCGCCGATGTCCGGGTCGACGTGCGTGGCGACCGCTAACATCGCAGGCCAAGCCGCACTGCCGGTCGCCAAGCGCGGGCTGCTCACGATCGGCGTCATGGCGGCGACGATCATGCAGATCCTCGATTCCACCATCGCCAATGTCGCGCTGCCGCACATGGCGACGACGCTGGGCGCGACGGCAGACACAATTACGTGGGTGCTGACGAGCTACATTGTCGCGTCCGCGATTGCCATACCCCTGACCGGCTGGCTCTCCGACCGCGTCGGCAGCCGCAACCTGTTCCTTGGTTCCGTGGGTGGCTTTATCATCACGTCGATGCTGTGCGGGCTGGCGCAGAGCCTGCCGCAGATGGTCGCCTTTCGTATCCTGCAGGGCATTGCCGCGGCGTTCATGAACCCGCTCAGTCAGACCGTGATGATGGACATCAACCCGCCCGAGCGCCAGGCCAAGGCCATGTCGATCTGGGGCATGGGCATTATGGTCGGGCCGATCTTGGGACCGGTGATCGGTGGCTGGCTAACGGACAATTACAACTGGCGCTGGGTGTTCTACGTCAACTTACCGATCGGCTTGGCTTGTTTTGCCGTCCTATGGGTGCTGCTGCCATCGCGGCCGATCGCTCGACGACGCTTCGATCTGTTCGGCTTCTCGCTGCTCGCGATCGCCGTGGCCAGCCTGCAACTCATGCTTGACCGGGGTCAGAGCGAGGACTGGTTCCAGTCTTGGGAGGTGTGCGTCGAGGGCATGGTGGCGCTGAGCACGGCCTGGATGTTTATGGTACATCTGTTCACGGCGCGGTACGCGATGTTTGACCGAGCGCTGCTCAATAACCGCAACCTTCTGACCGGGTTGTTCTTCATGCTGGTCACCGGTGTGGTGATGATGGCCACCATGGCGCTGCTGCCCCCGATGCTGCAGGCGCTTTATGGTTATTCGGTGCTCGACACCGGGCTGCTTCTGATCCCCCGCGGCATCGGCATGGTGTTCAGCATGTATATTGCCGGTCAGGCGGTCCAACGGCGCATTGATCCGCGCCTGCTCGTCAGCATCGGGCTGATGATCGCTGCCTTTTCGCTCTGGGAGATGACCGGCTGGACCTTGGTGATGGGCACGCAGCACTTCGTCATCACCGGTCTCGTACAAGGCGTGGGGCTTGGCCTCCTCTTCATCCCGCTCAACATCATGGCGTTCGGGACACTGGATCCCCGCTTCCGCACCGAAGCCGCGAGCCTGTTAAACCTGTTCCGCAATATCGGCGCTTCAGTCGGCATTTCCGTGGTGACTGCGCTGCTCGCGCGCAACATACAGACCAGCCATCAGGAGCTCGGCGGACACATCACTGGTTACAGCTTCGATTCCGTCGATCCTTCGTTAAGTGCGCTGCTCGGCTCCGCAGGCGAGACGGTGACCGCCATGCTTAATGCCGAGGTCAATCGCCAGGCAGCGATGATCGCCTACCTCGACGACTTCAAGCTGATGATGATCCTGACCGCCGTTGCGGTCCCGCTGGTGCTGCTGCTCAAGCGCCCGGCCTCACGCGGCCCGATGAAGGCCGACGCGGATGCGATGGGGCATTAGCCCTTCCGCAGATGCCGCCGCCCGAGAAGCTCGGCGATCTGCACCGCGTTGAGCGCGGCGCCCTTGCGGAGGTTGTCGCTGACGCACCACAGCGATAGGCCGCTGTCGACGGTCGGGTCCTCGCGGACGCGGCTGACGAAGGTGGCGAAGTCGCCGACGCACTCGACGGGCGTGACGTAGCCGCCGTCCTCGCGCTTGTCGACGAGCATGATCCCCGGCGCCTCGCGCAGGATGTCCTGCGCCTCCTTGGCCGAGATCTCGCGCTCGAACTCGATGTTGATCGCTTCCGAATGGCCGACGAACACCGGCACGCGCACG
>CAXTNG010000189.1:4397-6714 GCA_964245475.1 uncultured Sphingomonas sp. | reverse complement strand
CCGCCCTCTCCTCGATCTACGCGCTCAACAAATACGTCCAGGAGCGCACCACCCACATCATGGCCGCGCCCTACGGGATGGAGGGCGTGTGCCTGCGCCTGTTCAACGTCTACGGCCCGGGCCAGGCGCTCTCCAATCCCTACACCGGCGTGCTCGCGATCTTCGCCTCGCGGCTCTTGAACGGCCAGCAGCCGATGATCTTCGAGGACGGCGAGCAACGCCGCGACTTCGTCCACGTCTCCGACGTCGCCCGCGCCTTCGCCGACGCGCTGACCCTGCCGCAGGCTGCGGGCGGCACCTTCAACATCGGCTCGGGCCACGACCGCTCGGTGACCGAGGTCGCGACCGAACTGGCCCGCGCGATGGGCAAGAACGACCTTGCTCCGATCATCGTCGGCAAGGCGCGGATCGGCGACATCCGCCACTGCTTCTGCGACACCGGCCTCGCGGCCGAGACGCTCGGCTTCCGCGCGAAGCAGAACTTCGGTGAGGGCTTGGCCGCGCTCGCCGATTGGGTCGGCCGGCAGACCGCGGTCGACAAGGTCGAACAGATGCGCGCCGAGCTCGAGGCCAAGGGGCTGGTGGCGTGAGCGCCCACGCGGACGCCCCCATCCTCGTCACCGGCGGCGCGGGGTTCATCGGCTCCAACCTCGCCGACCGGCTGGCGGGCGAGGGCCATCACGTCCGTGTCTACGACGCGCTCACCCGCGGCGGTGTCGAGCGCAACCTCCACTGGCTCCAGGCGAACCACGGCAACCGAATCGAATTCGTCCACGCCGACATTCGCGACGATACGACGCTCGCCAAGGCGGTGGCGGACACCAAAGCGGTGTTCCACCTCGCGGCCCAGGTCGCGGTCACCACGTCCATGGTCGATCCGCGCGACGACTTCTCAATCAACATCACCGGCACGCTCAACCTGCTCGAAGCGCTCCGGCAGCGCGGCGACCAGACGCCGCTGATCTTCGCCTCGACCAATAAGGTTTACGGCGACCTCGCCGACCTCGATTTCGCACTCGAACGCGAGGCCTATGTCCCCGTCGACCGCAAGGTCCGCGCCCACGGCATCGGCGAGAGCCGCCCGCTCGACTTCCACACCCCTTACGGCTGCTCCAAGGGCGCCGCGGACCAGTACGTCCTCGATTACGCGCGCAGCTTCGGCGTGCCCACCGCGGTGCTCAGGATGAGCTGCATCTACGGCCGCCGCCAGATGGGGACGGAGGACCAGGGCTGGGTCGCCCACTTCCTGATCCGCGCGCTCGAAGGCCAGCCGATCACGCTGTACGGCGACGGCCACCAGGTCCGCGACATCCTCGACGTGTCCAACGCGGTCGATGCGTACGTCCGCGCCTGGCAGCGGATCGGCACGGTCGCGGGCACCGCTTTCAACCTCGGCGGCGGACCGGCCAACGCCATCTCGCTCCGCCAGTTGCTCGCGTATATCGGCGACCTCACCGGCCGTGACGTCGACGTCAGCTTCTCCGATTGGCGGGCGGGCGACCAGCGCTATTTCGTCGCCGACACCCGCGCCGCCCAAGCGGCGCTCGGCCTCGCCCCCAAGGTCGACTGGCGCGAGGGCGTCGCCAACCTCGCCCGCTGGCTCGCGAGCGAGCGCCGCCTCAACCTGCCGGTCGAGCGGGAGTCGGTCGCGGCGTGACGATCGGAGCCGAAGGCGGTTCAGACTACCTCCGTCACCCCGGCCTTGTTCCGGGGTCCAGAGAACCGCGAACGATGACCCTTGAGCCTCTTGCGTCATCGCCTGCCGAGCACTGGACCCCGGAACAAGTCCGGGGTGACGGAGTCCGCTGAATGACGCGCATCCTCCTTACCGCCGACGCGGTGGGCGGCGTCTGGCAGTATGCGACCGACCTCGCGCGCGCACTGAAGCCGCTCGGTTACGACCCGATCCTCGCCCTCCTCGGCCCAGCTCCAACGGAGGCGCAGTACGCGGAGGCGGACGACCTCCGCCTGATCGACACCGGCCTTCCACTCGACTGGCTGGCCGAAGGCCCCGATGCGGTGCTGGCTGCGGGCGACGCGCTCGCCGACCTCGCCAAGGACGAGCGAGTCGAACTGGTCCACTTAAACTCTCCCGCGCTGACTGCCGCCTCGCCCTTTCCCGTGCCGGTGGCTGCGGTTGCGCACGGCTGCATCGCAACTTGGTGGCGCGCGGCGAACGGCAACGAACCCGAACCTGCCTACCGCTGGCATGTCGCGCTGATGCACCGCGGACTTCTCGCCGCAGACTTGGTGGTCGCGCCGAGCGCAGCCTTTGCCGCCGAGCAGATCAAGGTGCTTCGGTAAGACTGTCTCACCG
>CAXTNG010000189.1:2070-4387 GCA_964245475.1 uncultured Sphingomonas sp. | reverse complement strand
GCTCCAGCGCACCTATGCTCTCCCTGTCATGCCCGTCGCCGTTCACAACGGCCGCGCGCCGTCGGCAATGGCGGGCGTCAGCGCTCCTGCCCCCCACGCTTTCACCGCTGGCCGATTGTGGGACAGCGTGAAGAACACCGATGTCCTCGACCGCGCTGCCGCACGCCTCCCGGCCCCGTTCCGGGCGGCCGGTCCGAGTATCGGCCCGCACGGTGAGACAGTCTTACCGAAGCACCTTGATCTGCTCGGCGACCTTTCCGCCGCGAACATGGCGGCCGAACTCGCTGCCCGGCCGGTTTTCGTGTCGGCAGCAAGCTTTGAGCCGTTCGGGCTGGCCGTGCTCGAGGCGGCGCAGGCCAGTTGCGCGCTCGTCCTCTCCGACATTCCGACGTTTCGCGAGCTGTGGGACAACGCCGCCCTGTTCACGCCCGTGGGCGAAGATGCCGCAATCGCCTCCGCGATCGAGGCGCTGCTCTCCGATCCCGACCGGCGCAACGCTCTGGCGGGCGCCGCGCAAGCGCGGGCCAGTCGCTACAGGCCGGAACGTATGGCCTCGCAGATGGCCGGTCTCTACGCCGAGCTGCTGTCCCATCAGGTAGCATTCGCGTGAAGGTCGTCTACTTCACCCATTCGCTGCTCAGTTGCTGGAACCACGGCAACGCCCATTTCCTCCGCGGCGTCCTGCGCGAGCTGATCGCCCGCGGTCACGAAGTCCGAGCAGTCGAACCTCAAGGCAATTGGAGCCTTGGCAATCTCCTCGCCGATGCGGACGAGGAAGGGCTCGTGCCGTTCCGGGCGAACTACCCCGAGCTGTCGCCGATCACCTACGACCCCGCCGAGCCGGTCGACACGTTGGTCGAGGGCGCCGACCTGGTCATCGTCCACGAGTGGAACGAGCCCGCGCTGGTCGCCGCGGTCGGCCGCCTGCGTGCCCGAGGCGCGACCTTCCAGCTCCTCTTCCACGATACCCACCATCGCGCAGTCAGCGCGCCGCACGAGATGCAGGCGTTCGACCTTTCCGCCTACGACGGCGTCCTGGCGTTCGGCGAGACGCTGTTGGAGGTCTACCGCGGCTGGGGTTGGCGCAACGTCTGGACCTGGCACGAGGCCGCCGACACCCGCCTGTTCCACCCGCCCGGTCACGAAGGCGAGCGCGAAGGCCTGGTCTGGATCGGTAATTGGGGCGACGGCGAGCGCACCGCCGAGCTGGAGCGCTTCCTGTTCGCCCCTGCGCAAGCGGCAGGCCTGCCGCTCGACATCTACGGCGTCCGCTATCCCGTGGAGGCGAAGGCGATGCTCGCCGCTCACGCAGCGCGTTATCACGGCTGGGCTCCCAACGCGCTCGCTCCCGCGATCTTCGCCCAGCATCTTGCGACCATCCACGTCCCCCGCCGCTATTACGCGACGATCCTTCCCGGCATCCCGACGATCCGCGTCTTCGAGGCGCTCGCCTGCGGCATCCCCCTCGTCTCCGCGCCGTGGGAGGACAGCGAGCATCTGTTCCGCGCGAGCGACTACCTCATCGCGCAGGACGGCGCGGCGATGACCCGCCATCTCGCCACCCTGCGCGACGACCCCGGCCTGCGCGCCGCGCTGGTCACCAGCGGCCTCGAAACGATCCGCGCCCGCCACACCTGCGCCCACCGCGCCGACGAGCTGCTCGCCATCGTTGCCCAACTCACCGAGAAAGAACCCGCGTGAAGATCGCCTTCTACGGCTCCAGCCTGCTCTCCTCCTACTGGAACGGCGCCGCGACCTATTACCGCGGCATCCTCCGCAATCTCGCGGGCCGCGGCCACGACGTCACCTTCTACGAACCCGACGCTTTCGACCGGCAACAGCACCGCGACATCGACCCGCCCGAATGGGCGCGCGTCGTCGTCTATCCCGCGACGGAAGACGCGATGCGCGGCGTCCTCGCCGAGGCGCGCGCCGCCGATATCGTCGTCAAGGCCAACGGCGTCGGCGTGTTCGACAAGGAGCTGCTCGAAGGTGCGATCGCCAACGCCGCCCCGCATGCGCTTAAAATCTTCTGGGACGTCGACGCTGCCGCGACGCTGGACGAGATGCGCGCCGACGCCTCGCACCCGGTGCTGAAGGCGCTCCCCGACCTCGACATGGTCCTGACCTACGGCGGCGGTCCGCCCGTCGTGAACGCCTACACGGGCTTCGGCGCGGCGGCGTGCGTTCCCATCTACAACGCGCTCGACCCCACCACGCACTTCCCGGTCGCTCCCGACGACCGCTTCGCCTGCGACCTCGCCTTTCTCGGCAACCGCCTCCCCGATCGCGAGGCACGCGTCGAGGAGTTCTTCCT
>CAXTNG010000189.1:0-2060 GCA_964245475.1 uncultured Sphingomonas sp. | reverse complement strand
GTCTTTACCCGAGCGCCACTTCCTGATCGGCGGCAACGGCTGGGAGACCAAGGCGATGCCCGCCAACGTCCGCCACCGCGGCCACGTCTACACCCACGAGCACAACGCCTTCAATTGCACCCCCAAGGCGGTCCTCAACGTCGCGCGGGACTCGATGGCGCACATCGGCTTCTCGCCCGCCACCCGCGTGTTCGAGGCCGCCGGCGCCGCCGCCTGCCTGATCACCGACGCGTGGGAAGGCATCGAGCAGTTCCTCGCACCCGACACGGAGGTCCTCGTAGCCCGCGACGGCCAGGACGTTGCCGAGCACATGGCCGCGCTCAGCCCGGAACGCGCCCGCGCGATCGGCCAGGCGGCGCTGAAGCGTGTCCTCGCCGAACACACCTATGCGCTCCGCGGCGCCCAGGTCGACCAGCTCTTCCGCCAGCACGCGAACGTCGCCGCATGAGGCTCGTCGTTCTCGGCCTGTCGCTCTCCTCCTCCTGGGGCAACGGCCACGCCACCACCTTCCGCGCGCTCCTCAAGGCGTTCGCCGCGCGCGGCCATGACATCCTGTTCTTGGAGCGCGACGTCCCCTGGTATCGCGACCAGCGCGACCTCGCCGACCCGAGCTACTGCACGCTGACGTTCTACGATGACCTCGACGACCTTGCCCGCTTCACCCCCAAGATCGCCGAGGCCGATGCGGTGATCGTCGGCTCCTATGTGCCCGAGGGCGTCGCCGTCGCCCGCTTCGTCCACGAGGTCGCCGGCGGCACCACCGCATTCTACGACATCGACACGCCCGTCACCCTCGCCAAGCTCCGCCGCGGCGACTTCGAGTATCTCTCGCCGGAGGTCATCCCGGGCTACGACGTCTACCTGTCCTTCACCGGCGGCCCGACCCTCGACCTCATCGAGCACCAATACGGCAGCTCCGCCGCCCGCGCGCTCTACTGCTCGGTCGACCCGAACGCCTACCAGCCGCTCGATGTGCCGAAACGCTGGGATCTCAGCTACCTCGGCACCTACAGCCCCGACCGTCAACCGACGCTGGAACGGCTGCTGATCGACGCGGCCAAGGCGCTCCCCCACCGCGCATTCGTTGTCGCCGGCCCGCAATATCCGTCTGACATCGCCTGGCCCGCCAACGTCGAGCGGATCGAGCATTGCCCGCCCGCCGATCACGCCGCCTTCTACTCCGCCTCGCGCTTCACGCTGAACGTCACCCGCGCCGACATGATCGCCGCCGGCTGGTCGCCCAGCGTCCGCCTCTTCGAGGCCGGCGCCTGCGCGACCCCGATCGTGTCGGACCTATGGGAGGGTCTCGACCAGCTGCTGAAGCCCGGCCGTGAGATCATCCTCGCGCCCGATACACAAACCGTGATCGACGCGCTCGAAGGCGCCGACGCCACCGCCATCGGCCAGGCCGCCCGCGCGCGCGTCCTTACCGAGCACACCGCCGCGACCCGCGCGGGCGAGCTGGAGCAGCATTTGGCGGAAGCGGCCCGCATCAGCGGCAAAAAGCGGCTTCTCACCGTTTAGGCTCACCCTCACCCTTCCCACGGCCTGCGGCCGCGGGCCCCCTCCCTCTCCCGCTGGGAGAGGGAGGGAGCGCCGAAGGCGCGGAAGGGTGAGGGTGACCTCCGCCTTGACTTTTGTTGCACCTGCGTTCATATGTGCCGACATCGAGGCGTATGCAGCGTGATCGTGCCGTCAGGCACGAGCTCCGCCTCGGTCGTTTTTCCAGGGCTTCCCTTTTCACGCGGGGTGTCGATCACCACCGCCACCTGCTTGCCCTGCGCAGGCGGGTCAGGCCCAATGCAAGGTTTCTCCATGTCCTTCTCCCATCTTGGCCTCGCCGAGCCCCTCGTCCGCGCGCTCACCGCCAAGGGCTACACCGAGCCCACCCCGATCCAGCGCGACGCCATTCCCACCCTGCTCGAAGGCGGCGACCTGCTCGGCATTGCGCAGACCGGCACCGGCAAGACCGCCGCGTTCGTCCTCCCCTCGATCCAGCGCATGGTCGCCGCGCCCAAGCGCGTCCTCCCCACCCATTGCCGGATGCTCGTCCTCGCCCC
>CAXTNG010000188.1:0-6747 GCA_964245475.1 uncultured Sphingomonas sp. | reverse complement strand
CTCGCCCGTGATCGCGGCGCCGATCGCCAACACCGGCACGGACGCGACGCAGGGCGCCTCCGACCGGCCCGGCCCCGGCACCGGCGCCGGCG
This sequence comes from uncultured Sphingomonas sp., assembly GCA_964245475.1. Classification (GTDB taxonomy): domain Bacteria; phylum Pseudomonadota; class Alphaproteobacteria; order Sphingomonadales; family Sphingomonadaceae; genus Sphingomonas. Next base: position 6,655 of record CAXTNG010000188.1, on the reverse strand, counting down.
GGATCGGCACCGGCTTCGGCAGCGGCGGGTCGGGTGACGGCGATGGCGACGGCTACGAGACCCCGCCGCGCTGGAAGAAGGGGCGGATCAAGGATTCCGATTATCCCCGCGAGGCCGGCGAGATCGGCGCGAGCGGCACCGTTTCGGTCCGCTACCGCATCGAGCTCGACGGCCGTGTCACCGGCTGCGTCATCACCCGCTCCAGCGGCAATTTTCAGCTCGACGAGACCACCTGCCGCCTGATCGAGCAGCGCTTCCGCTACGAGCCCTCGCGCGACGCGCGCGGAAGGCCGGTGATCTCCTACATCGTCCGCGACAACGACTGGGTGATCGAGCATGTGCCGGCCGAGGAAAGCGGGCGCTGAACTACCTCCCCGGAAAGAAGAGGTACAGGCAACCCACGTCAGCACCTCGCTCCTTGTCCCCCCGCGCGCAATCCGCCAAGACGCGCCGCGCATGCCGCCCTCCGACACCGCCTTGCCCCGACTGAAGATCGGCCGCTCGCTCGCCGACAGCCATCGCACGATAGCCATTCCCGTCGGGGGGCCGTTCTTGCGGCGGCTGTTCGCGTTCGTCGGCCCCGGCTATCTGGTCGCGGTCGGCTATATGGACCCGGGCAATTGGGCGACCGACATCGCCGGCGGCTCGGCGTTCGGCTACACCCTGCTGTCGGTCATCCTGCTCTCCAACCTGATGGCGATCGTCCTCCAGGCGCTCTCCGCCCGGCTCGGGATCGCGGCGGGGCTCGACCTCGCCCAGGCGTGCCGCGCACATTATTCGCGGCCGGTCTCCTTCGCGTTGTGGGTGCTGTGCGAGATCGCGATCATCGCCTGCGACCTCGCCGAGGTGCTCGGCACGGCGATCGCGTTAAAGCTCCTGTTCGGCCTGCCACTGGTCTGGGGCGTGTGCGTCACCGCGCTCGACGTGTTCCTCATCCTCGCGCTCCAGCGCTTCGGCTTCCGCAAGCTGGAGGCGTTCATCGTCGCCCTGCTCGTCATCATCGCCGGCTGCTTCGCCTTCGAGCTGGCACTGGCGAACCCCGATTGGGGCGGCGTCGTCGCCGGGCTGGTGCCGACGCCGGGCATCGTCACCGACCCCGCCAAACTCTATATTGCGATCGGCATCCTCGGCGCGACGGTGATGCCGCACAACCTCTATCTCCATTCCTCGATCGTCCAGACCCGCCGCTTCGCCACCGACGATCGCGGCCGCGCGCAGGCGATCCGCATGGCGACGATCGACGGCACGGTCGCGCTCGGCCTCGCCTTCTTCATCAACGCCGCGATCCTGATCCTCGCGGCGGCGACCTTCCACGTCGCCGGGCGCACCGACGTGACCGATATCGACCAGGCATACCGGCTGCTCGCACCGATGCTCGGCATGGGCGCGGCGAGCGTCGCGTTCGGCGTCGCGCTGCTCGCGTCGGGACAGAATTCCACCGTCACCGGCACGCTCGCCGGCCAGATCGTGATGGAGGGCTTCCTCGACCTCCGCCTGCCGATCTGGCTCCGCCGCATGGTGACGCGGCTGCTCGCGATCGTGCCCGCGGTGATCGTCGTCGGAGTCGCCGGAGACGGCGGCGCGACGCGGCTGCTGGTGCTGAGCCAGGTCGTGCTGAGCCTCCAACTCCCCTTTGCGGTGGTGCCGTTGGTCCGCTTCACCGGCTCGCCCGCGATCATGGGCCGCTTCGCCAACCCCGCCTGGGTCAAGGCGGTAGCCTGGACGATCGCCGCGATCATCATCGGCCTTAACGCGACGTTGCTGTTCGGGATGCTGTAACCTCTCCGTCACCCCGGACTTGTTCCGGGGTCCAGTGGGCCGCGAGCGACAGGGCTGGAGCCTCTTGCCGCATCGCCTGCCGCACGCTGGACCCCGGCACAGGGCCGGGGTGACGGAGGATGAACGTCGACTGTCGCATCCTATGAACATACCTATGCCGCGTGACTTCCCACGCGCCCACGCTAGGATCGCTCCCCAACAACCCGGACCTTCAGTGACCAGCCAAGCCCTCGCCCGCGCGCCCGAGCCGACCAACCCGCTCGCGGACGCCATCCTCGACACGCTCGCCCACCGCATCGGCAAGGATGCGCAGGCCGCACGCCCGCACGACTGGCTCGCCGCGACCATCCTGACGGTGCGCGACGACATCATCGACCGCTGGATGGTCTCGACCAAGGCCGCGCACGCGGCCAACGCCAAGCGGGTCTATTACCTCAGCCTCGAATTCCTGATCGGCCGCCTGCTCCGCGACGCGCTGAGCAACCTCGGCCGCACCGGCGAGGTCAGGCAAGCGCTCGCGACGCTCGGCGTCGACCTTGCAACGATCGAGGAGATCGAGCCCGACGCAGCACTCGGCAACGGCGGCCTGGGCCGTCTCGCCGCCTGCTTCATGGAAAGCCTGGCGACCCTCGACCTGCCCGCCTACGGCTATGGCATCCGCTACGTGAACGGCATGTTCCGCCAGCGGATCGACGACGGCTGGCAGGTCGAGCTGCCCGAGACCTGGTTGCAGCACGGCAACCCCTGGGAATTCGAGCGGCGCGAGAGCGCCTATTTCATTGGCTTCGGCGGCGAGGTGGTCGGCACCGAGGACGGCGCGGTCCACTGGAAGCCCGCCGAGGCGGTCGAGGCGATGGCGGTCGACACCCCCGTCGTCGGCTGGCGCGGCAAGCGGGTCAACACGCTCCGGCTGTGGACCGCGCGCGCCTTTGATCCCATCCGGCTCGATGCGTTCAACGCCGGCGACTATTCGGGCGCGCTCGCCGGCCAACTCAAGGCCGAGACGCTGACCCGCGTCCTCTACCCCGCCGATTCGAACGCGGCGGGCCAGGAGCTGCGGCTGCGGCAGGAGTATTTCTTTTCCTCCGCCTCGATCCAGGACATCGTCCGGCGCCACCTCCATTATTTCGGCGACATCCGCACCCTGCCCGATAAGGCCGCGATCCAGCTCAACGACACGCATCCGGCGGTGTCGGTCGCCGAGCTGATGCGGCTGCTCATGGACCATCACGACCTCGGCTTCGAGGAAGCGTGGGGGATCACCCAGAAGACCTTCGGCTACACCAACCACACCCTGCTCCCTGAGGCGCTGGAGAGCTGGCCGCTGCCGCTGTTCGAACGGCTGCTGCCGCGCCACATGCAGCTGGTCTATGCAATCAACGCGAAGCTGCTCCGCGAGGCCCGCAAGGCCGGCGCCGATGACTGCGCGATCTCCGCGATCAGCCTGATCGACGAGGGCGGCGAGCGCCGCGTGCGCATGGCCAACCTCGCCTTTGCCGGCAGCCACAGCGTCAACGGAGTTGCCGCGCTTCACACCGAGCTGATGAAGCAGACGGTGTTTGCCGACTTCCACCGGCTCTACCCGGATCGCATCAACAACAAGACCAACGGCATCACCCCGCGGCGCTGGCTGCAGGAGTGCAACCACGGCCTGACCGCGCTGATCCGCGATGCGATCGGGCCCGGCTTCCTCGACGACACCGACCGCCTGGGGGACCTCCTTCCGCTTGCAGGTGACGCGGGCTTCACGGAGCGGTTCGCCGCGGTCAAGCGTTCCAACAAGGTGGCGCTCGCACAGCATCTTCGCGAGGGTATAGGCCTCCGCATCGACCCGGACGCGCTGTTCGACGTGCAGATCAAGCGCATCCACGAATACAAGCGCCAGCTGCTCAACATCATCGAGACGGTCGCGCTCTACGACCAGATGCGCCGCCATCCCGAGCGTGAATGGACGCCGCGGGTGAAGCTGTTCGCGGGCAAGGCGGCATCGAGCTACCACAACGCCAAGCTCATCATAAAGCTGGCCAACGACGTCGCGCGGAGAGTCAACGCGGACCCCTCGATCGGGCCCCTGCTCAAGGTCGCGTTCGTCCCCAATTACAACGTCAGCCTCGCCGAACGGATGGTCCCCGCCGCCGACCTTTCCGAGCAGATCAGCACCGCCGGCATGGAAGCGTCGGGCACCGGCAACATGAAGTTCGCGCTCAACGGCGCGCTCACCATCGGCACGCTCGACGGCGCCAACATCGAGATCAAGGATCGCGTCGGCGACGCCAATATCCTCATCTTCGGCATGACCGCGGACGAGGTCGCCGCCAAGCGCGCCGACGGCTACAATCCCCGTGCCGTGATCGAAGGCTCGCCCGAGCTGCGTCAGGCGGTGGAGGCGATCCGCTCCGGTGTCTTCTCCCCCGACGACCCGAACCGCTATGCCGGGTTGATGGATGGGCTCTACGACCACGACTGGTTCATGGTCGCCGCCGATTTCGACGCCTATGCCGCCGCCCAGCGCGACGTCGACACGCGTTGGCAGGACCGCACCGCCTGGAACGCGGCGGCCATCCGCAACGTCGCGCAGGTCGGCTGGTTCTCCTCCGACCGCACCATCTCCGAATACGCCCGCGACATCTGGGGCGTCATGTGAAGCCGCCGCGTGGCGCGATCGAAGCCCTGTTCGAGGGGCGCCACGCCGATCCGTTCTCGTTGCTCGGGCCGCATGCCGGGCCGGAGGGCACCTTCGCCCGCGCCTGGCTGCCCGGCGCGGAGACCGCGGAAGCCCATGCCCTGACCGGGGCGTCGCTCGGCATCCTAGACCGCGTCGATGACCGGGGCCTGTTCGAGGGCCTGGTCGCCGGCGCGCCACAGCCGCTGCGCTACACCGCGCGGGGCCATGGCGCGGAATGGACGGTCACCGACCCCTACAGCTTCGGCCCCGTCCTCGGCCCCGTCGACGACGTGCTGATGGCCGAGGGCAATCACTTCCGCCTGCACGACAAGATGGGCGCGCACCTGATCGAGCACGAAGGCGCAGCCGGCGTCGCTTTCGCGCTCTGGGCGCCCAACGCGCAGGCGGTGTCGGTGGTCGGCGACTGGAACGGCTGGGACGGCCGCCGCCACCCGATGCGCCGCCGCGCCGATGTCGGCGTCTGGGAGCTGTTCATCCCCGACATCGCCGCGGGCCGCCGCTACAAGTTCCACGTTGTCGGTGCCGACGGCGAGCTCCAACCGCTGAAGGCCGATCCCTTCGCCTTCGCCGCCGAGCTGCGACCGGACACCGCCTCGATCACCACCGGCCCGCCGCATCACCTGTTCGAGGACGCATCGCACCGCGCGCACTGGGCGAAGGTCGACCCGCGCCGCGTTGCCATCTCGATCTACGAAGTCCACGCGGGCTCCTGGGACCGCGACGAGCACGACTGGTTCCTGACCTGGGACGCGCTCGCCGCCCGTCTGATCCCCTATGTCGTCGACCTCGGCTTCACCCATATCGAGTTCCTGCCGGTCAGCGAGCATCCCTACGACCCGAGCTGGGGCTATCAGGCCACCGGCCTCTACGCGCCCAGCGCCCGCTTCGGCGACCACGAGGGCTTCGCCCGCTTCGTCGACGGCGCGCATAAGGCGGGAATCGGCGTGCTGATCGACTGGGTGCCAGCGCACTTCCCCACCGACGCGTTCGGCCTTGCCCGCTTCGACGGCACCGCGCTCTACGAGCATGAGGACCCGCGGCTCGGTTTCCACCCCGACTGGAACACGGCGATCTACAATTTCGGGCGGCGCGAGGTGTCGTCCTTCCTGGTCAACAACGCGCTCTACTGGGCCGAGAAATACCATGTCGACGGGCTGCGCGTCGATGCCGTCGCCTCGATGCTCTACCGCGACTATTCGCGCAAAGCCGGCGAGTGGATCCCCAACAGCCAGGGCGGCCGCGAGAATTGGGAGGCGGTCGACTTCCTCCGCGCGATGAACAAGGCGGTCTACAGCCAGCACCCCGGTGTCTTCACCGTCGCCGAGGAATCCACCGCCTGGCCTGGCGTCTCCAAGCCCGCGCACGAAGGAGGGCTCGGCTTCGGCTTCAAGTGGAACATGGGCTGGATGCACGACACGCTTCAGTATTTCGCGCGCGAACCGGTGCATCGGCGCCACCACCACGACGAGATCACCTTCGGCCTCGCCTACGCCTACAGCGAGAATTTCGTCCTGCCGCTGAGCCACGACGAGGTCGTCCACGGCAAGGGCTCGCTGCTCACCAAGATGGCGGGCGACGAGTGGCAGAAGTTCGCCAACCTTCGCAGCCTGTATGCGATGATGTGGGGCTATCCCGGCAAGAAGCTGCTGTTCATGGGTCAGGAATTCGCCCAGCGTCGCGAATGGTCGGAGGCACGCGCGCTCGACTGGGACCTGCGCCATTCCGCTCCGCACGAGGGCGTCCGCAGGCTGGTCCGCGACCTCAACCGCCTCTACGCCGAGAAGCCCGCGCTTCATGCGCGCGACTGCGAGGGCGAAGGGTTCGAATGGCTCGTCGTCGACGACGCGCAGAATTCGGTCTTCGCCTGGCTGCGCAAGGCACCCGGCGCCGCGCCGATCGCGGTGGTGTGCAACATGACGCCGATCGCGCGCGCGCCCTACCGCGTGCCGCTGCCCCGCGACGGGAGATGGCGGGAAATCCTGAACAGCGACGCCCACGACTATCGCGGATCGGGGCTGGGCAATCTCGGCGGGGTGGACGCGCAGGACGGTGCGGCCTGGGTGACCCTGCCCCCGCTTGCCACGGTGATGCTGGAGTGGGACGGTTGATTCTCCCCTCCCGCTCGCGGGAGGGGTCGGGGGTGGGCAAGAGCCACTAAGTTCGTGGAGCAGGCCCCCCCCTAACCCCTCC
>CAXTNG010000187.1:0-6749 GCA_964245475.1 uncultured Sphingomonas sp. | reverse complement strand
CCTGCTCGGTGCCTTCGTCGAGCGCGGCGAGCTGCGGGCTGAGCGCCTCCAGCCGCAGTCCGATGCGGTCGACCAGGGTACGCGCGGGCGCCGGGAGAGCGGGGCGCTGCGCCTCCAGCCAGCGCTCGGTGCGCGCAGGCAGGACCTTGATGTCGGCCTCGCGCAGCTTGGCCGGGCTCGGCGCGCGCGCGGCGGGGGCGAGCGCGATGACGAGCGTCAGCGCGACCATCATCAGCAGCACCGCGAGCGCGCCCATGATGCCGAGCGGCATGACGGTCGCGCCGATCACCGCGGCGAGGATCAGCAGCGCTGCATTCGCCGCGGCGATCAGCGCGAGCTTGCGGCCGAGCGTGGTCGCGCCGCGCTGCAGCCGCCGGGTGTGGCCGCGCACCAGCCCCCGCGCGCCGTCGCGATAGTCGGCGGAGATGCGCGCCATTGCCTCGCGCGCGCGCTCGATCTGAGCGTCCACTTCAGACATATGGGCTCACAGCGACTCCAGCTTGAACTGCGCGGCAGCCGGGCCGGTCAGCGCCGCCGAGCCCTGCGCCTGCCCCTCGGCGCGCGCGATATAGCCCTTCGACTTCTCGACCTCGTTCGACAGCGTGCCGATCGTCGTCTTCATTGAATCGAGCGCCTTCAGCTTGAAGGTGTCGATCGCGTCCATCGTGTCGTAGACGTTCTGGAACGCGCGCTGGAGCACCTCGACGGGAATGGTGGCGCTCGCCGCCTGCTCGTGGATGCGCGCGGTGTTCTCCTTGAGCAGCTTGCCGGTGGAATCGATAATCCCCGCGGTGGTCGTGTTGAGCTGGGTGATCGATTCCAGCACCAATTTCTGGTTGGTCAGCGCTTGTGCCACCGTCACCGCGGTGCGCAGCGCGGAGACGGTGGTGGTGGACGCGCGGTCGACGCCCTTGACCAGCTCGACGTTGTTCTTCTTGACGAGGTCGAGCGCCAGATAGCCCTGCACCGTCACCGCCATCTGGGTGAGCAGGTCCTGGGTGCGCTGGCGGGTATAGAATAGCGCGGTCTCGCGGATCGCCTTCGCCTTGGCCGGGTCGGTGTGGTCGAGCTCGGCCGCCTTGTCCTCCAGCTTCGCATCCATCGTCTTCGACAGATGGATCATCTGCTCCAGCCGCCCCATCGCCGCCCACAGGTTCGCGCGCTCGGTGTCGACCGCGGCATTGTCCATGAGCAGCTCGTCCTTGCCCGAGGAGAGGCTCTTCAGGATCGCCGAGATGTGGGTCTGCGACGACTTGTAGCTGTCGAAATAGTCGCGCATCTTCGAGCCGAAGGGGATGATCCCGAAGATCTTCTTGGGACCCGTAAGATTGCCGCGGCGGCCGGGATCGAGGTCCTCGATCACCCGGCGGAGCTGCGCCAGGTCGGCGCCGACGCCGGTGTCCTTGTCCATCGCGCGGATCGGGCGGTCGAGGAAGCGGTTGGACTGGCCCGCCGCCTCGCGGATCTCCTTCGCCCCCATCGCGGTGATCGCGTCGACGCGCTTGCCGAACTCGGGGCTGTTGACGTCCTGCGCGACCAGATCGGTGACGAAGGAATCGACACGCTGCTCGAGCTGCGACTTCTTGGTGTCGTCGACGGGGACGAGCCCGGCCGCGCTGGCAGCCTGCACCACCGGCACCGGATCGGGCGGGGTAAGCGTCAGGGTCGGCGCTTCGGTGATCGTGTCGGTCGTTGTCGCCATCGGTCGCAAGCTCCGGTGTTCATCTCTTCCTGAACGCCCATCGAGCGGCGTTCAAGTGTGTTAAAGATGTAGCACAGCGCGGATACTTGCAAGGGCGCGCGGCGGCGCCGTCGCGATCGTAGCAATAAAGCGGTCGGTCGTCGACGCTAGACGGCGAGCGTGGCGCGGGTGCGAACGGGACGACGACGATAGCGCAACGCCGCGCCCACCAGCCCGAATCCCAGGATCATCAGCGCCCACGCCGCCGGCTCGGGCGCCGATGCCGCCAGCGTGCCGTTGTCGGGGGAGAAGTCGGTGACGAAGGTGGTCGTCGACCCCACGACGTTCGGCCCGCGCGGCCACAGGTTGAACCCGTAGTTCTGCGGCAGAAAGCCGGTGGTCGGCAGCAGCGACAGCGGCACGTCGACCGAGAAGGCATTGCCCAGGATGACCGCGGTCAGGTTCGTGATGACACCATTGGTGGTGACCGTGCCGGTGCCGTCCTTGTTCACCCGGATCGTCTGGTTGAAGCGCACGTCGGGGGCGCCCTGTGCGGCGAAAGGCGCGCTGGGGCCCGTGCCCGTGTTGGCGCCGATGATGTAGAAGCCGGCGGTCCCCGGAAGGATCACCCCGTTCATCGTCCCGCTCAGCGAGAAGACCTTCGTGGTGCCGTCGTAGACGACGGTGAAGCTGCGGACGTCGAGGCTGGCGTCGGCCGCCGTATAGCCGGGCGCGAAATCGCCCGCCGGGTCGGTGATCGTCACGGCCGCGGCCGGGCTGGCGACGGACGCGGCCAGAGCGGCGGCGAACAGGTACGTGCGCATGGCATCCTCCCGATGTCCGGAGTCGAACTCCTGGCGTTTACCATAATGCACTTCGCCCCCCGTGAACAGCGGGCGATGGCGCGCGCGGCCTGCGGCTTTGCGCGCTGCGGCATTTGGTCTATGGCGCGCGCCAAAGCCCCGATCCTTCCATCAAGAGATTTCCCATGAGCCTCCGCAACGTGGCGATCATCGCGCACGTCGATCACGGCAAGACGACCCTGGTCGACCAGCTCTTTCGCCAGTCCGGCACCTTCCGCGACAACCAGCGCGTCGAGGAACGCGCGATGGACTCCAACGATCTCGAGAAGGAGCGCGGGATCACCATCCTCGCCAAGTGCACCTCGGTGGAGTGGGACGATCACAAAGGGCACAAGACGCGGATCAACATCGTCGACACGCCCGGCCACGCCGATTTCGGCGGCGAGGTGGAGCGTATCCTCTCCATGGTCGACGGCGTGATCCTGCTGGTCGACGCCGCCGAAGGCGCGATGCCGCAGACCAAGTTCGTCACCGGCAAGGCGCTCGCGCTGGGGTTGCGGCCGATCGTGGTGGTCAACAAGGTGGATAGGTCCGACGCCCGCGTGCAAGAGGTGCTCGACGAGGTGTTCGACCTGTTCGTCAGCCTGGAGGCGTCGGACGAGCAGCTCGACTTTCCGGTGCTTTACGCCTCGGGGCGCAACGGCTATGCCTCGACCGACGAGGATGCCCGTGAAGGCACGCTGGCGCCGCTGTTCGAGACGATCGTCAGCCACGTTCCCGCGCCGAGCGCCGATCCGGACGGGCCATTCAAGTTCCTCGTCACCCTGCTCGACCGCGACAATTTCCTCGGCCGCATCCTGACCGGCCTGGTGGCGAGCGGGACGGTTCGGACGAACATGCCGATCCACGCACTCGACAACGACGGCAAGGTCGTCGAGACCGGCCGTGCCTCCAAGATCATGGCGTTCCGCGGGCTCGAGCGCGTGCCGGTCGACGAGGCGAACGCCGGCGACATCATCTCGATCGCGGGGCTGACCACCACGACGGTGGCCGACACGATCGCGGACCCGAGCGTCACCGAGCCGCTCCACGCGCAGCCGATCGACCCGCCGACGCTGTCGATGCGCTTCGCGGTCAACGATTCGCCGATGGCGGGGCGCGAGGGCACCAAGGTCACCTCGCGCATGATCCGCGACCGCCTGTTCCGCGAGGCGGAGTCCAACGTCGCGATCAAGGTGACCGAGGCCGCCGACCGCGACAGCTACGAGGTCGCGGGCCGCGGCGAGCTCCAGCTCGGCGTGCTGATCGAGACGATGCGCCGCGAAGGCTTCGAGCTCGGCATCAGCCGCCCGCGCGTGCTGTTCGGCGAGGATGAGGACGGCAAGCGCACCGAGCCGTACGAGACCGTCATCATCGACGTGGACGAGGACTATTCGGGCACGGTCGTCGAGAAGATGAACCTGCGCAAGGCCGAGATGACCGACATGCGCCCGTCGGGGGGCGGCAAGACGCGGATCACCTTCTCCGCGCCCAGCCGCGGCATGATCGGCTATCACGGCGAGTTCCTGTCCGACACCCGCGGCACCGGCATCATGAACCGGCTGTTCGAGCGCTACGGCCCGCACAAGGGCGCGATCGAGGGCCGCAAGAACGGCGTGCTCATCTCCAACGGCGCAGGCGAGGCCAATTCCTACGCGCTCGGCCCGCTGGAGGAGCGCGGCGTGCTGTTCGTCGGCCACGGCGAGCAGCTGTACGAAGGCATGGTCGTCGGCGAGAACGCCAAGACGGATGACCTGGAGGTCAATCCGATGAAGGCCAAGCAGCTCACCAACTTCCGCGCCTCGGGCGGCAAGGACGACGCGATCCGGCTGACCCCGCCGAAGCGGCTGACGCTGGAGCAGGCGATCGCCTATATCGACGACGACGAGATGGTCGAGGTGACGCCGAAGTCGATCCGCCTGCGGAAAAGATTCCTTGACCCGCACGAGAGGAAGCGGGCGTCGCGGGCGAAGGAGGCGGCGTGAATCACGGCGGCCGCCCATCTGCCGAGGGCTACACGCCCGGCAGGCGGGCGGCCAGCGCGGCGTAGGTCGGGCTCGCCATCAGATACAGCCTGATCGCCATCGCGGCCGCGAACAGCCCCGCTCCCAGAGCCGTCGCCCAATGGACGCGCCCCAGCGTCCGCCGGTCCCACAGGATCATCGGCACGAAGGTCGACCAGGCGAGCAGGTTGAGCATGGCGAAGGCGGCCGGGACGGGCGGCACGATCGGCAGGCGGCCGATCGCCGGGTCCATCATCAGCAGCGCCGCGCCGAGCATCAGCCGCTTGTGCGCCGCCGGGTTGCGCCGCTCGCGCCAGCCGAGCCAGCACAGGATCGCGAACGGCGGGATCAGCGCGAGCGGGATCGCCGTCCAGCCGATCGGCGTCGTGAACGGCGGCTGGTTGGCGCGCGCTACCTGGCCCACGCCCACCAGGTACATCATCGGCACCATCGTCAGCGCGAGCGCGAAGCCGAAGACGCCGAGCGCCATGTGCAGGTCGCGCCGCCCGGCCTTGACCAGCGCCGTCTGCACCCACACCAGCACCATCCAGGCGGTGAACACGATCCCGTGCAGCAACACGAACGGCGACAGCTCGGGGTTGGGCCGCGGCGAGTGGACCAGCCCGCGCAGGTAGAAGCTCGGCGCGAAGCCGATCGCGACCAGCGCGATCATGGCCAGCGCCATCCCCGAATAAAACCGCCGCTCCGCGCTCACCCGCGCGATTGCCACCGTCGCCATGCCCAACCCTCCTCGCCGATGGGGGGAGGCGTTGCGGCTATTGGTGGAGGGAGGCCAGCGTCCGGCGACGGGTGCGACGAGGATGCGACGCGGGGGAGTGGGTCGTGCATTCCTATGGCAAACGTTCTCGGGGCGCTTGGCGCCGAGGCAGCGATGCGCCCGCATACGTCACTCAGGACCGAGACCCTTGTCCATCATCGCGCTCGCGTTAGAAGCAGTGCGGGGCGGGGGTAATCAGATGGCGCGAATGGAATTGACGATCGACGACCTGCTGCTTGATCCAGAAAATCCTCGGATTGGAAGCGTGGATACGCAGGCTGCCGCATTAGAAGCTATCGTCCGGCTTGATACTAAGCATTTCAAAACAATGATGGGCAGCATTACGCAGCATGGGCTCGACCCCGGTGACTCGCTTTACATTATCGAAGAAGCTGAGGAGGGCGACGGCTATACTGTAGTAGACGGGAATAGACGGCTGGCGGCATTGAAGGTGCTGCACGAACCGGCGGTGCCTTCAGGGCACGGGACTAGGCGATACAATTATTAAGCAGCTGATTAAGGCAGCGGAGAACTTCGACGCGGCCTCTGTAGACCTCATAAGCTGCGTGCGGTTCGACTCCCGCGCGGACGCCGACGAGTGGATTCTGCGTCGCCATGGTCGGGGGATGGAAGGCGAGGGTCGGATTGCTTGGGGCATACTTGAGATCCAGCGCTTCCAGAAGGATCGAACGGTCCTCGACGTTATTGATTTTGTTGAACGCAACTCGACCTTTTCCGATGAGAATTGGTCACGAATCCGTGCCGAGATCGAGGCTAAACCCAGCGTTCTCCGCCGCTTTCTTGACTCAAAGAAAGGTCGGGATTGTTCGGTCTGACGACCAGGGACGAAGGTGGCGAGAAGGTGCCGATGTTCAGCCAGCCGCCGAAGTTTGTCCTCGATGTTTTGACTAAGATATTCGAGGGAATCCACGACAAAGAAATTGATACTCGCAGCCACAACAAGGCGTCGGAGATAGAGGCTTACTTCGAAGGCCTGCCAACGATTCTGCATCCCTCCATCAAACCGGGCGAGCCGGTCCCCTTCCGGGAGGCGGAGGTCGTGGACGCCGAGCAGAGGACACGGCAAAAAAAGGGACCGCCGAGCGCCTCCGCCAGCATCAGCAAGGGCAAGACAACAAAGACCAAGGGACTGCGATCAACGCTAGCTCCGCCGCGGCACGCCTTCGTCCAGCCGACGACCGCAAAGGGGCAGGCGCTCGTTCGCGAGGCATCGCGCCTGCGCCTGTCCGATACGCCGCTTTCGGCCGCTTTCGTTCTGCGGGCGTTCCTTCAACATACCCTTGAGAAATACATGGCAGACGAGGGCATGCCGACCAAAGAACCAAATTCAAAGGGCATCACGCTGGACCTCGATCTGTCGCAGAAGGCGTGAGGGTCTCCCGGTTTCTCATCCAGGTTGAGGGTGAGTATCGGGCGTTCATTCG
>CAXTNG010000186.1:4913-6773 GCA_964245475.1 uncultured Sphingomonas sp. | reverse complement strand
GCATGCGGCAGCTCGACGAGGTCGAGCAGCTCTCCGACGCGGGCGCCGACGGTGCGGCCTTCGATGCGCAGCCCGATCGCGATGTTCTCGGCGACGGTCATGTGCGGGAACAGCCCGATCGACTGGAACACATAACCCACTTGTCGCCGCAGCATCGGCGCGGGTCCGTCCGCCACGTCAGCGCCGTCGATCAGCACCCGGCCGTCGTCCGGCTCGATTAGCCGGTTCACGGTCTTGAGCAGCGTCGACTTGCCGGACCCAGACGTGCCGACGAGCGCGGTGAAGCTGCCCGCGGCGACGTCCACCGTCACGCCATCGACCGCGGCCACGCCGGCATAGCGCTTGGTCACGGCCTCGAAGCGGATCGGCGGCGATTGCATCGGCGCCCGTGATGCGGGATGCGGGACAGCAAGGCAAATGGGGCTGGGCAAATCGGAGCAGGCATGCCGGCAATCTTCATCACCGGCGGCGGGTCGGGCATCGGCGCAGCTACCGCGCGCCTGTTCGCCGCGCGCGGCTGGCGGGTCGGCCTCGCCGACGTCAATGCAGCGGGTCTCGCCGCGACCGCCGGGCAATGCCCGGGTGCCTCGACCTATGTCATGGACGTGCGCAACCGCGACGCCTGGGCCGCCTCGCTGGACGACTTCACCGGCGGCGGCGGCCTGGAAGTCCTGTTCAACAACGCCGGCATCCCTTCGGGTGGGCCGTTCGAGCTGGCCGAATGGGATCTGATCGACCGCACGGTGGCGATCAACCTCGGCGGCGTGATCAACGGAGCGCGGATCGGCCACGCCTATCTGGCGCGCATCCCCGGTTCGTGCCTGCTCAACACCGCGTCGGCCTCGGCGATCTACGGCTCGGCCGGGCTGGCGGTCTATTCGGCCACCAAGTTCGCCGTCCGCGCGCTGACCGAAGCGCTCGACGGCGAATGGCACGCACAGGGGATCAAGGTGCGCGCGCTGGTCCCCGGCTTCATCGACACGCCGCTGCTCGACGGAAGCGTGCCGGGCTCGAACCTCTCGATCCGCGAGACGGTGCAGGGCGCCGGCTTGGAGATCACCCGGGTCGAGGATGTGGCGCAGGCCGCCTGGGATGCGGTCCATGGCGACAGGGTGCTGACCTATGTCGGCCCGACCGCGCGGCGGCTGGCGTTCGCGGCGCGGTGGATGCCGGGCTCGCTGCGCAAGCGGATGCGCAAGGGGTTTGGCGAGCGCTAAGCTCCTCCCCTGGAGGAGAGGGGAATTTCACGATTCTAGCGTGAGTGCGTTGATCCACACGCGTTCGCCGGTCCGCTCCACCGCGAACTCCGCGACCACATGCCCCGGCACGATCAGCGCCTCGCCGCTGAGCCCGTCGAGCCAGGTCTTGCCGGCGCCCTCCAGCACCATGGCATGCCGCGTACCCGCAAAGGTCACGCTGGACCACGGCCGCTCGCTCGCCTCGGCTATGCGGAGCGCGCACCCCGCCTCACGCGCGCTCGCCTCCAGCGCGCGTTGCAGCCGTCGGCCCGCGCTCACGGACGGTGCTCGGCCATGAAGCGCTCGATCCTGGCCTGCATGCGAGGTCCGATCCGTCGCCCCCGGCGCATGTCGCCGACCAGCCGAGGGTCATGCGCGGCCAGCCGGCCGAACTTGGTTTCAGGCAGGTCCGCCTCGTGCAGATAACGCAGGATCATGTTCAGATCTGGCATCGTCGACTCCCATCGCGATTCGGTCGACGTTCCATTTCTGTTCCATTTTCCAACTTGTCCATAGGAAAAATCCTGTGGTAAGCGGATGATCATGGACGTGGATCAGAGGACGGCATTGCTGGAGCTGGCGGAGGTGCAGACTCCGGTCCCGATGCACCAGATCATGGCCC
>CAXTNG010000186.1:0-4903 GCA_964245475.1 uncultured Sphingomonas sp. | reverse complement strand
CAAATCAACGTCGTCATCCTCCTCGTCATCGTAGTGCGCGGGCTCAGCTTGGCGAGCCTGTCGGCGATGCTCCGGCGCAATCCCGCCTATCTTCAGCAATTCGTCACGCGCGGCAGCCCGCGCCGGCTTGCCGAGCGGGACCGGCGGCTGCTCGCCGACGTGCTGGGCGTCGACGAATCGGCGCTGGGCGGGGAGGCGGGTCCGGCGGTGTTCCGCCTGCCGCGCGTCGATGTCACGGCGGCGGCCGGGCCGGGGAGCTTCGTCGACTCCGAGCTGACGCTGGGCACCGAAAGCCTCAGCCCCGCACTCGCCCGCCAGCTCGGTCTGCGTGAAGGCCGGTCCGGCGTGATACGTGCCCGCGGCACCTCGATGGAACCGGCGCTGTGCGACGGGGATCATCTCGTCGTTGATCTTTCCGCGCGCGTTCCGGGCAGGACGCCGGCGATCTATGTCATTCGGATCGACGGCGCGGTGATGGTCAAGCGCATCGCCCGCCTCGGCACACGGCTGGTGGCTACGAGCGACAACCCCGCCGCCGACCCGATCCCTGCGGGCGCGATCGAGGTGATCGGCCGGGTCGTCTGGCGGATGGGCGCACCTGCCTGACCGGTCAGCGGTCCTTCAGCCAGATCACCAGCGCGAGCACGACGCCAAGGCCGATGCCGGTCAGGAACCCCAAAGTCGGCTGACCCGCATAAACGCCGGCCGCCGCGCCGAGCAGGGCTCCGAGCGCGATCAGCATGCCGCCAGCGGTCGGATTGCGAGAAGGCATGGCGGGCCCCTGCCACGCCGAGCGGCGGCACGCCAGCGGCTTGCCCGTCCGGACCGCATGCGTGCCCGCAGATCCGGCTCGCCTGACGGACGGTGCGCAACTAAGGGCAAAGGATGGATGCGCTCACCGCCTTTGGCCTTTTCGCCGTCGTTTTCATGCTAGTCTGTTACATGCTCGAGGACCGCGCGCCGATCTGGACCCTGATGTTCGCGATCGGCTGCCTGCTTGGGTCCGCGTACGGCTTCCTTCAGGGAGCCTGGCCGTTCGGCGCGGTGGAGCTGATCTGGTTCGTCGTGGCGCTCAGGCGCTGGGCCGGGCTGCGGCAAAAAGCGCGCGGCGTCGCTTGACTTGGCG
Organism: uncultured Sphingomonas sp.; assembly: GCA_964245475.1. GTDB lineage: Bacteria > Pseudomonadota > Alphaproteobacteria > Sphingomonadales > Sphingomonadaceae > Sphingomonas. The sequence goes on along the minus strand of CAXTNG010000186.1, from coordinate 3,777 downwards.
CGGGCACCCGCCTACCTGCGGCTTATCCCGATCACACCGGTTTCCGGCGGCGCGTTTGTGCGTACGCCGCAATCGTGCGTTCGGGCCGTCCCGATTTGGGGCACAACGCGACGATATGGGGTCCGTGCAGCCATGCCGAGCCCCGTGGAGCTGGGAGACGTAGTTCATGGCACGTATTGCGGGGGTTAACATCCCGACGAATAAGCGCGTCGTCATCGCGCTGACCTATATTCACGGCATCGGGCCGGCGAAGGCCAAGCAGATCACCGAGAAGCTGAGCATTGCGCCCTCTGCCCGCGTGCAGGACCTGACCGATCAAGAAGTTCTCCAAATTCGCGAGGCGATCGACGCCGATCATCATGTCGAGGGCGACCTGCGCCGCGAGACGGCGATGAACATCAAGCGGCTGATGGATCTGGCCTGCTATCGCGGCCTGCGCCACCGCAAGGGCCTCCCCGTCCGCGGCCAGCGCACGCATACCAACGCGCGTACCCGCAAGGGCAAGGCAAAGCCGATCGCCGGCAAGAAGAAGTGAGCTCGAGCCGCGGGTGACCGCGGCTCGCTCCGTCCAATCAGGTCAGGACCACCACATGGCACAAGCTCCACAGCGCATTAAGCGGCGCGAGCGCAAGAACATCACCGCGGGCGTTGCTCACGTGAATGCTTCGTTCAACAACACGATGATCACGATCACCGACGCACAGGGCAATGCGATCAGCTGGTCCTCGGCCGGCATGATGGGCTTCAAGGGCTCGCGCAAGTCGACCCCGTATGCGGCGCAGGTCGCGGCCGAGGATGCGGGCAAGAAGGCCGCCGAGCATGGCGTCCGTACGCTCGAGGTCGAGGTCAAGGGTCCAGGCTCGGGCCGTGAATCGGCGCTGCGCGCCCTGCAGGCGGTCGGTTTCCAGATCACATCGATCCGCGACGTGACCAGCATCCCGCACAACGGCGTCCGCCCCTCCAAACGCCGCCGCGTCTAGGCCGCCTGCGTGTTCAACGTCCACGCCCCGGCTGACGAGCCGGAGCGCCTTCCTTCCCACGGCCGGTCCACCCCCCGATCGGCCCTACATCAGGGGACAGAAACCTTGTCCGTGAACGCAAAGAACTGGCAGGAACTGAAGAAGCCATCGGCGCTGGAGAAGAAGGGTGGCGACGGCAAGCGTCGCGCGACCTTCGTCGCCGAGCCACTGGAGCGCGGTTTCGGCCTGACGCTGGGCAATGCGCTGCGGCGCGTGCTGCTGTCGTCGCTGCAGGGCGCGGCGGTGACCTCGATCCGGATCGAGAACGTGCTGCACGAGTTCAGCAGCCTTGCGGGCGTCCGCGAGGACGTCACCGACATCGTGCTCAACGTCAAGCAGATCGCGCTTCGGATGCAGGGCGAAGGGCCGAAGCGCCTCCAGCTCGCGGCGACCGGGCCGGGCGAGGTCCGCGCGGGCGACATCGCGGTGTCGGGCGACATCGAGGTGATGAACAAGGAGCTGGTGATCTGCCATCTCGACGAGGGCGCGACGCTCAACATGGAGCTGACCGCCGATATCGGGAAGGGCTATGTGCCGGCGACCGCCAACCGCCCGGTCGACGCGCCGATCGGCTTGATCCCGGTCGATGCGCTCTACTCGCCGGTGCGGCAGGTGTCGTACAAGGTCGACCCGACACGCGTCGGGCAGGACCTCGACTATGACCGGCTGACGCTGACCGTCGAGACCGACGGCACGGTGACCCCGGAGGACGCGGTCGGCTATGCCGGGCGCATCCTGCAGGACCAGCTGGCGCTGTTCGTGCACTTCGACGACGGCGCGGTGGTGCGCTCGGCGCCGATCGGCCATGCGATCGTGGCGCCCTCTGCGGGCGAGCCGATCGGCGACACGCAGCAGATCAACCGGTATCTGCTGAAGAAGGTGGACGAGCTGGAGCTCAGCGTGCGCTCGGCGAACTGCCTGAAGAACGACAACATCATCTATATCGGCGACCTGGTCGGCAAGACCGAGGCGGAGATGCTGCGCACGCCGAACTTCGGGCGCAAGAGCCTGAACGAGATCAAGGAGGTGCTGTCGTCGATGGGCCTGCGGCTGGGAATGGAGATCCCGGGCTGGCCGCCGGAGAACATCGAGGAAATGGCCAAGAAGCTCGAGCAGGAAATCATGGGGTGAGGCGCAGCGCGCACGCGATCAGCGAACGCTGATCGCGTGCGCGCCAACCCGGCCGGCGGGTCGGCGCCAGCCGATCCGACCGACGTTATGCCCCGCGGCGGATGCCGCGGGGCTTTTCGTTTCTGTCTGCAACGACTGCGCCAAGCTCGCCGTGGGGCAAGCGCCGCTGGACCTTAGTCTCGAAGTCTCTCGAGCGCGGCTTCAGCCGCACCTTGGGCAACGCGCCGTGGCGCGTGCTGTTGTCCGATCAGCCGCCGACAATTCGCTTGCGCACCTGCTGCTTCCGCGCAACATTCCCTCCTATCCAGGCTCCGAGCGGGAGACATCCGGATGTCGTTCGTCGATGATTTCGATGCGTTGCCGCAAAACGACGGCGCCGCGCGGCGGGCTCTGTTCTTCGGAACTCTGGCGGCGGATTGGCGGGGATTGTTCGCCGACCTGCGCCGGCACCGCCCGATCTTGAGGGTGCCGCCCTATGTCGTGGTGGCGCGCTGGGCGGATGTCGTCGACACCTTGTCACGGGCGGGCACGTTCCGCGTGCCTTATCAGCCACATATGGACCCTTCGGTCGGCCCCTACATGCTGGCGCGCGACAACGACGTGATCAATTACCGCGACAAGTCGCTGATGCGTACGCTGATGCGCTGGGACGATCTGCCGGGCATCCGCGCGTTCGCGCGGCGTGTCGCGGCCGAAGCTGTGGCCCACCCCGGCGCGTCGCTGGATGTGGCGGCGGCGGTGTCGCGGCTGGTGCCGCTCCGCGTCGTCCAGCATTGCTTCGGCTTTGCGGCGCCCGACGAGGCGATGCTGCGCTGATCGAAGGCGACCCAGTGGGACATGTTCCACAACCTCCCCAACAATCCGGCCGTCCTCGCCGCCAATGTCGCCGCCGGGGTCGAGATGCGCGAATGGCTGCGCGGCTTCGTCGCCGGCCGCCGACCGTGGAACCATGCGCATGGCGAGGACGTCGTCTCGCGGCTGCTGCGCGCCACGGCGGCCGGCCTCTCGGGGCTGGACGAGGAGGCGGTGGTCGGCAACATCTGCGGGCTGCTGGTCGGCGCGATCGAGACCTCCTCACAGGCGATCGTCAACGCCACCGAGCAGATCCTGCTACGCCCCGACGTCACGGCGCGCGCGATCGCCGCGGCGGACGATGCCGACGCCTTCGATGCGATCGTGTGGGAAGCGCTGCGCTTCAACCCGATGGGCACTCTGGTCACGCGCGTTGCGGCGGAAGAGGCGACGCTCGCGCCCGGCAGCGATCACGAGACGATGGTTGCCGCCGGCACCCCGATCCTGGTCGGCATCGGCTCGGCCATGTTCGATCCCGCGGTGTTTCCCGAACCCGACGCGTTCCGGGTGCGGCCGCGCGATGCCTATATCCACACTGGCTTCGGCCCGCACGAATGTCTCGGCCGCTATGTCGCCTATGCGATCATCCCGGAGGCGGTGCGCGCAATCCTGACGCTGCCCGGCATCCACCTGCGCGAGGGCGGCGGCAGCAAGGTCGACACCGGCGGCGGGCCGTTCGCGGAGCATTTCGTCGTCGGCCTGGGTGTGGAGCCGGTTCACGCTTGACGGCGGCGAGAAGCGCTATTTCAGAAGAACCAGCTCCTCCGCCATCGAC
>CAXTNG010000185.1:1529-6836 GCA_964245475.1 uncultured Sphingomonas sp. | reverse complement strand
TGAACGGCGTCACCTATCCACCGCCATCAGGGAACCGCTGCTGGGCATTGGGCGAGGCGATCGCGCGCGCCGTCGCGACTTACCCCGAGAACCTCAACGTCCAGATTTGGGGCACCGGCGGCATGAGCCACCAGCTGCAGGGGCCCAGGGCGGGCCTGATCAACCGCGCGTGGGATACCATGTTCCTCAATGGGCTGGTCGGCGACAGCGACGCACTGCGCCGGATCCCGCACATAGAATATCTTCGCGAGACCGGATCCGAGGGGATCGAGCTTGTGATGTGGCTGATCATGCGCGGCGCACTGGGCAAGACGACGCATGAGCTGCACCGCCATTACCATGTACCCTGCTCGAATTCCGCAGTCGGCCACATCGTGCTGCGCCCGGATGCTGACTGAATCCGTGTCAAATGGGGGTGGCATCAGTGCGAGAGCGGGACGAGCCAAATGATCGAAACCACACATGTCGGAAGCCTTCCGAGAGGCGACACGCTGACCCCGCTCCTGCTCGCCAGGGACGCGGGGAAGCCCTACGACGCGGAAGCCTTCGACGCGACCGTCCAAGCGGCAGTAAATAACGCATTGGCCAGGCAGATCGCTGCCGGCGTGACCATTGTCAGCGACGGCGAGCTCGGCAAGGTCGGCTACTCGACCTACATGATCGAGCGGCTCGAGGGCTTTGGCGGGCACACCGAGCGCAGGCCCGCGGCGGACCTCGCCGAACATCCCGGGCTGGCCAGGAAGCTCTCGACGATCATGGGCAACCAGGAATTCACGCGGGCGTCCTGCATCGGTCCGGTCCGGCTCCGGACGCTCCTGCCTCTGCATGACGATATCCGTCGCTTTCGTTCCGCTCTCGATCGGCATGGGCGCGGCGTGCGCGCCTTCATGAATGCGGCGTCGCCGAGCTTGATCACCGCGTTCCAAGTTAACCGCCATTATCCGACCCATGAAGCGTATCTGGCCGATATCGTCGATGCGATGCGCGCTGAATATGAGGCGATTGTGGCGGCCGGGTTCGAGCTCCAGCTGGACTGTCCGGATCTCGCAATGTCCCGGCACACGGGCTACCAGGATCAGACAGAGGGCGAGTTCCTGCGAACGGCTGCGGCGAATGTCGAGGCGCTGAATGCGGCGAAATCGAACATCCCGCCCGACCGGATGCGCATGCACGTCTGCTGGGGCAATTACGAAGGTCCGCACGACCACGACATTGCGCTGGCCAAGATCGTCGACGTGGTGATCGCCGCTCGTCCCGCGACGATCCTGTTCGAGGCCGCGAATCCGCGGCATGAGCACGAATGGACGGTGTGGCGCGATGCCGATGTTCCGGATACCAAGATCCTTGCTCCCGGCCTGATCGACAGCTGCTCGAACTATGTGGAGCACCCCGAGCTGATCGCGCGGTTCGCGAGCTTGGTCGGCAGGGATCGCATGGTGGCCAGCACGGACTGCGGCTTCGGCACGTTCGCCGGATATGGCAAGATCGATCCCGACGTCGCGTGGAAGAAGCTGCGGTCCTTGCGGGCTGGTGCCGAACTTGCGGAGGCTCGGCTATGACACGCGACGAGGAGCTGGCGATCGAGCACGAATGCGCACGGCTGGTGGCGCGTTATGCCAACTTGAACGATGCCGCGGAATGGGAAGAGGCCGCTGCGCTGTTCGCGGAGGATGGCAGATTCAACCGGCCGACGGCGCCCGATGAATGGATCGAAGGGCGTGCGGCCATCCTCGAGAGCTTTCTTTCCCGCCTCTTGCGAACGACGCGCCACTTGTGCGCCAATGTCGTCATTACCGTCGTCGACACCGACGAAGCGCGCGGGGACTCGGCCATGGCGCTGTTCCTTGCGAATGACCTGGTGAAGGTGGGTGCCTATTTGGACCGCTTCGTTCGAACGCCGGCGGGTTGGCGTTTCGCGGAACGGCGCGGACACCTCACCTTTTGAAGGGAATACCGGGCGCGAACGGTCATTTGGATCCCGTCAGCGGGTTCACTCCGGCCACCTGTAAGTCAAGCGTTTCGATGCGCCATCCGACGGCGGTTCTCCGGTAGCGCACGTCCTCGCTCAAGTAGACGAGCCGGGAGCCTCCTGCGCCGCGCACGGCCCCCCACATCAACCAGCTGCCGGACGCCGCGTCGCCGGTCACGGTGATGATTGGATTGAGGAGTATGTGCTGAGCGAATTCGATATTGGATGTCGATCTTGTTAGGCTCTCCGCGATCGCGGCGACGCCGACGGCCTCTATCCCCATGTCTTTGCTCGACCAGCGTGCGTCGGGCGTGAAAATTTCGAGGGCGATCCCGGCGTTGACGCGTCTGCCTCCCCAACCCTGGTTGATCGCCGCGGCGTAGCGGGACATCAGTCCGCGGATTGCCTCGACATCCTCCAACCGCTGCACTCGCGCCGCCAACCCATGGTCACTCGTTGCCCGCGCCGGCGCCGGCTCTACATGAGAGAAGCCGAATGCGAGAAAGGCACCGAAGGCGCCGATCACCAAATCACGTCGTCCGACCGCACCCATGAAACCTCCTGCTGTAGCGGTGAAGAAGCCGAGGAGTGGCAGGAAGGCACAATCGCAATTTGCAATGGCACCATTTCCAATCACGATTTTGCGTTCGTTCAGACCGACAGCAACCACCGGCGCGGCATCACGCCGCGAATGGGTGAAGTCGGTAAGCGGCTCTCCCGATTTACTGGAGAGGACGAATGCGGCAAATATCCCTGCTCGCGATGTGCACTTGCCCTTGCTTGACCATAGCTGCGGCACCGGCGCGCGCGCAAACCGTTCAGGTCGACGAGAGTCGGCCCGATGAGTTTAACGCTTCCGACGAAATCGTCGTGACGGCCAACAAGCGCGCCGAGGCCGTCAACGACGTGCCGATGTCGATCACGGCGATCAGCGGGGCAGCGTTGGCCAAAGCCGGCGTGAACAGCATCCAGGACCTGGGCCGGGTCACTCCGGGCTTCACTTTCACCAAGACCCACGACTCGGTGCCCGTGCTTTCGATCCGCGGCATCGGCTATTACGACAATTACATTGGCGCCACGCCCGCGGTGTCGGCGTACTCCGATGAAGTGCCTCTACCCTATCCTGTTCTGACCGGCAGCGCGCTGCTCGATCTGGAGCGGGTTGAGGTCCTGAAGGGTCCGCAGGGCACGCTGTTCGGGCAGAACGCGACCGGAGGCGCCATCAACTTCATCGCAGCCAAGCCCAAGCACGAGGCGCAGGGCGGCGCTTCGGCCAGCTATGGCCGCTTCGGCACCGCGGAGCTGACGGGCTTTGTAACCGGCCCGCTCAGCGAGACCGTAGCGGTGCGGGTGGCGGGCCGGTGGGAAGGCGGCCGCGGTTGGCAGCGCAGCTATACCCGCGACGACCGGATCGGCAGGATCGATCGCGGCGCGGGGCGCGTGCTCGTCGACTATGACGACAAAGGCCGGTTCAAGGCCGAGCTGACGGCTGAAGGCTGGTACGATCGCTCCGAGCCGCAGGTGCCCCAGCTGAGCGGCATACTGATCGCCTTGCCGGGCTTCCAGAATCCCGCGCTCGCCACCGGCGACCCCTTCGGCTTCTTCGGCCCGCCGACGCCGATCCGGCAGGTCTATTCCAATGCTCCCAGGAAAGCGCGGGCAGCCGACTGGACGCCTGGCGATTATGCGGCCGGCAACCGCTATTGGCGGACGTCGTTGCGGATGGATTATGCGCTGTCCGACACGACGACGCTTACATCGCTCACGGCTTATCAGCATCTCGATTACGATACCCGGACCGATGTAGACGGCACCGTACTCGAGATCGGCGACTTCGAATCCATCGGCGCGATCAAGAGCGTCTCGCAGGAACTCCGCGCCGCTGGCGACAACGGGCCGGTATCCTGGACGATTGGCGGCAATTATTCGCGTAGCAACGTCGGCTGGGCCGGCCCGTCGAACTTCCGCGACTGGAGTGTCGCGGTCGACAACCTGATCGTGAGAACCGCCACGCGGGACCGCACCGTCGCCGGCTTCATCAATGTCGAGGGGAAGGTTTCGCCGGTCGTCAGCCTTATCACTGGCGCCCGCTACACCGACAATCGCCAGCGTATGCGGGGCTGCCCGGCCGATTCCGGCGACGGACGGGCGGCTGCGACGATCAACTTCTTCCGCACCATCCAAGGACGCCCCGGCAACAATATCCAGCCCGGCCAATGCTATTCGCTCAACGATCTCGACGGCAGCTTCACACCGGAGGAAGCGAACATCCCGCTCCACGAACACAACGTTTCATGGCGCCTGGGCATCAACCTGACGCCGATCCGCGACCTTCTACTCTACGCAAATGTCAGCCGTGGATATAAAGCCGGCGCCTTCACGCTGGCCACGTTCGATGTCCATTCGCAGGCGCTGCCGGCCCGGCAGGAATCGGTGCTGGCCTATGAAGGGGGCTTCAAGCTGGGCGTCTTGCGATGGCAGCTGAACGGCGCAGTCTTCTACTACGACTATACCGACAAGCAGCTTCTGGCTCCCTACTTCATCCGGAATTTCGGGCTTCTCGACAAGCTGCAAAACGTGCCCGATTCGCGTGTCGTCGGCGCCGAACTGCAGGCAAGCTGGACCCCGCTGCCGGGTCTGCGCCTGTCGGTCAACGGCACCTATATCGACAGCAAGGTCACGTCCGACTTCATCGTTGCGGATCCGCTCGGAGGGCCTGGGCAGATCAGTCTCAAAGGCCTCGTCTTCCCATATACCGCACGCTGGCAAGGATCGGGGGACGCCAGCTACCGCTTTGAACTAGGCGGAGACGTCGAGGCGACCCTCGGCGCCGCCTTCACAACCCGCAGCTCTAGCTCGGGCCGGTTCGGCGGCGGACCGACATTCCGGATGAACGGCTATACGCTGATCGATCTTCGTGCCGGGATCGAGACCGCCGACGAGAAGTACGGCCTCGAACTCTATGGGCGCAACGTCACGAACCGATATTATCGAACGAACGTGACGTCGAACGCCGACACGATAATCGCGTTTGCCGGCATGCCCGCGACCTATGGGATAAGGGGAACCGTGCGCTTCTGAGCTAGGCGCGCGTTCGCGCCACGGCGCGTGTATCGACGGCCCGGACGTCACCGGCGAACTGGGCCGCCTTCGGCCAGGCCTGTGACACGCGGGTGCCGTCGCTCAGCGTGCATGGCGACCTTGGCCATGCGCCGCGCTTCCGGCGACACTGATCGATCGCCGCGCCACCGTGGACTTGCAGGAGTGGGCTAGGAAGAAGAAAGGATGCCAGCAACGAAGTGGACGACGAGAGGACAGGGCTTGGAGCAATCCAAATC
>CAXTNG010000185.1:0-1519 GCA_964245475.1 uncultured Sphingomonas sp. | reverse complement strand
GCGGGTGCCGTCGCCCAGCTTGCATGGCGGCCTTGCCCATCCGCCGCGCTTCGGGCGACCCGAATGGCTGGATCGCGGCGACACCGTGGACCTTGCAGGAGCGGGCGAGGAAGAAGAAGGATGCTCGCAACGAAATGGGCGACGAGAGGACAGGGCGTGGAGAAATCCAAAGCAGCCAGGCAGGCCTAATGGCTCGCTTCGATCTGAATCTGATGGCATCGCTCGACGCGCTGCTGCGGGAGAAGAACGTGACCGCGGCCGCCGACGAGGTCGGCGTGAGCCAGCCGGCGATGAGTGGAATGCTCAAGCGGCTGCGCGAGCACCTGCAGGATCCAATTCTGGTGCGGGTGGGGACACAGTACGAATTGTCAGCGCGGGCGCTGGAGTTGGTCGAACCGGTGCGGCAGGCACTGCTCATGATCGAGGATCTTACTCGCCCGAGCAGCTCGTTCGAGCTCGGAGATGCGGAGCGTCATATCCGGATCATGGCGTCCGAGTTTCCGCAGATGTTGATCTTGCCGGAGCTCTTCCAGCGCGCGGTTTCCGAGGCTCCAAAACTGACGTTCGAGGTCGTGCCGATATTTGATCCGGTTTCGCGGGTCTATCACGGCGACGTTGATCTATGCCTCACCGGCGCTCCGCTGTCGGAGGTCCCCGCGCCGATGGCCGGCATGGTAAGGGCACAAACCATATTATTGGAGGGTTTCGTAGCTGTCGTCGACAAGGACCATCCGCTGACGGATTTTGCGACCGTCGAGGAACTCGCCGCTTACCCTCACGTGGAAACGCTTTTTCCCGGACTAACGGTTTCGGTCGAGCAGTCGATGACGTTCGATCGCGATGCGCACAAGCGTGCTGCGATCACCGTCCCGAGCTTCCTCAGCGTACCGCCGATGCTAGTGAACACCGATCGCATTTGCCTGCTCCCGGAAACATTGTTTGATCTATTGAATGCGCCTTGGAAACTGCGGGCGATCAAGCTGCCTCACGATTATAACAAGATTGCGTTGCGGACCCTATGGCATATGCGCCACGACATGGATCCGCTGCATCGATGGATGCGCGCTGTGCTCCAGAAGGCTGCCAGGCGGCTCGATCGATCAGGTCATGAACGGGAAGCGTCCGAAGTGTCGATGTAGATCGGAACCTTGTTGAGCGAGCCTCGATGAATAGGTACGATACGATGTTGCAGTTTTGGGCGAGCCGGTCGAGTAAGCGGTCGCTAAGTTGGGATCATCGAACACGCTCGGTCATGCGCCGAACGTCAATTTGACGTTGAGGATGCCCGAGGTGCGCTCGTAGAGCTTGCTGTCGAGTGTAACGGCAGCTGCTCCCGGGACGCAAACGACGGGTAGCCAAGCTCGTCCAGCCAACGACGTCGAGCGGCGAGAACGGGACAGCGGGGGACCGACCTTGCTGATTCGGCCTCTTCGTCGTGCCGGTCACAACCTGAGTCGACGGCGATAGCTGCCCGAGCAGGAAGCCCGGGCAGCGGCACTTAGTCTGGTCTTACCAGCCG
>CAXTNG010000184.1:3137-6859 GCA_964245475.1 uncultured Sphingomonas sp. | reverse complement strand
CGTCGACGCGGACGTTGGCGGAAAGCCAGCCCATCCATTTCATCGTCGGCGCGGCAGCCTGGGCATAGGCGCGGCCGAACGCGAGCGGATCGGGGTCGCGGGCCATGCGGCGTTCGAACGGCAGCGCGAGGCGGTCGAGGCTGGTGGCGATCTTGTCGTAGGCGCGCACCAGCGGGTTGCCCTGGACTACGGAGACCGTGGGCTTGGCAATGCCCTTGGCGCGGCGCTGAAAGCGGGCGCGCTCGCCCTCGTAGAGGCTCGACTGGACGCCGTGCGCGACCCCGGCGGCGAGCGCGAGCAGCCATCCTTCGACGGTACCGACGCTGTACGCAAGCACGACATAGATCAGCAGAAAGACGCCATGATCGACCAGGCCGTCGAGAAAGCGGCCGAATGCGCTGGCGCTACCGGTTGCCCGCGCGACCATCCCGTCGAGCCCGTCGGCGATCAGCCAGCCTGCCGAGAGCAGCAATCCGAGCAGCGCGAAGCGCCAGTCGTCCCATTGCGCGTAGCAGGCGGCGGCGGCGGCGCCGAGCGCCAGGCCGCAGAAGGAGACGGTGTTGGCGGACACGCCCGTGCGCAGCGCAAGCGGCAGCAGCGCGCGGCCGGCGGGATGGATCAGCCAGAGGTTCGAAGGATCCTCGATCCGGAGGTCGCGCGATCCATCCGGTTGAGGACGTGTCATCATCCGATCATTTGCGCGCGTTTCCGCAGGGATGCAACATTGCTGTCATCAATCGGGCACGTTCCGGCGCAATTCCCCGACCCATGTTGCAGCGGTACCATCGGACGGTGCTCGCCAGTCGCCGCGAGGGCTGAGCGCGCCGCCCGCCGACACTTTCGGGCCGTTGGGAATGGCCGAGCGCTTGAACTGGCTGATCTGGAAGAAGCGATGGAGGAAGCGCTCCAGCCATAGCCGAATGGTCGGCAAGTCATAGGCGACCTTGTCGCGCTCGGGGATGTCCTCCGGCCAGCGGCCCTGACCGGCATCCCTCCACGCGTGCCAGGCGAGGAACGCGATCTTAGACGGGGCGAGGCCATGGCGGATGACATAGTGCGCGAAGAAGTCGTTGAGCGCATAGGGTCCGATCTTGCTTTCGGTGCTTTGCATCGCCCCGCCGGTACCCGCCGGCACCAATTCAGGAGAAATCTCGGTCGCCAAAATCGCGGCGAGGACCTCGTCGGTAGTTACGTCATATTGGTCGGTGCGGATGCACCAGCGGATGAGGAACTGGATCAGCGTCTTGGGAACGCCGGCGTTGACGGCATAATGACTCATCTGGTCGCCGACACCGTAGGTGCACCAGCCCAATGCCAGTTCGCTGAGATCGCCGGTCCCGACGACGAGGCCCTCGCGCTGGTTGGCGAGCCGGAAGAGATAGTCGGTGCGCAGCCCCGCCTGGACGTTCTCAAAGGTGATATCGTACACCTTTTCGCCGCGTGCGAACGGATGGCCGATCTCGTCGAGCATGCGCTCGGCCGTGGAACGGATGTCGATCTCTTCGCCGGTGATGCCGAGCGCGCGCATCAGCGCCCAGGCATTGCCCTTGGTGGCTTCGCCGGTGGCGAAGCCGGGCATGGTGAAGCCGAGGATGTCGGTGCGCGGGCGCTCCAACCGGTCCATCGCCTTCGCGCAGACGATCAGCGCATGGGTGGAATCGAGCCCGCCCGACACGCCGATCACCAGCCGCCTGGCGCCGGACGCCTCGACGCGCTTGGCGATGCCCTCGACCTGGATATTGAACGCCTCGTAACAGTCGGCGTCGCGCTTCTCGGGCGTGTTGGGGACGAAGGGGAAGCGGCGGATCGCGCGGTCCAGGCCGACGTCTCGCGCCTCCGCGCCATGGGTGAAGCCGATGCGGCGGAAGCGGGTCTCGGGATGGCCGGCGAAGGCCGCGGTGTCGTTGAAGGTGCCGAAGCGGGCGCGCTCCTGGGCGAGCCGTTCGAGGTCGATGTCGGCTGTGACCAGCTCGGGCTCGCGACAGAATCGGCGCGATTCGGCAAGCAGCTCGCCAAGCTCGTAGATCAGCCCTTGGCCGTCCCACGCCAGATCGGTCGTGCTCTCGCCGATACCCGCGGCGGAGTAGATATAGGCGCAAACGCCGCGTGCCGACTGCGCCGCGCAGAGCATCTGGCGCTCCCGCGCCTTGCCGATGATGATGTTGGAGGCGGACAAATTGGCGCAGACCAGCGCTCCGGCGAGCGCGCCCATCGTGGAGGGCGGCAGCGGCGCCCAATAATCCTCGCAGATTTCGGCGTGGACGGTGAAGCCGGGCAAGTCGTCGGCGGCGAAGAGCAGGTCGGTGCCGAACGGCACGTCCTCGCCGTTGATCGCCATCGTCAATCCAGCGAGGCCGCCGCCGCTCGCGAACCAGCGCTTCTCGTAATATTCGCGGTAATTGGGCAGGTAGGTCTTGGGCACGACGCCGAGGATGCGCCCGCGGTGGATGGCCAGCGCGCAATTGTAGAGCCGGCCGTTGCGCGGGACGGCGGCGCCGACGAGCAGGACCGGGGCGAGGTCGGCCGATGCGGCGCGGACGGACTCGATCGCGGCGAGTGTCGCCTGTTGCTGCGCGGTCTGGAGGTGGAGGTCGTCGATCGCGTAGCTGGTCAGGTTCAGCTCTGGGAAGACGACCAGGTCGACGCCGCGCGCATCCGCCTCGCGCGCGATCGCGATCGTGCCCTCGGCGTTGCGGGCGCAATCGCCGGCGCTCGCCTGCGGCGTCGCGGCGGCGACGCGGAGCATCTGGTGACTGTGAAGCGCGTAGAACGGGTGGGTCATGCCGCTCGAACGCATAGCGCCCGCGGCCGGCTCGCGCTATCGCGCGCGCCATGACGACGATCTACGGCATCGCCAATTGCGACACGATGAAAAAGGCGCGGGCGTGGCTCGCCGATGCGGGGATCGCGGCAGACTTCCACGACTACAAGAAGCTCGGGGTGGAGGCGGCGTTGCTCGACGCTTGGGCCGACCGGGTCGGATGGGAGAAGCTGCTCAACCGATCGGGCACGACGTTCCGCAAGTTGCCGGACGATGCAAAGGCCGATCTCGATCGGGACACGGCGATCGCGCTGCTTCTGGCACACCCGTCGGCGATCCGCAGACCGGTGCTGGTACACGGCGATGCGGTAGAGGTCGGCTTCGACCCGGCGCGGTATGCGGAGTTGTTCGGGGGCTGATCCGGATCAATTGATTACATCGTCACCCCGGACTTGTTCCGGGGTCCAGGGCTCCGCAGACGAGGCGGGTAGAGGCTGCGACCGTGTCGCCTGCTGCACGCTGGACCCCGGAACAAGTCCGGGGTGACGAAGGCCCGGGCTGAGCTCACCCCATGGTGCTGAGCAGGTGCTCGGCGGAGCTGACCTTGAACTCGCCGGGCGCCTCGACGTCGAGCGAGGTCACCACGCCGTCGTCGACGATCATCGCGTAACGCTGCGAACGCTTGCCCAAGCCGAACTTCGATCCGTCCATCGTCAGCCCGAGCGCCTCGGTGAAGTCGCCGTTGCCGTCGGCGAGCATGGTGATCTGCCCGGCATCGCTCGCCTTGGACCAGGCGCCCATCACGAAGGCGTCGTTGACCGAGAGGCAGGCGATCTCGTCGACGCCCTTCGCCTTCAGGTCGCCTTCCTTCTCGACATAGCCCGGCAGGTGGCGGGCCGAGCAGGTCGGGGTGAAGGCGCCCGGCACCGCGAATAGCGCGACCTTGCGGCCGGCGAAGAAG
>CAXTNG010000184.1:0-3127 GCA_964245475.1 uncultured Sphingomonas sp. | reverse complement strand
CACCTGCTCCGGCCCGTTGGCTGTCGCCTTGACCAGGGAGGTGTCGGGAATGCGGTCGCCCACGCTGATCGTCATGGCTTCGAGACTCCTGTTGTACGGCGATGCACTTCGGCGAGACGCGACTTGATTTCAAGCGTGGCGAAGCCACCGTGGGCAGCTTATGTCTCGCGCGATGGATAGCCCGTACCTGACCGGCCGCTTCCTGCTCGCGATGCCGGGCATGCTCGACCCGCGATTCGCGCATGCGGTGATCGCGATGTGCGCGCACGACGCGGGCGGCGCGCTGGGCGTCGGCGTGGGGATGACGATCGACGGGCTGGGGCTGCACGACCTGCTGACGCAGTTCGAGATCGAGCCGGGCGAGGCGCCGAACGCGCCGATCCACTTCGGCGGGCCGGTGGAGCCGCGGCGCGGGTTCGTGCTGCATTCCAACGACTGGGGCGGGCAGGACACGCTGGATGTCGCGGGGCGCTGGTCACTGTCGGGGACGATCGACGTGCTGCGCGCGATCGCGGCGGGCGAGGGGCCGACGCGCTGGGTGGTGTCGCTCGGCTATGCAGGGTGGAGCGCGGGGCAGCTCGACGGCGAACTGGCGCGGCCGGGCTGGGTGCCGGTGGCGGGCGACGAGGCGTTGCTGTTCGACACGCCGGCCGAGCAGCGGTGGAAGAGCGCGTTCGCCAGCGAGGGCATCGACCCGCGCCTGTTCGCCGTCCAGGGTGGGACGGCTTGAACGGGATATAAAGATATCTTTATATTTGATCTGGAGCACCGAACCTACTAGGGGCGGTCCGCATCACCTTTGCCAACTTCCGGAGATCACCGTGGCCACCGCACTCGCCGTCGACACCCCCGACTATGTCGTCAAGGACATCACCCTCGCCGACTTCGGGCGCGCCGAGATCCGCATCGCCGAGACCGAAATGCCCGGTTTGATGGCGCTGCGCGACGAGTTCGGCGCCTCGCAGCCGCTCAAGGGCGCGCGGATCACCGGCTCGCTGCACATGACGATCCAGACTGCGGTGCTGATCGAGACGCTGACCGCGCTCGGCGCCGACGTGCGCTGGGCGACGTGCAACATCTTCTCGACCCAGGACCACGCCGCCGCCGCAATTGCGGCCACCGGCGTGCCGGTGTTCGCGATCAAGGGCGAGAGCCTGGCCGATTACTGGGACTATGTCGGCGACATCTTCTCCTGGGACAATAATGTCGACGGCCAGACAGCCAACATCATCCTCGACGATGGCGGCGATGCGACGATGTTCGCGCTGTGGGGCGCGAAGCTCGAAGCGGGTCACACGCTGGGCGAACCGGAGAACGAGGAGGAGGTCGAGTTCCAGCGCGCGCTCAAGGCGTTCATCAAGCGCAAGCCCGGCTACCTGACGCAGACGGTGAAGAACCTGAAGGGCGTTTCCGAGGAGACCACCACCGGCGTCCACCGGCTGTACGAGATCGCCAAGAAGGGCGAGCTGCCTTTCCCGGCGATCAACGTCAACGACAGCGTCACCAAGTCGAAGTTCGACAACCTCTACGGCTGCAAGGAGTCGCTGGTCGACGCGATCCGCCGCGCCACCGACGTGATGCTGGCCGGCAAAGTCGCCTGCGTCGCCGGCTTCGGCGACGTCGGCAAGGGCTCGGCCCAGTCGCTCCGCAACGGCGGTGCGCGTGTGATGGTGACCGAGGTCGACCCGATCTGCGCGCTGCAGGCGGCGATGGAGGGCTTCGAGGTCGTGACGATGGACGAGGCGGTCAAGCGCGCCGACATCTTCTGCACCGCCACCGGCAACGCCGACGTGATCACCGCCGATCACATGAAGGCGATGAAGCCGATGTCGATCGTCTGCAACATCGGCCACTTCGACAGCGAGATCCAGATCGCGGCGCTCAGCAACTATGCCTGGACCGAGGTGAAGCCGGGCACCGACCTGGTCGAGTTCCCCGACGGCAAGCAGATCATCGTGCTCGCCAAGGGGCGGCTGGTGAACCTGGGCTGCGCGACCGGGCACCCGAGCTTCGTGATGTCGGCGAGCTTTACCAACCAGACGCTGGCGCAGATCGAGCTGTGGACGGCCGGTGAGAAGTATCAGAACCAGGTCTATGTGCTGCCCAAGCACCTCGATGAGAAGGTGGCGGCGCTGCATCTGGAGAAGCTGGGCGTGCAACTGTCCAAGCTGAGCCAGAAGCAGGCGGACTATATCGGCGTGCCCGTAGAGGGTCCGTTCAAGCCGGATCATTACCGGTATTGACGTAGCCGTGCCTCGCGCAGCGTAGCTGTCCGAGGACTCGGCAAGGCCGGGCAGCGGAGGCGGCGTAGCCGCCTTCGTCTGACGGGCTTGCTGCATGCTGTCGAAGAAGAAGCTGAACCCCGGCTCAAGGTCGGGGTGACGGAGGGTAGGTAGCGACCGTCCGGCACAAAACAGGGGTCTGGCCCATCGCCGGACCCCTTTGTCCATCCGTTGCTTTGCCCTAGACACGCCGCGATGTCCGTCCGTTACCCGCGTACCCGATGACCCCGCTCGGCACCGCCAGCCTGGCGATCGTGGGTGCCGTCGTGCTGCTGCTGCTGGCTGGCGGGGCGGCGATGCTGTTCCTCGGGCTGCGTGCACGCGGCGAGGCGGCGGCGGCGGTTCGGGACAATGAGCGGCTGGAGGCGCTGCTGCTCTCCGGGCCGGCGCTGGCGATGACGGTGCGCGCGGACGGGCGTGTCGAGATGCCGCAGCGGATGGCGGACTGGCTCGGGCTCGCCGAGCCGCCGCGCTATCTGCCCGAGCTTGCCGGTGACGTGGCGGGGCTTGTGCGCGAGGATGTCGACGTGCTGGCGGCCGACGTGACTGCGGCGCAGCGCGCGGGGCGGAGCTTCACGCGCGCCGTGCGGCCGCGAGGGTCGCGGCGGTCGATCACGTTCCGTGGCGCACGCGCGCCGGCGGAGATGGGGGCCACCGGCGCGGTAGTCGTCTGGGCATTCGACGCGACCGACAGCGAGGCGGAGATCGCGCGCCTGGGGGCGGAGTCGACCCGCCTCAAGGGCGCGTTCGAGGCGTTGACCGGGCTGATCGAGGCGGCGCCGCTGCCGATGTGGTATCGCGGGCCCGACCTCCTCACGCACCTTGAGGGGCTCGACGTCGGCGTG
>CAXTNG010000183.1:6726-6990 GCA_964245475.1 uncultured Sphingomonas sp. | reverse complement strand
CGTCGCGCATGATGTGCTCGACCGAATCGAAGGCCACGCCCGCGTTGGCGGCATGAGGTTCGCGTCGACCGATCCCGCCTATGGCGACATCGTGTGGGAAGGCGAAACCGCTTCGCCTGCCGAAGTCGCCGCAGCGGTGGACGCCGCCCGGCGTGCCGCGCCCGGATGGGCGCGCACCCCGCTTGCCGAGCGCCGGGCCGCGGTCACCCGATTTGCCGAGCGTCTCGCCGCCGACCGCCCCGCCTTGGCCCGGCTGATCGCGCG
>CAXTNG010000183.1:346-6716 GCA_964245475.1 uncultured Sphingomonas sp. | reverse complement strand
CGACGCCGAGGTCGGCTCGATGATCGGCAAGGCGGCCGCCTCGATCGCGGCGCAGGCCGAGCGCGCGGGCGAGCGGCGCAACGCGGCGGCGTTCGGCGAGAGCGTGCTGCGTCACCGCCCGCACGGCGTGATGGCGGTGCTCGGGCCGTACAACTTCCCGGGCCACCTGCCGAACGGCCACATCATGCCGGCGCTGCTTGCAGGCAACACGGTCGTGTTCAAGCCGTCCGAGCTCACCCCCGCGGTCGGCGAGCGGATCGCGGCGCTGTGGCAGGAGGCGGGGCTGCCTGAGGGCGTGCTCAACCTGGTGCAGGGCGGGCGCGAGACCGGTGCGGCACTGGCGGCGGCGGACATCGACGGGCTGCTGTTCACCGGATCCGCCACAGCGGGAACGGCGCTGCGCCGCGCGACGCTCGACCGGCCCGGCGTGATCCTGGCACTGGAGCTGGGCGGCAACAATCCGCTCGTCGCCCGGGACGGCGAGCCGGAGGCGGTCGCCGCGATCGTCGTGCAATCCGCCTTCGCGACCGCAGGTCAGCGCTGCTCGTGCGCGCGGCGACTGATCGTGCCGGAGGACGCTACGGGCGCGGCGATCGTCGCGGCGACGCTCGCGCTGACCGAGCGGCTGACGATCGGCGCCTGGGATGCGGCGCCGGCGCCGTTCATGGGTCCGCTGATCTCGGCCGAGGCGGCGACGCGCGCCGATGCGCAGGTGGCCGCGCTCGCCGACCGCGGCGCCCGTGTGCTGCGCCCGTTCGCCCGCATCGCCGGGTTGAGCGACGCCTTCCGCAGCCCCGCGCTGCTCGACACGACGGGGATCGGTGTGCCCGACGAGGAGATATTCGGCCCGGTCCTGCAGGTCGAACGTGTCCCCTCCTTCGATGCCGCGATCGCCGCAGCCAACCGGACCCGCTACGGTCTCGCCGCGGGGCTGGTCAGCGGCGACGCGGTGCTGTGGGAGCGCTTCGCGACCGAGGTCCGCGCAGGCGTCGTCAACCGCAACCGCCCGACCGTCGGCGCCGCGGCGACGCTGCCCTTCGGCGGGCCGGGCAAGTCGGGCAACCACCGCCCGAGCGCCTGGTACGCCGCCGATTACTGCGCCTGGCCAATGGCAAGCTTCGAGGCGCCGGACGTCCGCGACACGCGCGCGGAGATGCGCGGACTGCGCTAAAAGCATGTTACGGCGCGACGGCGTCCTTCGCATAGCCGATCCAGGTCGCGTACGGAGGCAAGGTCACGCTCTTGCCCTCGACCGTCCGCGTCACCCCGAGCTGGCTCGTGGCGAGCGTCGTCAGGGGGCGCCGAACGGGAGCCGTCACAACACGCGGCTGCTGCCCCATGTTGATGGCGACGAACACCTTACCGCGCACGCCGGGCACCTCGCGGACCCAGGCGAGCACATCGGGCTGGGTGCCGTCGAGCAGGGTCATCGTACCGCCGCGCAACGCGGGCGCGGACCGCCGGAGCCTGATCAACCGCTCGGTCCAGCGCAGCAGCGAGCCGGGATCGGCCTGCTCGGCGGCGACGTTCACCTCCCGGCTGTCGGGATTGACCGGCAGCCATGTATTCGGGCTGGTCGAGAAGCCCGCCTGCGGCCTGCTGCTCCATTGCATCGGCGTACGCGACCCGTCCCGGCCCTTGTCGCGCGGCCAGCCGGCAATCCCGGCCGGGTCCCGCACGTCCTCGCGCCGCGCCGGCGTATGCGTGCGCATCCCGATCTCGGCGCCGTAATAGGTCAGCGCCGTCGCGCGGGAGAGATAGAGGACAGCAGCGATCCCCTTGGCGATCGCCAGATCGTGAACGCCGTCGCCGAACTTGTCGATCGACCGCACGCTGTCGTGATTGTCGAACACGAACAGCGGCTGGCCGCCGCCGAACTCGCTTTGCGCCATTTTCAACCGGGGACGGAACCACTCGGGGGTGTCGCGAGGACCGCCGAAGCCGAGAAAGGTGTCCATCGGCAGGTGCAGGCCGTCCAGCATCGGCGCGCCATACCAGCGGCGCATCGCCGCGCTGTCGGCCACCCACGTCTCGCCGATCAGCACCCGTTCGCCGGGATAGCTGTCGACCATCTGCCGCAACCGGCGCACGACCGTGTGCTCCTCAGGCAGATCGTCGGTATGGACGTGGCGCAGATTCGGCGCGCCGAAGGCATCCAGACCGCCGGCTTCCGGTTCGTCGCCGACGCTCGCGTCATCGAACAGCGAGGTCACGGCGTCGAGCCTGAAGCCGGCGACTCCCCGGTCAAGCCAGAAGCGCATCGCGTCGAACATCGCGCGCTCGACCGCCGGGTTGCGCCAGTTCAGGTCGGGCTGCCCGCGGCCGAAGCGGTGATAGTAGAATTGCCGGCGGGCGGGCGACCATTCCCAGGCCGATCCGCCGAACATCGACGTCCAGTTGTTCGGCGGGGCGCGGCCATCGTGCGCGAAGCGGCGCCGGAAGGCGCCGACGTCTGCCCCATCGGCGGCGACGCCGTCGCTCCAGACGTACCAATCGGCTCTGGGGCCGGTGCGGGAGCCGGCCGAGTCGCGGAACCACGGATGCCGGTCCGACGTGTGGTTCAGCACCATGTCGAGGATCACGCGGATGCCGCGCCGCCGCGCCGACGCGATCAGCCGGTCCATGTCGGCGAGCGAACCGTATTGCGGATCGACGGCGCGATAGTCCGAGATGTCGTAGCCGAAGTCGGCCTGAGGCGACGGATAGATCGGCGCGATCCAGATCGCATCGACGCCCAGCCGCTGCAGATAGGGAAGCCGCGCGGTGATCCCGCGCAGGTCGCCGATGCCGTCGCCGTTCGTGTCGGAGAAGCTGCGCGGGTAGATTTCGTAGATCACCGCGTTCGTCCACCAGGGCGAAGGAGCCGGCGCGGCGGCACCGATGCCGCTGACGCCGATCAGCAGGCATGCGAGGAGCCTTCCGAGGCGCGAACGGGTCATTGCTGCCGTCTACCGCCTCATGCCTTCACACGACAACGGCCGGCATGCACGAGAGGGGCCGCCCCACGCGTTGCGGTAGCGTCAGCGCTGCGGCGCACCTGTCACAGGAGAGAGCCGATGTCCGACTTCCAGCAAGAAAAGGCGGTCGTCCGCGACCTCCATGCCGCTATCGCCGCCGCGACGCCCGATACGATCGCCGAGGTGCTTGCCCGCCATACCGCGCCCGACTGGGCGTGGCGCGGCATCTGGCCGTTCGGCGAGCAGCGGGGTGCCGAGGCTGTCGCGCGGACCTTCTGGGCGCCGCTGATGCGGGCGCTGCGGCGAATGCAGCGGCGTCCGGACATCTTCTTCGCGGGCGACGCCAAGGGCGCGCCGCTCGGAAGGTGGGTGGTCGAAACGGGACACCTGATGGGGCTGTTCGACGAGCCGTGGCTCGGCGTCCGGCCGACACGGCGGATCGCGATGCTGCGCTACGCCGAGTTCAACCGGGTCGAGGACGGGCGGGTCGCCGAGACGACGCTGTTCGCCGACCTGCCTCACCTGACGTGGCAGGCCGGGCAGTACCCCCTGCCGCCGCAGACCGGCGCGCACCTGACGACGCCGGGGCCGATTGGGCATGACGGGCTGCTGTACGGGCCACAGGACCCGGCGCGCGGCGAAGCGACGATGCGCGCGATCGAGGCGCTGCTCGGCAACGCCATCCCGCAGCACGACCCCGAGGAGGCGCGCAAGCTCGCGCGCGTCTGGCACGACGACATGATCTGGTGGGGGCCGGGCGGGATCGGCGCGAGCTACACGATCGATCGCTACGTCGAGCAGCATTGCAAGCCGTTCGACGACGGGTTGCAGCATGAGGACCGCCCGCGCGAGGAGCTGTGCAGGGTCGCGGAGGGCAATTTCGGCGGCTTCTTCGGCTGGTCGAACTATCACCTGCGCAGCACCGGCGGCTATCTGGGCATGACTGCGGGGGCGGAGGCGGTGGCGATGCCGTTCATCGACATCTACCGTGCGGAGGACGGCAAGCTCGCCGAAAACTGGGTGTTCATCGACATCCTCGGCTTCCTGGCCGATCAGGGCCTCGACGTGTTGCAGCGGCTGCCGACGGTCGCCGGATAGTGATGCGATCGGCTGTTGACTGCGCATGCAGATGGCTCCAGTTCAACGCGCATCACGGTTGTCGGGAGTAGGGGACGTTGAGCGATTTCCAGCAGGAGAAGGCGGTCGTCCGCGCGCTCCATGACGAGCTCGCGGGCGCGACGCCCGAGACGGTCGGCAGCATATTGGGCCGGCACGTCTCGCCCGACTGGCACTGGCGGGGCATGCACCCGTTCAATGAGCAGCATGGCCCGGAGGCGGTAGCGGAGGTGTTCTGGGCGCCGTTCCTGTCGGCGATGACCAGGGTACAACGCCGGCCCGACATCTTCATCGCCGGGCTGAACGAGATCGACGGCTTTCAGGGCCGCTGGGTGACCCAGATGGGACACCTGATGGCGCTGTTCGACCGGCCGTGGCTCGGCATCATGCCGACGCAGCGGATCGTGATGCTGCGCTTCGTCGAGTTCAACCATGTCGTCGATGGCCGCATCGTCGAGACAGCGATGTTCTGCGACATCCCCCATCTGATGATGCAGGCAGGGCAGAATCCCTTTCCCCCGCAGACCGGGGCGATGCTCGTTCAGCCCGGGCCCATGACGCATACCGGCCTGTGCTGGGAACGTCAGGACCCCGCGCGCGGCGAGGCGACGCTGGCCGCGATCAATGCGATGATCACCAACCCGGGCGCCAAGTTTCACAACGTTCACGAGGAGCAGCGGCTGGCGCGCGTGTGGCACGACGACATGATCTGGTGGGGGCCGGCCGGGATCGGCGCGACCTACACGATCGAGCGCTACAACCGGCAGCATTCCATCCCCTTCGACAAGGCGCTGTCCAAGGGATACCGGTTCAACGGCCATATCGCGCGGCTGGCGGAGGGCGACTTCGGCGGCTTCTTCGGCTGGGCGAACCTGACGATCACCAACTCGGGCGGCTATATGGGGATGCCCGCTGGGCCGGGACCGTCGGAGATGCGGGTCGTCGACATGTATCGGGCCGAAAATGGCAAGCTCGCCGAGAACTGGATCTTCATCGACATGCTGCATTTCCTGGCGAAGCAGGGCTTGGACGTGCTCGGTCGGATGGCCGACGTGCAGGCGGGGGGCGGCTAATCGCGCGCGCAGTCTCCCAGCGCGTCGCGCAGGGGGCCGAGCCACGGCGCATAATGCCGCCAGTGGTCGACTGCGTCGCTGTTGATCGGGCGGCGCACCTGCTCGGAACTGGCGGTGCGCACCGCGCGGCGGGTCTCGTGCGGGGCGAGGCAAGCGGGGTCGAAGGGTAGCCGGCAGAACTCGAGCAGTGCGCGGATATGCGGCTCGGGATCGGCGAGCAGCGCCTCGTGCTCGATGCGGTGGACGTGGCCGGGCAGCACCGCGTCGTAATGCGCCATCAGCCGGGCGTAGTCGCGCCAATACCAGCCGAGCTCGGCAAGGTCGTAGGTGAAGCCCTGCCCGCGCGAGAAATGCTGCTTGAAGGCGGAGAAGCCGGTTGCCATCGGGTGCCGCCGCGCATCGACGATCGCGGCGTTGGGCAGGATCAGGCGGATCAGCCCGACGTGTGCGAAGTTGTTGGGCATCTTGTCGACGAAGCGCAGACGGCCCGTCTTGCGCTGGATGCGGGTGCCGTCGAGATAGCGCTGGCTCAACGCACGCCGCTCCTCGGGCGAGAGGGCGAGCAGCTTGGGGAGGTAGCCGGCGGCGTCCTCGTCCTCGTTGCCACGGCCGCCGAGATCGGCGGCGATGGTGCCGATGTCGGGCAGCTCCATCGTGCCCTCCACCTCCGGATGCGAGGCGAGGATCTGCTCGACCAGCGTCGACCCCTATCTGGGCAGGCCGACGACGAAGATCGGCGCGTCGCTGAGATGGCCACCGTCTGTCCGCGTGGCAAAGGCGTCGGCGGTCAGCAGCGCGCGGCTCGCCTCCAGGTGCGCGGTGGTGCGCGCGGGGTCGTAGGGTAGCTCGGCGCGGCGCAGGCGGTTGCCCTCGGCATAATGCGCGAACGACTCGGCCCAGTCGCCGCGGTCCTCCAGTGCCTTGCCGAGCGCGAAATGGAGATGATAGCGGTCCGCCGGCGTCGTCGTGCCGGCGAGCGCGGCGCGCATCGCCGCAAGGTCGGCGTCGTCGAGTGTCACGGTCTTCAGGTTCGCCAGGCTCCACCAGGCATCGCCGAGCGAAGCCTCCTGGGCGATCGCCTCGCGATAGGCGGCGACGCTCTCGGCCTGCGCCCCGACCGTTTTCAGCACATGGCCGAGGCTGATCCACAGCCGCGGCTGATCCGAGTGACGCGCCAGGATCGTGCGATAAAGGCGGATCGCCTCGTCATAGCCGCCGGTGGCG
>CAXTNG010000183.1:0-336 GCA_964245475.1 uncultured Sphingomonas sp. | reverse complement strand
AGAGCCATCGGCGAGGCCCGCGAGGTGCTGCTCGTCGCCCGCTGCCTTGAGCGCAAGATGGCCGAGGTCGTGCGGCTCGGCGGCGATCAGTTGCTCGGCTTGCGCGAGCGCGGCGACGAACTTGCTCTGCCGGTGCAGAACGGTGACGTAATTGGCGCGTGCGGCGTGAAAGTCGGGCGCGAGCTCGAGCGCGCGGGCGAGCAGCGTCTCGGCATCGCGGTAGCGGCCGAGCCGGCCCGCCAGCTCCGCCATCATACGGATCGCGACCACGTCGACCGGGTTGTCGCGCAGCCGCCGGCGCAGCAGCGCCTCGGCCTGGTCGAGCCGGTTGGCGCC
>CAXTNG010000182.1:0-6996 GCA_964245475.1 uncultured Sphingomonas sp. | reverse complement strand
CATCCCAGCCGATCACCGTCGCGGGCGCGCCGACCGAGCGCACGACCGTCACCATGCCGTCGGACTCGATCGCCTCGCCCTCATGCTCGCCCGGCCCTTCACCCCAGCGAACCGCGAGGTCGAGGTTGGCCTGGGCGAAGTCGAGGCCCTCGGCGTCGGCGGCGAGCAGGACGAAGCGGGTGTCGGGCTCGCGCGCCGCATAGGCCGACAGGCGCGGCAGCAGCCACTTCTCGGTCAGATCGCGGGGGGCTGCGATGGTCAGCGACTTGGACGACTGCCCCGCCTGCATTGCGCGCACCGCCTCCTCGAAGTTGAGGAAGCCGTCGCGCAACGGCCCCAGCCCCGCTTCCGCCTCGGGGGTCAGCTCCAGCCCGCGGGTGGTGCGGCGGAACAGGACGACGCCAAGCGTGTCCTCCAGCGCGCGGATCTGCTGACCGACCGCAGCGGGGGTAACCGCCAGTTCGTCCGCGGCGCGAGTGAAAGACAAATGCCGCGCGGCGGCGTCGAGCACCCGCAAGCCGTTGAGCGGCAGGTGCGTGCGCTTCACTGGAGCACCGCGGGCGCGAGCAGCTGGAAGCGCGGGATCGCCACGTCGAACTCGCGCCCGTCCGCGGCTACCATCCGGTACGATCCCTGCATCGCGCCGGTCGGCGTCGACAGCGGGCAGCCGGAGACATAATCGTACGCCGCGCCGGGGAGGATCGCGGGCTGCTCGCCGACGACGCCCTCGCCCTCGACCGAGTGGCGCGCGCCGCGGCCGTCGGTGATCACCCAGTGGCGGGTGAGTAGCTGCACCGCCTGCGCGCCGGCGTTCTCGATGCGGATGTGATAGGCCCAGAACCAGCGCCCGCGCTCGGGCTCGGACTGTTCGGGCAGGTAGGAGACGGCGACGCGCACCGTCACCCCGCGCGTCGTCTCCGCATGGGGAAAGAGCGCGGCGGTGAAGGTCTTCATAGCCCTGCCGCGGTGAGCGCCTGGTCGAGGTCGTCGATCACGTCCTGCGGGTCCTCAAGGCCGACGTTAAGGCGGAGCATGCCCTCGGTCACCCCCATCTCCAGCCTTTTCTCCTCGGCCACGCTGGCATGGGTGGTGGATGCCGGATGCGTCATCAGCGAGCGCGAATCGCCGATGTTGTTCGAGATGTCGACCAGCTCCAGCGCATCGAGCAAGGCATGCGCCTGGGCGCGCCCGCCATCGACCTCCAACGCGAAGATCGCGCCCGCCATGTCCATCTGCGACATGGCGAGGTTGTGCTGCGGGTGGCTCGGGAGGCCGGGGAACAGCACGCGCGGGACGCGGCCCTCCAGGAAGCGCCCGACCTTCAGCGCATTCTCCGACTGGCGGCGGATGCGCAGGTCGAGCGTCTCCAGCCCCTTGAGCACTACCCAGGCATTGAAGGCGCTGAGCGTTGGCCCGGTGTTGCGGGTGAAGGGCAGCAGCGTGTTGTCGATGAAGTCCTTCGTCCCGCACACCGCGCCGGCGAGCACGCGGCCCTGCCCGTCCATCATCTTGGTTGCGGAATAAGCGGTCACGTCCGCGCCGAACTCCATTGGCCGCTGGAGCGCGGGCGTCGCGAAGGCGTTGTCGACCACCGTCACGATCCCCCGCTCGCGCGCGATGTCGCACACCGCGCGGAGGTCGACCACGTCCATCGTCGGGTTGGCGGGGGTCTCGAAGAAGAAGACCTTGGTCTCGGGCCGCACCGCATCGAGGAACGCCTGCGGATCGCGCGCGTCGACCGTCGTGGTCGCGATGCCGAACTTGGGCAGCAACGTATCGGTCAGCCAGCGGCAGGAGCCGAACGCCGCGCGGCCGCCGACGAGATGGTCGCCCTGCTGCAATTGGCAGAGCAGCACTGCGGTCATCGCCGCCATGCCGGTCGCCATCGTCCGGCACGCCTCGGCGCCCTCCAGCAGCGCGATCCGCTCCTCCAGCATCTCGACCGTCGGATTCTGCAAGCGGCTGTAGGTCATGCCCACCTGCTCGCCCGCGAACCGCGCCGCCGCATCGCCCGCACAGTCGTAGGCGTAGCCCGAGGTCATGAAGATCGCTTCGGAGGTCTCGCCATACTCGGATCGCGCGGTGCCGCCGCGGATCGCCTGGGTCGCCGGGCGCCAGGTCGAGGTGATGCTGCGGTCTAGGCCGGTCCTGCGCTTCATGCGCGCCGCTTTGCCGGGAAGGCCGCGCGGGGGCAAGGGGAGGCACCCCTCCTGCCGTTCGTCCTGAGGAGGGACTGAGCCTGTCGAAGGCCCGTCTCGTAGGACATGGGACTCACCTGTCCTTCGAGACGCCGCTTCGACAAGCTCAGCGGCTCCTCAGGACGAACGGAGATTTGGAAGCACCGTCACCTTTCTGGACGCTGACGAACCAATTCAGCCTCCATTCGCCTCGACTCGGCCAAACACGTCATCACCATAGGGGCCGGCTCGTGCGCCGGCAGGTGAGGACACCGAGATGAGGTTTCTGTTGAACGCGCTGCTCGCCGCCACCGCGCTGATCCCGGCGGCTACCGCGGCGAGCGCGCAGGATGCGCCGTTCGAGCGAGGCGGCGACCGCGGTGACCGCGGTCATCGCGAGGAGCGCGTGCCCTTAGGCGACTCGGACCGGCCGCAGCGACAGGACGCCCCGCGTGCCGAAGCTCCACGGGCAGACGCGACCGCCCGCGTTGCCGCGGAGCCGCAGCGCGGCTGGAACCGCTCCGATCGTGGCGGAGCCATGCGCGCCGACGCCGGCGTGCAGGCGCAGGCATGGCAGCGCCAGCCTCAATCCCTGCCTCCGCAGGTGCAGCAGCAACAGCAGCCGCAGGTGCAGCGTCAGTGGAGCGACCGCCGCACGCCCGCGTTCGGCAACGGTCAGCCGCAAGGCGCCCGCCCGACGGCCGACGACTGGAACCGCCAGCGTGCCCTCCGCAGCTCGCCTGCGTTCACCGGCAACGTCGCGCCCCAGCCCGGCTTTCGCGACGATCGCCGCCCCGCGACCGACTGGAACCGCCAGCGCGTCGAGCCCCAACGCTACGACAACCGGCGCTACGACAACCAGCGCTACGACAACCGCAACGGCTGGAACCAGCCCCGCGGCGATCAGTGGCGCGGTGGGAGTGATAATGGGCGCCGTTACGACGCTCGCGGCAGCTGGAACCGGACCTGGCGCAACGACCGCCAGTACGACTGGAGCCGCTACCGCAACGACAACCGCTATGCCTATCGCCTACCGCGCTACTATGCGCCGTCGGGCTGGAGCTACGGCTATCGGCGCTTCTCGATCGGCGTGACGCTCAGCTCGCTGCTCTGGGACGAGAATTACTGGATCGACGACCCGTATTCCTATCGTCTGCCCGAGGCATACGGCCCATACCGCTGGGTGCGCTATTACAACGACGCGCTGCTCGTCGACGTTCGCTACGGCCAGGTCGTCGACGTGGTCTACGACATCTTCTGGTAACCGGATGGGGGCCGACGGCAGCGTCGGCCCTCTTTTTCATGGGCTTGCCTTTCGTCGCGCCCCGCGCAATTCCCGCCGCACGATGAGACTGTTCGGCAAAGCCTCGCAACCCGTTCTCTCCCCCGGCGGGCGCCCCTCCCCCGCGCGCGCTGTTGTCGGCAGCGAAGTCGCCGCCCGCCTCGACGCAAACCCGGCGGTGACCCATACGCCGATCCAGGGCGTACAATTCTATTACCATCCGGACTTCCTCTCGGCCGGACAATGCGAGGACGTCATCGGGCTGATCGAGGCCGGGCGGCGGCCATCGACCCTGCTGTCCGACCGCGGCGGCTACGGCTTCCGCACCAGCGACAGCTGCGACCTCGATCGCTGGTCGCCGGTGGTCCAGCCGATCGACACCTCGATCGCGCAGCTGCTCGGGGTCGACGCGCGCCACGGCGAGACGATGCAGGGCCAGCGCTACGACATCGGCCAGCAGTTCCGCGCGCATCACGATTACTTCCACGAGACCGAGAAATACTGGGCCGATATGGAGCGCTGCGGCGGCCAGCGGACCTGGACCGCGATGGTCTACCTCAACGACGTGGCCGAAGGCGGCGCGACCTGGTTCCCCACCGCCGGCATCCGCGTGAAGCCCAGGCGGGGCCTGCTGCTCGCCTGGAACAACATGAAGGCCGACGGCAGCCCCAACGATCGCACCCTGCACGAAGGCATGCCGGTGGTGGAGGGGGTGAAGTACATCGTCACCAAGTGGTTCCGCGAAGGCTTCTGGATCGCCTGGGAATAGCTGTCCTACAACATGCTTCTGTGCCATGGCGCGCGCATGCCGGATACCTGCCGTAGAACCAAGCGCACCCGTCACCCCAGCCCGGTGCCGGGGTCCAGAGTGCCGCGGGCGATGCGAGTTGAGCCTCTTGCTTCACCGCTTGCTGAGCCCTGGACCCCGGCGCAGGGCCAGGGTGACGACTGGCAGGCCCATTCACACGTCGACAGCGTCGATCTGGTGTCAACTTATTCAGGTTCGGCGATACCTCATTAGCGAGACCTTTGTGACTTTCGGCGGCCTAAGTCACTGTAAACGTGTCGTCGGCACATGATGACGTCCGTCCTCGGCATCTCCTCGTCGCTGCTCGGCCAGGCATGGCGCTGGCGCGCGGGCTCGGCGGACGCACGCGACGGAGGCATGGGCAGCGCCGACCTGCTGACCGGGCTGCTGCTCGCCCGCGGCTGCCCGCCCGACGCGCTCGACATGCACCGGACGCCCTCGATCCGCGCGTTCATGCCCGACCCCTCCTGCTTCCGCGACATGGACCGTGCCGCCGAACGCCTGGCCGACGCGGTCGAGGCGCAGGAGAGCATCGCCATCTTCGGCGACTATGACGTAGACGGCGCAACCTCGGCGGCGCTGATGGTGCTGGTGCTGCGCGACCTCGGGCTCGACGCGCGCACCTACATCCCCGACCGGCTGCTCGAAGGCTACGGCCCCTCCGCCGACGCGCTGGTCGGACTCGCGCGCGAGGGTGCCTCGCTGATCGTCACCGTCGATTGCGGCGCGCAGGGGTTCGAGGCGCTCGAAGCGGCGCGCGAGGCCGGGGTCGACGTGATCGTCGTCGACCACCATAAATGCTCAAGCGCCCTCCCCCACGCCCATGCGATCGTCAATCCGAACCGGCTCGACGAGCAGGTGGAAGCGGCGACGCATGGTCATCTGGCGGCGGTCGGCGTCGTCTTCCTGCTCGCCGCCGCGCTGGTCCGCACGCTGCGCGCGCGCGGCTATTTCGCAAGCCGGCCCGAGCCGCGGCTGCTCGACCTGCTCGACATTGTGGCTTTAGGCACGGTCGCCGATGTGGCGCAGCTCCGCGGCCTCAATCGCGCCTTCGTCGCGCAGGGATTGAAGGTCATGGCGCGCACCGCCAGCCCCGGACTCGCCGCGCTGATCGAGGCGTCGCGGCTCACCCGCGCGCCGACCGCGCAGGACCTCGGCTTTGCGCTCGGCCCCCGGATCAACGCCGGTGGCCGCGTCGGCCGTGCCGACCTCGGCGTCCGCCTACTCACCACTCGCGATCCCGCCGAGGCACGCGCGATCGCCGCCGAGCTCGACCGGCTCAACGAGGACCGCCGTGTGATCGAGGCGGGGGTGCAGGAGGCGGCGGAGGCGCTGTGCGCAAGCGGCCGCCGGGTCGCCGTGGTCGCCGGCGCCGGCTGGCATGCGGGGGTGATCGGCATCGTCGCCGGGCGCCTCAAGGAGAAGCTCGGCCGCCCCGCCATCGTCATCGCGCTTGATGAAGCTGGCGTTGGCAAGGGTTCAGGCCGATCGATCAGCGGGGTCGACCTCGGCGCGGCGGTGATGGCGGCGAAGGAGCACGGGCTGCTCGTCGCAGGCGGCGGCCACGCGATGGCGGCGGGGCGGACCGTGGCAGCTGACGGGGTCGAGGCGTTCGCCGACTTCCTCGAAGAGCGGCTCGCTACGGCCGTCGACCAGGCCTCGGCCGATCGCGCGCTGCTGCTCGACGCGGTCGTGGCGCCCGGCGGTGTCACCCCCGATCTGGTTGAGGCGTTCGAGGCGGGCGGCCCGTACGGGACCGGCTGGCCCGCCCCGCGCGTCGCTGCCGGGCCGGTGCGCGTGATCCGCTCTGATGTCGTCGGCAACGGCCACGTCCGCGCGATCGTCTCTGGCGACGACGGCCGCAGCCTAAAGGCGATGGCGTTCCGCCAGGCCGACACGGCGCTCGGCGCCGCCCTGCTCGCCGCCGGACCCGACCGCCGTCTGTGGCTCGCCGGCCGTGCGAAGCTCGACACCTGGGGTCCCCGCCCCGCCGCCGAGCTTCACGTCGAGGACGCCGCCTGGGCGACTTGACCCTGTCCCGAGCCTCGCCTAGTCGCACCGGCGTTGGCCCCTTCGTCTAGTGGTTAGGACGCGGCCCTTTCACGGCTGAAACACGGGTTCGAGCCCCGTAGGGGTCACCAACGGGACGGAAACATGCGGGGCATGTTTTCCGCACGTTGGTGACGCGAGCGCAAGCGACGCTCACCCTTCATATTCCAGTTATTCCAGCGCTGCGCTCGCCGGCTGGGGCGGCAGGAGGCCCAGCTAACGTCCAGCGCTTAGCCGGCCGAGTTGCGCACGGACACGTGTCACCGCACTTCATACAGCTGCTGGCAACCGTGACAAGGGACTTCGGGGCAGGGTTGATCTCGCGTAGCTTCGAGCCGCATATCTGCGCATGACCAAGCGCCACGTGTCCCAACCGTTATCCGGTCTGTTGCGGCAGGCTGGCATCGCCTGCGATGACGTTGACAGCGCGCTCGATCGGCAGGCGGCGCGTTGGGTGCACACCGTACTTCGGCACGGCCACCCTTATGTGCGCCGCCTTCGGGCCAGCACCGGCTTCAACGTGGTGGGGATATCGCGGAAGTACCGCCGGCTACTAATCGACATCGAGCAGCGCGGGCCTGATGGTGGCATGCTCTGGCACTATCGCGAGTACGGCCGCGCCAATTGATCTTCCCCGGGTTTGGCGGACACGCTGGGTTATCCGGTCATGCGCTGTTCGG
>CAXTNG010000181.1:343-7012 GCA_964245475.1 uncultured Sphingomonas sp. | reverse complement strand
GCCTGGAGCAGCTTGAGGATGATGTTCTCGACATCCTCGCCGACATAGCCCGCCTCGGTCAGCGTCGTCGCGTCCGCCATCGTGAACGGCACGTCGAGGATGCGCGCCAGCGTCTGCGCGAGCAGGGTCTTGCCGCAGCCGGTCGGCCCGACGAGCAGGATGTTCGACTTGCTCAGCTCGACGTCCTGCCCCTTGGCGCCGTGGTTCAGCCGCTTGTAGTGATTGTGCACCGCCACAGACAGCACGCGCTTGGCGCGCTTCTGGCCGATGACATAGTCGTCGAGGACGTTGCAGATCTCCTGCGGCGTCGGCACGCTGCCGTCTTTTTTCGACACGAGGGCTGACTTGGTCTCCTCGCGGATGATGTCGTTGCACAGCTCGACGCATTCGTCGCAGATGAAGACGGTCGGGCCCGCGATCAGCTTGCGCACCTCGTGCTGCGACTTGCCGCAGAACGAGCAATAGAGGGTGCTCTTCGAGTCGCCACCGCTCAGCTTCGTCATTCAATCACCTCTCGCGCCGGGTTAAGCGGCCGCGCGTGCCGTGGACGGGGCGGCCATGTTAGCGCGCCGCCCGGTCCTTACCAGTCAATTCGTCCACTTTGCGTGAACGGTTCGGCTTACGCCGCCTTCGCCATGTCGTCCGCTGGCGCCGGGCGCTTGTCGAACACCTCGTCGATCAGGCCGAACTCGCGGGCTTCGTTCGCGCTCATGAACTTGTCGCGATCCATCGCCCGCTCGATCTCCTCGATCGGCTTGCCGGTGTATTTGGCATAGAGCGTGTTGAGGTCGTGGCGCATGCGCAGGATCTCGCGCGCCTGGATCTCGATGTCCGCCGCCATGCCCTGCGCGCCGCCCGAAGGCTGGTGAATCATGATTCGGCTGTTGGTCAGCGCCACGCGCATCCCCGGCTCGCCTGCCGACATCAGGAAGCTTCCCATCGACGCCGCCTGGCCGATGCACACCGTGCCGACTCGCGGCCGGATGTACTGCATCGTGTCGTGGATTGCCATGCCCGCCGTGACGACGCCGCCCGGCGAGTTGATGTACATGAAGATGTCCTTCTTCGGGTTCTCCGACTCGAGGAAGAGCAGCTGCGCGGTAATCAGCGAGGCCATGCCGTCCTCGACCCCGCCGGTGACGAACACGATCCGCTCGCGGAGCAGGCGGGAGAAGATGTCGAACGAGCGCTCGCCGCGATTCGACTGCTCGATGACGATGGGGACCAGACCGGCCTGGGACGGCTGGAGGCCGAGGCCGGCGCGGGTCAGCGGCATCGCGAAATCGCCGGTCTCGAACGGATTGTGCATGGGAAAACTCTCTTATGCCCTGGAAGCGCCAACATCGGCGCTTGCGGCGGCGACTTCAAGCCCGGGCGCCGGGTAGGCCAGATAGGCGAGCCTGCGCACCTCGCGCCGGCCGTGGACCACCGTGTCGAGGATCAGCCCGGCGAAGAAGCTCAGCGCCGCGAGGATGACGAGGCCGGTCGCCAGGATCGCGGTTGGGAAGCGCGGGACGAGACCGGTCTGCACGTAGGTGATCGCGAGCGGCACTGCGAGAACCAGCGCGAGCAGCGCGAGCAGCAGCCCGACCGAGCGGAAGAACAGCAGCGGCCGCTCGATGCGGTAGAGGGTGATGATCGTACGCAGGATGCGCCAGCCGTCGCCGTAGGTGGAGAGCTTGGAGGCGGAGCCCTCGGGCCGCGCGAAATAGGGCGTCGCGATCTCCGCGCAGGGCATCTTCAGCTCCAGCGCGTGGACGCTGATCTCGGTCTCGATCTCGAACCCCGCCGACAGCGCGGGGAAGCTCTTGACGAAGCGGCGCGAAAAGACGCGGTAGCCCGACAGGATGTCGGTGAAGCTGCGTCCGAACAGCCGCGCGAGCATGCCGGTCAACAGCGCGTTGCCGAAGCGGTGGCCGCGGCGATAGGCGAGCTCCGCCTCAGACACGCGGCTGCCGACGATCATGTCGAGCTGCTCGCCCAGCAGACGCTCGACCAGCACTGGCGCCGAGGCGGCGTCATAGGTCGCGTCGCCATCGGCCATGACGTAGATGTCGGCGTCGACGTCGGCAAACATCCGACGGACAACTGCGCCTTTGCCCTGGATGCGCTCGCGCCGGACGATCGCCCCCGCCGCCCGCGCGACCTCGGCCGTGCGGTCGACGCTGTTGTTGTCGTACACGTAGATCAACGCACCCGGCAGCGCCGCACGAAAGCCCGTCACCGTCTGCGCGATCGCGGCCTCCTCGTTGTAGCAGGGAAGCAGGACGGCGATACGCGCAGCGGAATCGTTCGCAATCATCGTTGTTCCTCAATGCTCATACGCCTGCGACCGATCAACCATGCACCCGTCAGCAGGCCGGCCACGCCGATCGCCGCCAGGGCGTATGCCACCGCCATGTACGGTGGGAGAAAGTCGAAATGCACGCGCGAACGGCCGGCAGGAACCTGCACCGCCTGGAACAGCTCGCCGGCAGGCGCGACCAGCGTGGCGCGACCGTTCACGGTCGCGCTCCATCCTTCCATGTACAGCTCCAGTCGCTCGAGCACGACTGGCCGCGCGCACGTGAGTTCCACGTCCAGCCGGCCGTGTTGGACGACTGCACAGCTTGCGGCGGAGAAATACGGCCGGGTACCAGGCACGTCGTAAATCCGCATTACCCGGTCCTTGAACACCTGGGTCAATCCGGTGAGCGGTTGATTGGCGGGCGCGATGACAAAACGGGTGCCGATAGCCGCATATGCCGGCAGCTTCCGCAGCAGCTCGGAGGGGGAGTTGGGACTGAACGCGATCGGGTCCGCCTTGCGGTCGAGGTGCCGGGCCGCATGGTCCACCCAGCGTTGAGGCACCGGCAGGTCGTTGTGATTGACCTGGGCTATACCGAAGTACGATCCATAATTTGCTGCGATCGGTCCGAGAGTCACGAACCGCTGCAAGCCGAGCCGGGATTGCAGATATCGCACGCCTGCAAGTTCGAGACGGGACTCGTACGGGTAGTGCAGGACGGGCGGCAGGAACAAAGCGATGGCCTCAATCGCAACCGCGCCCGTGAGCATCGCCGCCCGCCGCTGGGGCGTTACCCATGGCCGCCCGAACGCCGCAACTATCACCGGCCCCAGCAGGAGCAACTGGAAGCAGATCGTCAGCGAGGCTTTCAGGCCCTCCGGCTTCACCCCCTTCGTCCACGCGAAGACGGCGAGCGCGACCCCGATGACCAGCGCCAGCGCTAGACCGGTCCGCAGCGCACGAACGCTGGTTCGACTAGCAGCGATATCCCCCACCGCCAGGCCCGCGAGCACGCACAGCGCGAAAATCCAGGAACTGTCCAGGTACCGGTACAAGGCAGCCATGCTGGTGAACGGGATAAGCCCGAACACCGCCGCCAGCGGGCGAACACCGAACGTCACGCCCAACGTGACGAACACCCATGCGACCAGCATGAGCCGAAGGGGTCGCGCCGTCGGCCCCATGCAGCCCGCAACAGCCAGGACCACGACGGCCAGGCCCGCATAGCCCCCTACATTGGCCCAGAAGAAGAACGCGGAATCATGGGCGTAGAAATATTCCTGATGGTAAGGGAAAAGCAGTTCGATCGCGTAGGCGGGATCAATGAACCAATCTCGCGGGATACCTCCGGCGTGCACTCCCACATTGCCTGCTACTAGGAAGTCCGCGAACGCCACGAGGACAGGTGCGGCGATCAGCACGCCGCAGAGCGCGCCGGCGATCGCCCGCGATAGCATCACCAAGCCGCCCTTCCGGCCCAGGGCTGTTGCGCGGACAAGGGTCCAGAGGGCGATCAGCACTCCGTTCAGGTAAGCTACCTCCGGGAATCCCGAGTACAGCGCCCCCGCAACCCCGATCGCGACGGTCAGCCAGCCTCGTCGAGCAGATGTGCGATCGCCCAGCATTTCCACGCCCAGCAGAATCACCGGCAGGAAACACACCGGGTTTACGATGGCGTTGGCCAGCCAGGCAAAGACACCGTTGAAGGCGAACACAAGCCCCGCCAGCCAGGCTCCGGCAACCCCCGCCTGAAGCCGGCGCAGCAGAAAGTAGGTCGCCAGACCCGCGATGATCTGGAACAGCAGGTGCTCGAAAAGCTGGCCTTTGGGAAACAGCATGAGCCATGTCGGCGGAAACAGCGCCGCCGACTGCATCTCGCCGGCAAGCGGCATGCCTACACCTTCATACGGGTTCCACCAGAGCGACTGCCCCGAAGCCGCCAGGCGCGCGGAGAGCGACCCGAGAGCGTGGCTGGTGTAGGCGATGTTCGGCTCTAGCGTCGGCAAACCATAGAGGATCGACTTCGGCGCGTCAGCGGTGAGCTGCCCGTAGAGGTGCGCCGGATCGGCAATGAGAACGCCCGCGATCAGGGGCGACTTGACCAGCAAGGGCAGCAGGATGATCGACCAGATGGCCAGCAGGTGCCAGCGACGCGCAACCGGCGCATTCGGTCCGGGCCGAGCTAGCATCGTCCAATCCCTTCGCGCGCTACCAGCCCGCGACACCGGCAGTCGCTTGCCGACCAGCGCGCCGGCCTCCTGCCGTTCAAGCCCTCCCCAGAGCCTCGCCGTCTTGCTGCATGCGCCTCCCGATGGGCTATGCGAAGACCATAGTCGACACAACGGCAAAATTGGGTCTGTGTCCAAGGTTGGCACCAAGCCATGCAGGGTGGTGTCGCAAACACGTCCACCTGTTTCGGCTCGTTAAGCGCCGCTTGCCCCGTTTCAACCCGGCTTCACCCCGGTCCCGTCGGCGGAGTGACGGAGGCCCTACTCCGAAATCTCGGCCTTCGCCTTCTTCGCCCGCGGCTTCTTCGCCGGGGCCGCATCCGCGGCCTCTGTCCCCTCGGCGGCTTCGGCCGCGACCGGCGAGGATTCGAGCACCTGCGTCTCAGCCTCGACCGCCGCCGCCTTCTTCGCGCGCGGTTTCTTGGCGGGCGCTGCCTCCGCCTCGGCGGGAGCCTCAGCTTCGACTGTCGGCGCCTCGACGCCGGCATTGCTGCCTTTGGCGGTGGGCTTGGTCGCCTTCTTCGGCTTTGCGGCCGGAGCCTCCTCCGCCGCGGGCGCCTCGGTCACCACCTCCTCGGCGGCGGGCTGCGCCTTGGCCTTGCGCGCCTTATTGGGTGCGGCCTCGTGCGAATGGTCGTGCCCGGCATCATCGTGGTCATGCCCGGCATGGTCATGGTCGTCATGGTTGTGGACATGCGTCCCGGTCGCGAAGCCGTCCTCGCT
Organism: uncultured Sphingomonas sp.; assembly: GCA_964245475.1. Lineage (GTDB taxonomy): Bacteria > Pseudomonadota > Alphaproteobacteria > Sphingomonadales > Sphingomonadaceae > Sphingomonas. The sequence goes on along the minus strand of CAXTNG010000181.1, from coordinate 1,774 downwards.
CTCGATCGCGGCCTCTAGCTCGGCTTTGGTCGATTCGCGGTCGCTGACTTCCGCCTTGCCGAACAGGAAGTCGACGACCTTGTCCTCGTACAGCGGGGCGCGCAGCTGGGCGGCCGCCATCGGCTCCTGCTGGACATATTGGATGAACTTCTGCCGGTCCTCCGGCCCGTATTGCTGCGCCGCCTGGGCGATCAGCCGGTTCATCTCCTGGCTCGTCACCTCGATGCCGTTCGCCTGACCGATCTCGGACAGCAGCAGCCCCAACCGCACGCGGCGCTCGGCGATCTTGCGGTAATCGTCACGCTCACGCTCCATCTCGGCCTTGGCGGCCTCAGGATCGGGCTCATGGGTCGCCTCATGCTCCAGCTGCGCCCAAATCTGCGAGAACTCCGCCTCGACCATCGACGGCGGCACCGCGAAATCGTGGTCGCCGGCGAGCTGGTCGAGCAGCTTGCGCTTCATATGGGTACGGGTGAGGCCGTTGTGCTCCTGCTCGATCTGGCCCCTGATCAGGCCGCGCAGCTGCTCCAGGCTCTCCAGCCCCAGGTTCTTCGCAGTCTCGTCGTCGAGCTGGGTCTCGCCGGCGGTCTTCACCGACTTGATCGTCAGGTCGAAGGTCGCGGGCTGCCCGGCGAGCGTCTTCTCCTGGTAATCGGCCGGGAAGGTGACCGAAATCTGCCGCTCCTCGCCGGCCTTGGCCCCGACGAGCTGGTCCTCGAAGCCCGGGATCAGCCGGCCCGAACCGATCTCCACCGCCATATCGCTGCCGGTGCCACCCTCGAAGGCGACGCCGTCAGCGGTCTTGCCGACGAAGTCCATGGTGACCAGGTCGCCGGTCTCGGCCGCCTTGCCCTCCGCGTCGTCCCAGCGCTTCTGCTGGTCGGCGAACATCTTGAGCTGCGCGTCGACCTGGTCGTCGCCGACCGGCACGGTCAACCGCTCCAGCTTGAGCCCGTCGATCGAGGGCGCGGGTACCTGCGGCAGCACCTCGAGCTCGACCGTGATCGCGGCGTCCTTGCCCGCCTCATAATGCTCGCCGAGATGGACCTGCGGCTGCATCGCGGGGCGGAGCTGCTTGTCGGCGATCAGGCCCTGCACGCCTTCCTGGATCGCGCTGTTGAGCGCGTCCTGGGCCAATGCCGGCCCATGCATCTTGCGCACCAGGTTTGCCGGCACCTTGCCCGGGCGGAACCCCGGCATGCGGATTTGCGGCGCGACCCGCTTCAGCTCGGCATCGACCTTAGCGTCGATCTCGCCCGCGGTGATGGTGAGCGTGTAGGCGCGCTTCAGCCCCTCGTTCAGCGTCTCGACAGTCTGCATAGCCTTGTTCTTCAATCCTATTTTTGCCGGGCGGCCTTCGCTTCGCTCGGGAGTTGCGACCCCTTCGCTTGCGCTCGGGAGCCGTCAAGCCGCGGGCGTCCCCCGGACGCC
>CAXTNG010000181.1:0-333 GCA_964245475.1 uncultured Sphingomonas sp. | reverse complement strand
GTCCTGGCGCAGTGCCTCGCCGTGCATCTTGCGGACCAGGTTGGCGGGAACCTTGCCGGGGCGGAAACCGGGCATGCGGACCTGCGGCGCGACGCGCCTCACTTCGGCCTCGACCCGCGCATCGATGTCCTTTGCGCTGATCGTCATGCGATAGGCGCGCTTCAGGCCCTCGTTCAACGTCTCGACAGTCTGCATTGCACGCCTTCTCGAATGAAGTGATCGCCCGCCGGGGCGCGTGGGCGAGAGACTGGTGCGGGCGAAGGGACTCGAACCCCCACATCTTGCGATGGCAGGACCTAAACCTGCTGCGTCTACCAGTTCCGCCACGCCCGC
>CAXTNG010000180.1:0-7035 GCA_964245475.1 uncultured Sphingomonas sp. | reverse complement strand
CATCCCCACACAAGTGTGGGGCAAAACTCGGACCCAGATCGAGGCAGAATCATGGGGAAGCTGACGGTCGCGCAGATCCGCGCGTTGAAGGAGCCCGGTCGCTACTCGGACGGCGACGGGCTCATCCTGGAGTTCACGAGGCCGGGCCGGGCCTACTGGTTCGTGCGAGTCCAGCACAACGGTCGTCGCCGGGACATCGGCCTCGGCTCGGTGGATGAGATCACCTTGGCCAAGGCGCGCGACAAGGCGCACGAGGCGCGCAAGTCGCTGGCGAAGGGGATCGACCCCACCATCGAGCGGCAGAAGGCGAAGCTGAAGATCCCGACCTTCCGCGAGGCGGCCAAGCTGGTGCACGAGGAGCACAAGGCCGCCTGGAAGAACGGCAAGCATCAGGATCAGTGGATAACCACGCTGACCACCTATGCCTTCCCGCGCATCGGCAATCGGCTCGTCTCGGATATCGAAGGGCCGGTGATCCGCGACGTGCTGGCGCCTATCTGGCTCAGCAAGCCGGAGACGGCGCGGCGCGTGCGGCAGCGCATAGGCGTGGTGCTGGACTGGTCCTATGCCAAGGGATTCCGGACCACCGAGGCGCCGCTCCGCTCCATCTCCCGCGGCTTGCCTCGCCAGCCCAAGCGGGACCGGCACCTGGCGGCCCTGCCGTTCGAGGACGTGCCTGCTTTCCTGGTCCGGGCGCGCGAGAGGAGCACAATTGCGCGGCTCGCGCTGGAGTTCCTGATCCTGGCTGCCGCCCGATCGGGCGAGGTTCGCGGCATGCGCTGGCCGGAGATCGATCTGGCGAAGCGGGTCTGGACCGTCCCTGCCGATCGCATGAAGGCCGGCAAGGTTCACCTCGTGCCGCTCGACCAAGGCACCATCGACGTGCTGGAGCGCGTCCGGCCGCTAGGCGTGCCCGCCAGCAACCTGATTTTTCCGGGCCAAAACGTGAAGCGTCCGCTCTCGGACATGACGCTGCTGAAGATTCTCCGCGACATGGATGTGCCGGCGACCGTTCACGGCTTCCGCTCCACGTTTCGCGACTGGGTCGCGGAAGAGACGGACTACCCCGGCGAGATTGCCGAAGCCGCCTTAGCGCACGCCATCCCCAACAAGGTCGAAGCGGCCTACCGTCGCACCGACTTCCTTGAGAAGCGGCGTGCGCTGATGCGGGACTGGGATCGCTACTGCCGAGGCAGCAGCGGCTGATTGGCCGGCCTGAGCGGCAGGTTGTCGATCCAACCGTCTATGTCGCTCAAGTGCCAGGCGACCGCCCGCTCGCCGACCTTCCGTGGCTGCGGGAAGCTGCCGTCGGCCATCTTACGGTAGATCGATGATCTGCCCAGCCCGGTGCGAAGCTTCACCTCGGGCAAGCGGATGAGGCGCGGGGTCGAGTGCGGTACTTCGGACATCACGTGCTCCAAGTCACTGATGCCCCTTCCGTGCCCTGTTTGGCATCAACGGGATCCGCGTGGAAGCGCTGGGCTGTAGAAAGCGCTTTTAGGAGCAGATTGGCGCTAACCGGCGATGTCGTATCGATATTGTAGCGGCTGCGCATGGCTCGGTGCGCTGCGCTGCGACGACGATCGCAAAAACGGCGATGCATGTCGCGAATCAACAGTGTTCGTCATGAGGCGTTTGTTCGTTATGAGGGATCGTCAGGTCCGACGGACGACTGGTAATGCATCAGACCCACTTCTGGACGTCCAGACCGCCCCGCCCGATCCGCGAAAGCGGTCACCCGTTCATGTCACCCTACGTCCGGTTCAGAGGCGAGACCGCGCGAGCTGAACGGCTAAGGAGGCAGGTGCCGGCCCGGCGGTCCGCGCCGGGAAGATACAAGGTGAGCGTTTGGGGCTTCCTCATGCTTCCCGAAACCGGCACGTCTTTGTCGAGTCAGCAGAGGGATGTGAGATTTTCCGGTCCGACGCCGCTTCACGTTTCTGGAGAAGACGGGAGAAGACGTCATACGGCGAGGATGATCTGGATCAGGAACTCAGCAGACACCGCCCTTGATCAGTTAGCACGAACCGCGACCGAGACCCTTGCCCTTTGAACTGCAAGATTCCATCCCTTTCCAATCTGCTCATGACCGAACGGTCCATCCACAACCTACCGTCCTCCAGCGCCAAGCCGCCAGCCGGCAGTTCCTCGCAAGCGGCAATGCGGACATAGGCGCGGAGGTACGCCTGGGTGCGGGGGGTCCGGGAGCTAACTCCCGACGGTGTCCGGGCGTGCCACCATTCGAGGGTCTCCGCGCCAGCACGAGCATTCTGGCGGACCGTGAACGTCGAAGGTGCACCAAGCCCGGCTTTCGCAAGCTCCTGTTCGAGCATAGCATACGCCAAGGCAGCGCTCGGAACATCCGCTGCCCCTGCCTGCCGTGGCGCGGATGTGGCAGAACCGACGAGCAGCGCCTCCAACTTTTCGGCGAACTCCGTTGCTTTGTAGACCCACCGGTCCTCATCCTGCTCCAGCAACTGCGCAACCAGGTTCGACTCGTCCCTCGAGAGCCGCACCTCGGAAGGCCTCTGATCGGTCATTTCCCAGAACCCGGACCAATCTTCGATCCCGAAGACGCTGTCGGGTTGCTTGATCGGCCATGTGGAGCAGTCAACGTACGCGCGCACCCACGTTACCGAGCGCCCGCGCCAGAGCAGCAGCAGTGGCCCGACGAACGGCCGAAGCTCACCCCCATCACCGTTCTGCAGGATGACGTCGTCAAGCGACTGGACGGACACGCCGCGTGCGCGAGTTCTGTCCACCTTCGTTGCCCTCGCCATCGCCTCATCGAGGCGCCCGTTCGCCACCGCCACGTGCGCGCCGCGGAAGGCAGTCGGATAGTCGCGCAGGCGCTGCAGGAGGGGCATGTGCGCAAGATCGGCACTCGACGCTACCGGGTGCAGCTCAGCACTTCGCTCAGGCGCCCGTTGCAGTTCGTCGGTTCCGATTACCGTCGCCTCCTTGAAGATCGTCTTGAACCAGGAGGCGGCCTTTTTCCACGAACGCGATCCTGGCGGGCAAAACACCCCCGCCTCGAGCAACTGTCCGCGCGCGCCTTCCACAAGCCCAATCCCGCGTCCGCTTGCGTTGGCAGAGCCGATCACCGCCCCGCGATCGGAAATGTAGACCTTGGCATGAAGTCCATCGTGCACCTTGAGATTGATATTGTCGGGTGCCCCGAGCTCCCTCAGCGCTTGCCGGCTCGTCGCCTGCATTGATATGTCACACACGATCCTCTTCTTGCCGCCGCTTCCAGCGGAAAAGAGATGCTCCTTGATCGCGATTCCCCAGAAAGCGACGGCGCAGTCGACATCGTTTGCCCCACAGACGTGGCGGATCCGCTCGGAGAGTGCCACCCCGCTAAGGAATTCTTCAACCTTCGCCACGATTTCTCCCGCCAACCGAAGCTTATTCCCTGTGGCTGTTCGCTGCCGTGCGGCGCCAATCTTTGCAATCGCTTCGATTGGCATACCCGCGGCTTGCTGGCGATAGCGACTTAACAGCTTCCCGGGAATGAGGACCCATTCGCAGACGGTCAGCGCGGCCCATCTGCTTTCCAGAACCCGACGTTCATGCACATTGTAGTACCGTCGTGGCTTGGCCCAATTAGAACGGTAGGTCTTACGTCGTGTCTCGGAGCGAGCCACTATAGGCCGTTGGCAATTAGCCGCGCGATTATTTGCGACCTGCTGCGATCGTCTCGACGCCGTTCGCCGAAACGCGGCGCGTTGCGCAGTGGCCGCTAGCGATGATAGAAGGGTAGGAGTTCGGCCTCCTCGATGTGGGTTGACTCGATCACCCATGCGGCCGGGATACCTTCATAAAAGACCAACCCAAAGTCGACATGCTGGGCGCCAAGGTCGAGGTTGGGATTGTGCAGCCAGTAGGCCCAGAATTGCAGGATAAGCCGGACTAGGCCGGACATCTCACCAATGGACGTGCGCCTCTCGCTGATCTCGACCGCCCGTTCGCCGGGCACTGCAACGGCGAACAACACGGGCCAGCGTCCCTCCTGAAGCAACGCGCGCGCATCTGTGCCCAGCAGCTCGACGGCGACCGCCTGATCGAACTCCGAGCCCTCGACGAGATAGTGATTGAAGGCGGTAAGCAATGCGCCGCGGGAGATGGTCAAATGTGCTTGGCCCTCGCGGCGACCGAAGGCACCGTCACCGTACTCGCCGAGCGTTGTCTCAAGCCTGGTCTTGACGGCATTCCATTCGTCATGACGAGAGAGGATCGCCTCAAGACGCTCGCGGCGCCTCCACGGGATTAATGACTGCAGCCCCTCGGTCCGCACCGAAGCGATTTCAGCTTCGGAGAGCCTGGAGCCATGGTAGCCAATGATTTCTTGATCGCGCATCCACGACCGCGTGGCGTCAATCAACTCGTCCCGATCCGCGCCAGCAAGCAGGATATCGAACGCATCGTCGATATACTTGGCCGGACTCCGCTCAACCTGTTCCCTCAAGGCCTGTGGCGCAACCTTGTCCAGCGCCAAGCTCAGTCGTGGACCCCAATCGCAGATATCGTCGAAGTCGAACTTCATCGGAGCCCTCTGGTGATGTTGAAGCGAGCGCAGGAGCAGCTCGCGCTTGGCTTCTTACTATCCATGTTTCCAGGTGAGCCAGCACCGAAGTAAGGACAATACAATTGATGACGTCGCCGCTCGGCGCAGAGCTAGCGCCGTTCTGCCGCTCAATGCACGAGTGGCAGTTGCGCTTCGATGTAAGAAACCATGGCACGAATGTCGGTGTCGACCTGTCGAACAAAGGCATCATCGACCTCGGTACGGACGTTGCCCTCCTTGTCTCGGCCATTGCGATGGACACAGTCATGCCGGATCGGACCGGCTTTCATCATCCGGGTCTTGAGGTCGTCGTCAGGGAATAGGTGGAAGCCCAGCGCCTCTTCCCAGATCGCGCTGATCTTCGGAAAATTGTGATAGAGCAGCCCGCGAAGGTGCGTTGCGGCGGTATGCGCCACGATACCCGGGTTGCCGTGAATAGCGGTCAGCGGCAGCTTCATCTTCTTCAACTCTTCGTCACCAGCAATGAGTCGCGCCAGCGGACCGGGCTTGTTGAGGACCTCGAGAAGTAGGGCATCGGACAGATAGGCTTCCAAGGCCGCAAATTGCTGGATGAAGGCCATCCGCAGCAGCGTGTCGCTATGAAACGACGGCACTGTCGATTTGAGAACCGTGCGCACATCCTCGAGAGTCATCTGGATCATGATTGCCGGCTCGCTGGGCAGATCCCAGTCGTCGGGCTCATCCGGCTCGACCATCGAGGCGTAGCTGGCCTTGACCTCCACATCGTCGTAGCCCTGCACGGTCACGGAAATATGCCCGTCGCTGTTCTGGACGTGCAGGTCGAACCCAGTGTTGCAGGAGTCGCAGGCAACCTCTGCTTCATCCTCCACAAAACGCTCGTCGGCGTTGTCGCCCGACCAATAGGTCTCGGGAACGGGGATCTCGTCCTGGATCGTCCCCCGGCAATTGGGGCACTCAAATTCGATATCGGATCCATAGCGAGCCATCAGCCAGTCCTTGCTTGGGTTTGGTTCAAGCCGAGGTGGCCTGTAACGTCCTCGCGAGCATCGAAAGGGGCGGCCACTTCCTGTATCGGCTGGAGCGGATCACCCGTAAGGCCCCCTGAGGGTAATCGCTTGAGCATCGCGCCGGCCGCTACGCTCAAGCGAGTGGCAGGGTGCTAGCAGCTCCGACCAGATCCTTGGTTCAGGCCGCAGCCAATCGGCACCGATCCAATGGGGGCGCAGCCGCGCGGCCGACGCGCTCCCCGCTGGTCCGCCTGCAGCGCAGGAAAGCATGAGCGGTAAATGCACAGCACGTCTTCAAGCTCCGCGGCACTCAGCACCTGAAGGTCCGGATGGACACTGGCGACCGCAATCGAACGCTCCCGCCATCGGAGGCCGAGCATACTGGCGCCTTTGCGCGTGCCGGCATGGAGATAGATGCGCTCTGGCGCAACACCGCTCGATTCGCCGATGCGTTGCGCCACGTCATACGCAAGGAGCTCCCCGGCACCCCTGACCGGACGAAGCTGTTCCTCCACCAGGTCAAGCAGGTGTTCGAATGACCTCAAACCGACCAGCGTGGTCGCGCGATCGAGGAGAACATCCGCCGATGCGGCGAGCACCGTAGGCGACAAGCGCCGTTGATGCGGATGCCGGAGCAAGCCCCCATCGGGAGCAGGCAGCATGCTCGCACAGGCGCGTCGAACTGCCTCGGTAGCACTGAGCCCCTTTGCCCCGTACCAGGAGGACTCCAGTTCTACGTCACGCCGCCAGCGGCGGCGATAGTCATGCACGACGTCGCGCCAACTCAGAATCGCCGAGGAGATTTGAGGGCCAGCCATCCTTTGCTCCTATCAGAATCCGGAATTATTGACACCCGCCAACCCGAGCCCGATACCGATGTCGCAGCACATTACCGTTCCCTTTGCGTTCTCCCCGCACTAAGAGGTCAGCATGTCCCCAGGGGTGTCGGAGGATCATGGCAAAGCCTTACGCTGCAGAAATGGAACGGCTTGCTGAGACGTTCAAATGGGCTGGCGATGTGGACATCGGAGCCCTGCGGCGTGCAGTCAGGACAGCGAGCGGATTACCGCTGCGCGCCATTGGTTCAGGTGGGTCCCTCACTGCGGCACATTCACTCGCGCAGATTCACTATCACGTCACAAGTCAACTCGGCATCGTGGCGACGCCGCTCGACGTGACAGATCCAAGCGCGGCGCCACTCTCGAACTGGTTGTTGAGCGCTGGCGGAAACAATGTCGACATCCTCGGCGCAGCGCGCAGGTTGATCGGCCAGGAACCGCGGCAGCTCGCCATCGTTTGCGGCCGTTCGGATAGCCGGTTGGCCGATCTGGCCCGGGCCCATCCATATGTCGATTTGCTGCTGTTTCCACCGCCGGCTGGCAAGGACGGTTTTCTAGCCACGAATTCGCTGCTTGGCTTCATTGCTTTGCTCGTCCGGGCATATTTGCTGGAGCTCGGCTCCGAGGGGCTATGGGGTGG
>CAXTNG010000179.1:6591-7044 GCA_964245475.1 uncultured Sphingomonas sp. | reverse complement strand
GGACGGGCTGTTCGTCTCCGGCAACGGCGGGAAGGGATGCGCGCTCGTGCTGTGCGAGTACGGCCGCTATCGGGTGCTCGACGGCCGGGTGTTCGACACCCACGGCTCGCCGGTCCGGGCGATCGTCAAGGACGGCGCGATCGCGCGCGGCGAACCGCCGAAGGCGCTCACCTCGTTCCGCTATCCGGCGCCGACGTTCGATGGCCTCCTCAAGAACCCCGAAGTCCAGGCCGATCTCAAGCGGATGGGCATCAGCGTCGAGGACGCGCGCAAGCGCTATGAGGCGGGGGCGCCGAAGGAGATGGAGCTCGCCACCCCGTTCGTCGGCCGGTCGCCGAACACCGACGGCGACGACAGCAAGGGTGACCCGCAGGCCAAGGGACCGCTGCCCGACGAGCCGCTCGCGCCCAAGCTGAGCGATACGACTAAAGGCGTAGTTTCTGAGATCGCGCG
>CAXTNG010000179.1:0-6581 GCA_964245475.1 uncultured Sphingomonas sp. | reverse complement strand
GCAAGATCGGCGAGCTGGTGCAGCGCACGACGCGCGGACCGGTCGCGATCCGCAACTTCGATCCGAAGGCGGAGATCGTGCTGACGCCGGCGACCTATACCAAGCCCGGCGCCGCCCCGCTCGGCCGCAAGCCGCCCGCGGTGCGCCCGACGCCCGCGGAGACCGCCGAGCTTCGCGCGCTGCGGGCACAGGACTTCAACCCGGTGCTGAAGCGCTGACGCCGGACACAGGAGGGCTACCCATGAAGATCATCGCAACGATCGCGTTCGGTGCATCGCTGATCGCCTGCAGCTCCGCCGCGGACGCGTACAGCTACAAGAGCTGCCTAGGCCACGCGATCCGCTTCGACTCCAACTCGCGCACGCTGCGCGCCAGCACGACAAGCTTCCCGGCGGGCTATTGGCAGACCGGGATCACCGACACCGTCAACAAGTTCAACCGCAATCCCAGCAACTTCCGCTACGGCCTGTCGATGAAGCCCGGCAACATGGGCCGCAACAACGGCGAGTCGGAGGTCTGGGGCACGACCGATCAGGGGCTGTTGCAGGGCGCGCCGGCGCGGGCCTTCCAGAACTGGACCTGCTACTGGCTGTTCGGCGACCACGTCCATATGGACGAGGTCGACGTGATCTTCGACTATACCGCGCCGTTCCAGTGGACCGCGGACACGGTCAAGTCGTCGCTGATCCGCTATACCGGCACGGGCCGTGCCATCCAGACGACGGGCGCGCACGAGCTCGGCCACGGCATGATCCTCAACCACGTCAACACCGAATACAATATCATGGGCACCGACTTCGAGCACATCCACGTCAACGGATCGACCGCGACCGCCTATACCGGCGAGGATGCCGCCGACGGCATGGTGTTCCTCTACGGCGCGCGCGCGAACTACGAGGACGTCGGCGTCGTCCACTGGAAATATGCCGGCGCAAGCGGCGAATACAGCGATCACACCAAGACGGTGATCACCAACGCGAGCGGCGGCGCACTAACCACCCGCGACGTGAACGGCGAGACCGGCTTCCGCGTCAATCGCGGCCAGGTGGTGCGCGCCGAGTTCACCTATGAGAACATGGGCGTGCACACGCAGAACAATATCCAGACCGGCTATTTCGTCTCGACCAACGACATCATCAGCACGGGCGACCGCCGGATCGGCGGCGCGACCTGGAACCTGTCGCGCGGCGACGTGCTGACGACCAGCGTCAACCTGACGATCCCCGCCGATCTCGTCTCCGGCCGCGCCTATTGGATCGGCGTCGTGCTGGACGAGAACAACGCGATCAGCGAGGCGGTGGAAGCGAACAACGCGACCTACATCCCGATCTGGGTGAATTGAGGCTGGCGCCGGTCATCGTGCCTCGACCGAGAAGCGCAGAACGGCAGGGCGCGCGCCGGACCGGACGAAGGTGAGGCTCACCCGGCCCGCCCTGCGGAGTTGGTAGCGGAATTCGCGATACCGTCCTGTCAACGTGCCGCCTGGCGGCCCCAGCGCGACGATCATCGGCGATGACGACGGCCCCGGACGCCAGGATGCGCGGTCCGCGTCGGGCAACCGGACGACGAACCGGTCGCCGGCCTCGGCGACAAGGCTCGTGTGCGCCTCGTCGAGCAGGTGTAGCGGAAGCGCGCGTGCCGGCGGCACCGGCACTGTGTAGGCGAGCAGGAACAGGATCACTCCCATGCGCTGCCAATACCGGCGGCACCGCACCGCGTCGACCTGGGCAACGGTGGCGCGGCTGGAGCGGACGGCTGGCGCGCTACGCCGCGTCCCGAATCACCTCCAGGAACGCATCGCCATAGGCGTCGAGCTTGCGCTGGCCGATGCCGGTCAGCGTTGCGAGGCTGGCGCGGCTGCCGGGGCGCTGCGCCGCCATGTCGCGCAGGACCGAATCGTGGAAGATCACATAGGGCGGCACGCCCGCCTCCTTCGCCAGCGCGCGGCGGCGTTCGCGCAGCGCCTCGAACAGCGCGTCGCCGACCGGGTTGGCCACCGCTCCGCCGCGGCGGCGGCGCTCGCGCTTTGGCGGCAGCACGACCGACAGCGCATCCTCGCCCTTGAGCAGCGGCCGTGCGGCGGGGCCGAACTCCAGCCCGCCGTGCGGGTTGGCGCGCAGCGCGTCGCGCAGGGTCAGCGCGCGCAGCACCGGCTTGACCAGCGCCGCCTCATCGCCTGCGACGATCCCCCAGACGGAGAGCGCCTCATGCCCGTTCATCAGGCTGCGCTCGGTCGACTGGCCGGTCAGCACCTGCTCGACATAGGTCGCGCCAAAACTCTGTCCGGTGCGGAACACCGCCGACAGCACCTTCCGTGCGGTCTCGGTCGCATCGACCGCTTGGGAGCCGCCGAGGCAATTGTCGCAATTGCCGCAGTCCTGGCTGAGCGTCTCGCCGAAATGCTGGAGCAGGATGCGCCGCCGACACCCGCCGGTCTCGACCAGCGCGCCGAGCGCCTGCAACCGCTGCCGCTCGCCCGGCTGGCGCTCGGGCTCGACCTCGCCAATCCGGCGTTGGGCGAGTGCGAAGTCGTCGGCGCCCCAGAACAGGTGCGCGACCGAGGGGTCGCCGTCGCGGCCAGCGCGCCCGGTTTCCTGGTAATAGGCCTCGATCGACTTGGGTAGGCCGGCATGCGCGACGAAGCGCACATCGGGCTTGTCGATCCCCATCCCGAACGCGACGGTGGCGCAGATCACCATGTCCTCCGACGCGACGAAGTCCGCCTGGTTGCGCGCGCGCACCTCGGGCTCCAGACCGGCGTGATAGGCACGCGTCGGCCGTCCCGTGCGGGCGAGCGCCTCGGCCAGCTTCTCGGTCGCCGCACGCGTCTGGGCATAGACGATGCCGGGACCGGGCGTGGCGCGGACGACGTCGGCGATCTGCTGGGTGGTGTTGACCTTGGGCGCGATCGTGTAGCGGATGTTGGGCCGGTCGAAGCCCGACACGATCATGCCCTCGGCCGGTATGCCCAGCTGCTTGCAGATATCGGCGCGGGTGTGCGCGTCCGCGGTCGCGGTCAGCGCGAGGCACGGCACGTCAGGGAAGGCGTCCATCAGCGGCGAAAGCAGGCGGTAGTCGGGGCGGAAGTCATGCCCCCATTCGCTGACGCAATGCGCCTCGTCGATCGCGAAGAGGCTGAGCCTCGCCTGGCTGAGCAGCTCCCTGAACGACTGGTTGGAAGCTCGCTCCGGCGCGACGTAGAGCAGGTCGAGCGCCCCGCCGCGAAATCGCGCGATCGTCTCGGCGCGGTTCTGGTCGACCGAGGTCAGCGTCGCCGCGCGGATCCCCACCGCCTCGGCAGCGCGCAGCTGGTCGTGCATCAGCGCGATCAGCGGGCTGACGACGACGCACGTCCCCTCCATCATCACCGCAGGCAGCTGATAGCACAGCGACTTGCCCGCCCCCGTCGGCATGACCGCAAGCGTGCGCTCTCCGGCGAGCACCCGCGCGACGACATCGGCCTGCACACCGCGGAAGGCGGGAAAGCCGAACACGCGCTGTAGGGTGAGAAGGGGATCGGTCATGGTGGCGTCCCAATCCCCATGACTAAAAGTAGTGCCTCCTCGACCCGCCGCATGTCTGCGTCGTCCAAACGACCGATCTCATACCCGAATTTATCCCGCCTTATGGTCTGGATCACGTCCACCATGACGTGGGGACGGTTTTGAGATTGTTGGTGGCAGTCGGCGTTACCTCGACCCGCACCGGCATCGCACCATCAATCGGGCTGGCGATCAGCGCTACGATTTTCTTCGATTCTGTCGAATGCTCGTCGGCCTGCACAATCAGCACCGGGCGCGGCTTACCGCCGTATCCGCCTCCCATCGCCGCGGTGTAGATATTGCCGCGCTTCAATCCCAGCCTTCCGGCGGCGGGATGTCAGCAAGCGTGTCAGCGTTGACTGCATCGACCCAGTCTTGCAGTTCCTTGTCCTCATCCCAAGCCTTGTCGATCGCTGCGCATGACCGCGCGATCTCCGCCTTCCACTCCGGCGACGACATGTCCGGCAACCAGAAGGTGCGCGGACGCAATCCCTTGGCCCGCAGCGCGGCACGATAACGCCGCGACCGCTCGGTACTCGTCAGTGGCAGTTCTGCGCCCATGTCGGTCTCCGTTGCATGCAACGTAGTTTGCCACGAAGGTCCGCGCAACTCACTCCGCTGCCAGCGCCTCGCCCTGCTCGCGCTCGGCCTGCTGGCGCGCCCACATCTCGGCATAGAGCCCGCCGCGACGGAGGAGCTCGGCGTGGGTGCCCCGCTCCGCCACCCGGCCACCGTCGAGCACGACGATCTGGTCCGCCGCGACCACCGTCGACAGGCGGTGCGCAATGACGATTGTCGTGTGCCGGGCCGCGATGGCATCGAGCGTGTCGAGGATGTCGGCCTCGGTCCGGCTGTCGAGTGCGCTGGTCGCCTCGTCCAGGATCAGGATTGGCGGATTCTTGAGCAGGGTGCGCGCGATCGCGACACGCTGCTTCTCGCCACCCGACAGCTTGAGCCCGCGCTCGCCCACCCGCGTCCGGTAGCCGTCGGGCTGGCGCGCGATGAACCCGGCGATCGCCGCACCCTCAGCCGCTTCCACGATCTCCGCCTCGCCGGCGCCCTCGCGGCCATAAGCGATGTTGTAGCCGACGGTATCGTTGAACAGCACCGTGTCCTGCGGCACGATCCCGATCGCAGCGCGCAGCGAGTCCTGGGTCACGTCGCGCAGGTCCTGCCCGTCGATCGTGATCCGCCCCGCGGTGACGTCGTAGAAGCGATATAGCAGCCGCGCCAGCGTCGACTTGCCCGCGCCCGAAGGCCCCACCACCGCGCAGCTCGTCCCTGCCGGCACGTCGAGGTCGAGCCCGTGCAGGATCTCGCGGCCGTCGCCGTAGCCGAAACGCACGCCCTCGAAGCGCACCGCGCCGCGGCTCACCACCAGCGGCCTGGCGCCGGGCGCGTCGACGATCGTCGCCGGCGTGTCGACCAGGTCGAACATCGCCGCCATGTCGATCGCGCCCTGGCGCATCGTCCGGTAGACCATGCCGAGCAGGTCGAGCGGGCGGAACAGTTGCGCGAGCAGCGTCGACACAAACACCACGTTGCCCGCAGTGAACCGCCCATGGCTCCAGCCCCACACGACATACGCCATGCCGGCGCCCATCATCACATTGGTGATTGCCGCCTGCCCGACGTTGAGCCAGGCGAGGCTGTTCTCGCTCTTCGTCGCCGCGTCGGCATAGGAGCGGAGCGCCCCCTCGTAGCGGCGCGCCTCGCGCTCCTCCGCGCCGAAATATTTGACCGTCTCGAAGTTGAGCAGCGAGTCCACCGCATGCGCGACCGCGCCGGTATCCAGGTCGTTCATCCTGGCGCGCAGCGCGTTGCGCCAGTCGGTCACGAGGCGGGTGAACCAGATGTAGAGCACCACCATCGCCACCGTCGCCACCACCAACGGCCAGCCGAAGCGCGTCCAGAACAGCCCCAGCACCAGCGTCAGCTCGAGCACCGTCGGCGCAATGTTAAACAGGAGGAAGTAGAGCATCGTGTCGATGCTCTTGGTGCCGCGCTCGACCACCTTGGTCACCGCGCCCGTTCGCCGCGACAGGTGGAAGTCGAGCCCGAGCCGGTGCAGGTGCCGGAACACGTCGGATGCCAAGTGCCGCGTCGCCTCCTGCCCGACGCGCTCGAACACCGCGTTGCGGAGGTTGTCGAACAGCGTCGAGCCGAAGCGCGCGGCGGCATAGCCGAGCACCAGCGCGACGATCAGCGTCGTCGCTGAACGGTCCCCATTGGCCATGCCGTCGACTGCGCCCTGCAGCGCGAACGGCGCTCCATAGACCTGCACCAGCTTGGAGCAGACCACGAGCAGCATCGCGCCGACGATCCGCACCCGCAGCCTGGGCGCGTGCGCGGGCCAGAGGTACGGCAGGAACCGCCGGAGCAGCGGCAGCAGCGGCTGCTCGGCTGCGGTGTGGGTCGTCGGATCGGGAGGCATCGCCCCTTATGTGGGGCGTATTGCCACTTCGTCGCAACCCCGTCGCGCAGCCCTCGCCCGGAACATCCCGCCGTGCTTGAGGGTTTGGGCAGCCAAGCGGGAGTAAACGTTGTGGAACCGATCTTCTATGTGATGGCGATCCTTGGCTGCGGCGACGGCAGCACGGCCTGCACTGAGGCGCGGGTCGAGCCGGTGCACTACCAGAGCGTCGCGCAATGCCGCGCCGCGCTTCCGGCCGCGCTCGCCCGCAACACCGACCTCGCCTTTCCCACGATCGCTGCCGACTGCCGCGCCAGTGGCGAGCGCATGGCCAAGGCCGACACGGCTCGCGCGCGCAGCTGAGCGCCTAGGCGCTTTCCGACCGTTTCCACAGCAGGGGATCGCGAGCCGTGCCCGGATAAAGCCTGCCGCGCCGCGCCGCCTGCCATCCTGCACGGGCGATGAAGCCTAGCTTCTCGGCCGCCCGGGTCGACACCCGCCGGTCCCAGGCCCGCTCCCCCCGGGCCGCGACCTCCCGCCCAATCGCTCCGTAGATGCCGGCCGCCGCGAGGACCGCCCAGGCCGAGCGGAATGGCAGTGCCGGGGTCCCGCCGCGCGCGCTGTCC
>CAXTNG010000178.1:0-7048 GCA_964245475.1 uncultured Sphingomonas sp. | reverse complement strand
CAGCCCGATGGTCTTCGCGCAGGTCGATGCCAATGCCGTCGCGGCGGTGGTCGGCGACTGGACCGGCGTGCCGGTCGGCCGGATGGTCAAGGACGAGATCGCCGGCGTCCTCAAGATCGCCGAGAACCTCAAGAAGCGCGTGATCGGCCAGGATCACGCGATGGACGCGATCGCCAAGCGCATGCAGACCAGCCGCGCCAAGCTGGACAACCCGAACAAGCCCGTCGGCGTGTTCATGCTCTGCGGACCTTCGGGCGTCGGCAAGACCGAGACTGCGCATGCGCTCGCCGAACTGCTCTACGCCGGCGACGATTCGATGATCGTCATCAACATGAGCGAGTTCCAGGAGGCGCACACCGTTTCGACGCTCAAGGGCGCGCCCGCCGGTTACGTCGGCTATGGCCAGGGCGGCGTGCTGACCGAGGCAGTCCGGCGGCGGCCCTATTCGATCGTGCTGCTCGACGAGGTCGAGAAGGCGCACTCCGACGTCCACGAGATGTTCTTCCAGGTGTTCGACAAGGGCTATATGGACGACGCCGAAGGGCGGCACATCGACTTCAAGAACACGCTGATCCTGCTGACCTCGAACGCGGGCACCGACCTGATCACCGACATGGCCTCCGACCCCGAGACCGCGCCCGAGCCCGAGGCGCTGGCGTCGGCGCTCCGGCCCGACCTGCTCAAGGTCTTTCCGCCGGCGCTGCTCGGGCGTCTGATCGTCCTGCCCTATTTCCCGCTGTCGCCGGAGATGCTGGGCGGGATCGTCAAGCTCCAGCTCAACCGCATCGTCAAGCGGGTTAAGGAGAACCACAAGATCAAGCTGACGTACGATCAGTCGGTGATCGACCATGTCGTCAGCCGCTGCACCGAACTGGCGTCGGGCGGGCGCATGATCGACAATATCCTGACCAACTCGATGCTGCCGACGCTGTCGACCGAGCTGCTCGGCCGCATGGCGGAGGGCCGCGCGGTGAGCGAGATCCAGATCACCGACCAGGACGGCGAGCTCGCCTACGAGTTCGTCGAGGCGGCGAACGACCCGGTCAGCACCGAGCGGCGTATCGAGGACGTGGCGGAAGCGGAGGAGGAGCCGGCCGAAGCCGCCGAGTAAGAAGGATCGTCGGGGTCGCATCACCGCAAGCCGCCGCACCGAACGCCCGCAGAGGTGTCGGGGCGGCTCCACATCGAAGGGCATCACATCATGTCGGTAGGGTCACAGGCGGTTACTTGGGCGCGGGGCAAGCTGGGCAAGCAGGTGGGCGCCGGGGAATGCTGGGACCTGGCTAATTCGGCGATCGTCGCCGCCGGCGGCCACGGCTCCGAATATTACGGCACGATCGGCGACGACGTGGATTACATCTGGGGCGACCCGGTCTCGCTCAACTCGATCCAGGCGGGCGACGTCATCCAGACCCGCGACCATGAGACCACGATCACCACGAAGGTCACGACCACCTATCCCGACGGCGAGGAGGGCGAGGACGAATCGTACACCACCGAGAAGCGACCGCACCACACCGCGATCGTCACCAGCCTGCTCGACAAGAACGGCACGCTGGCGACGCTGGAGCAGAACATCCAACCCAAGGACAAGGTCGTCCAGGTCAAGCGCCTCAACACGCGCGACATCGACACGATCACAACCAAGAAGACGGCGATGGTGGTCGACCCGCGCAACGGCAAGAAGGTCATGGCGAAGATCAAGACCGAAGTGACGGTGACGGTAACGGGGACGATCTGGGCGTATCGGCCGAAGAAGGGCTAGGGTGTCGATCGGCGTTGTCTCGCGCGCGGGCCGGGCCTAGGGTCACGAGGATCAGCAGGGGTATCGGGGGGGCATGACGGAGCGACCGGTCTGGTCAGAGGGACTGTTCCTTCGTCCCCAGCATTTCCAGCTTGCCGAGCGCGGGCAATTGTCCGCGCTGCACGCGCGGCTGGACGGGGCGCTGTCCTATCCCTGGGGGATCGTCGAGCTGCAGCTGTCGGAGAATCTGGCGCAGGGCGCGCAGGTGGGCGTCGAGCGGCTGATCCTGGTGCTGCCGGACGGCGAGGTGGTGCGCGTGCCGGTGGACGCGCCGCCGCCGCCGCCGTTCGACGTCCACAGCCAGGTGCGCGGCGAGATCGTCTATCTGACGCTGCCCGCCGACCAGGCTGGCGCGGTCGCCTTCGCCTATGGCAGCGCGCCCGACGCGGGAATCGCGCGCTACCATGTCGTCGAGCGCGAGACGATTGACGCGACGGACCCGGCACGCGCGGCCGACACGATCGAGGTCGGCCGGGCGAACCTGCATTTCGGCGTCGAGGAGGCGGACCTTACCGGGCGGATCAAGATCGGGCTGGCGCGGATCAAGGAGCTGCAGGGCCGGCGGGTGGTGTGGGACGAGTCCTATATCCCGCCGGTGCTCGACATCCGCGCAAGCCAGACGCTCGCCGGCTTCCTGATCGACATCATGGGCCGGCTCGACAGCCGCCAGGACGAATTGTCGTTGCGCGCGGTCGAGGGCGCGGAGGGAGGTACGGAGACCTTCGCTGCCTATCTGCTGCTGCAATTGCTCAACCGCTGGCAGCCGGAATTGCGGCATCTTTCGCGGCTCGACCGGGTGCATCCGGAGCGGCTGTTCACCGCCTTCGTCTCCTTCGCGGGCGAGCTCGCGACCTTCACCCGCGCCGACCGGCGGCCGACCGAGTTTCCGGACTACGACCACGAAAACCTGGAGATGTGCTTCAAGCCGGTGATCGAGGCGCTGCGGGCCGGGCTGTCGACCGAGTTCAGCCGCTCCGCCGTTCAGCTCGAGCTGAAGCAGCTCCAGCCCGGCGCCTATGCCTCGACGATCAACGATCGCGGGCTGTACGATCAAGGCCGCTTCTATCTCGCGGTATCGACGCGCAAGCCCGCCGAGCAGGTGCGCCGGTCGCTGCCGTCGGTGGTCAAGATCGGCTCGGTCGCCAAGATGCAGCAGCTCGTGCAGTCGGCGCTGCCGGGCGTGCCGCTGAGCCCGGTCGCGGCTCCGCCGTCGCAGATCAGGGTTATGCCGAACTACGTCTATTTCGAGCTCGACCGGTCGTCACCCGACTGGAAGGATTTCGCGACCGCGCCGGCGCTCGGCCTGCATATCGCGGGCGACTGGCCCGAGCTCGACATGGAACTCTGGGCAGTGAGGAGGCAGTCGCGATGAGCGACAACGAACGGACCGTCTTCCGCCCGTCGCCGCTCGCCGCCGCGACACCGACCCCGGCTGCAATGCCGCCGGCGGCGATCCCGGTCGACGACGTGCCGCCGCTCGGGCTGCAGATGCGGCCACGCAACCCGATCATGGCCATTGCGGCGCGGCTGCTGACGATCGCGGAGGCGGTGCAGGCCGAGCGGCAGGTCACGGATCCGCAGGGCCTGCTGCGCAACGCGACCGCCGAGGCCAAGGCGTTCGAAAAGCAACTGAACGAGGTCCGGCTTTCGGCGGAGGACAATGCCAAGGCGCGCTTCGCCGTGCTCGCGACGCTCGACGACATCGTCCAGAACCTGCCCGGCGGAGCGAGCAGCGACTGGGCGCGGCAGAGCCTGGTCGTGCAGAGCTTCGGCCAAGGATTCGGTGGCGAGCAATTCTGGACGATTCTCGACTCTCTGCTTGCGCGGCCCGCCGCGAACCGCGACCTGCTTGAACTCTATCAGGCTTGTCTCGCCGTCGGGTTCCAAGGCCGCTATCGCACGCTGCCCGACGCGCGCGCGCAGCTGGATGCCAAGATGGGCCAGACTTTCAGTGCCCTCGAAGGAATCGAAGCACGTCCCGAGAACGACCTGGTGCCGCAATGGCAGGGCGTGCCGACGCCCGTGCGCAAGGTCGGCTGGGGCGCGCGCTTCATCGCCGCCGCCGCGGCGGTGTTGGCGGTCCTGCTGGTCGTGTTCTTCGGAATGAAGCTGTGGCTCGACAGCCGCGACGAGGCGGCGTGGACCGCGTTGCGCAACGTGCCGCCGCAGACCCAGGCGCAGATCGACCGCGTCGCCGGGCTGCAACCCGCCGAGTCCACGCAGCTGACCCGCATCCGGTCGCGGCTGAAGAGCCAGTGCATCAAGGCGGACGACGACGGCGCACATATCCGGCTGATCATCTCGGCCTGCCCGGGGCTGCCCGCGGGCATGTTCGAGGCGGGTGCGGCGAGCCTCGCCGATCCCTATCGCGAGCTGATCATCCAGGCGGGCCAGGCGCTGGCGCCCGAGAACGGGCAGATCACGGTGACGGCGCATACCGACAGCGACCAGATCCGGGGGACGCTCGCGGCAACTTATCCGGACAATGCCGCGCTGTCGTCGGCGCGGGCGAATGACGCGGTGTCGGTGCTCGGATCGGTGGTCGATCCGAACCGGCTGACGGCCATCGGCCGCGGCGATCGCGAGCCGGTCGACCGCGGCGCCTCCGCGGACGCCAAGGCGCGCAACCGGCGCGTCGAGCTCATCATCGCAAGATCTGAGTGAGGGGGAGCGAGTGATGGCCGCGGTGAAGCGCTTCCTGACCAACTGGTGGGTGCTGGCCGCCGGCGCCGCGCTGCTCGCCACGATCGTCGTCTGGCTTGTCTGCGGGCTGTTCTTCGACGTGCTGCGTCCGGCGCGCTGGTGGGTGATCCTGCTCGTCTGGCTGGTCTTCGCGGGGGCGGCGGCATGGCACGTTATCAAGAAGCGCCGTGCCGACGCCGCGATCGCCAAGGCGATGGAGCCGGTCGACACCGAGGGCGAGCAGGTCGCCGGCAAGATGAAGGCGGCGCTCGCCAGCGTGAAGGCGCAGGGCAAGGACGCGCTCTATACCCTGCCCTGGTACGTCATCATCGGCCCGCCGGGATCGGGCAAGACGACGCTGATCCAGAAATCCGGCCTCAGGCTCATCACCGAGGAAGCGACCGCCGGCGTCGGCGGCACGCGCAATTGCGACTGGTGGTTCACCGACGAGGCGGTGCTGATCGACACCGCAGGGCGCTACACCAGCCAGGATTCGCAAAGCGCGCGCGATGCCAAGGGCTGGGAGAACTTCCTCGCCACCTTGAAGAAGGCACGGCCGCTCCAGCCGCTCAACGGCGTAATCGTTGCAATCGGGCTGGACGAGATCGGCACCGCGACCGCGGAGGCGCTCGACCGCCACGTCGTCGCGATCCGCGCGCGATTGTCCGAGCTGCAACGCGTGCTCGGGCTCGACCTGCCGGTCTATGTGATGTTCACCAAGGCGGACCTGATCGCGGGGTTCGTCGAGTTCTTCGACGACCTGACCGTCGAGGGCCGGCGCTCGGTCGTCGGCCATACGCTGCCGCTCGGCGAACGCGCGGACGAGGCGGAGCTGGCGGCGGGGTTCGACGCGATGGCGCAGGCGCTCGCCGACCGTGTTCCGCAGCGGCTGCAGACCGAGAACGACACGATCCGCCGCGGCGCCGCACTCAACTTCCCGGCGCGGGTGATCGAGCTCCGTGCGCGGGCCGTCCGGCTGCTCGACGGCATCTTCGCGTCGAGCGGGAGTAAGGCCGGCAAACTGCGCGGCTTCTACCTGACCAGCGGCGTGCAGCAGGGAACGCCGTTCGACCGCCTGCTCGGCAACCTCGCCGCGACGATGGGGCGCAGCGTGCGCGCGAAGTCGTCGGCGCCGCGCGCGTTCTTCGTCAACCGGCTGCTCAAGGACGTGATGATCGCGGAAGCCGGGCTCGCGGGCGGCGACGCGGGGCGGCAGGGGCGCGAGCGGCGGATGCAGGCAGCGGCCTATGCCGCGCTGGGCGTGGTCGCGCTGCTGCTGCTCGGCTGCTGGGTGTGGAGCCTGTTCGCGAACATGGGAGGGCAGCGGCAGACCGCGCAGGACGCGCAGCAGATTGCCGAGGGCGCGCGCAACGTCGATGCAGGCGACCGGGTGTCGCCGAGTGCGAGCGTGGGCGAGGTGGTCGACATGCTCGATTCGCTCCGCGACAAGCTGCCGTACGGCGTGACCCATGCGGCAAGCCCGCCGCTCGGCGAGCGGTTCGGGCTCTATCGCGGCAACCTCGCCGACGAGAGCGCGCGCGCCTATTACGACGCGCTCCAGCGCTACCTCCTGCCGCGGCTGATCGTCACCACCGAGCGCGCGCTGGCGGCGGGCGGCAACGACCCGATCGCGGTCTACGACCCGCTCAAGATCTACCTGATGCTCGGCAACCGCGCGGGGGCGGCGCGCGACGCGCATTACATCCTCAACTGGCTGGGGAACGAGCTCGCCTCGCGTGACCTGCCCGGCGAGGAAAATGCTGCGGTCCGCAAGCGCGTGCTGGCGCATGCGGAGGCTCTGCTCGGCGACCCGGGGCGGTTCGGGCGGCAGATCACCGGGCCGGTGCTCGACGCCAACCTCGTCCAGTCGGCGCAGGCAACGGTGGCGGCGATGAGCCAGGCGCAGCGCGCGCTCGCGCTGATGCGCCAGCAGGTGCAGGGCGAGGACTGGCAGATGGTCGGCGGGGCGTTGCTGCCCGGTGAGGCCGACGCCTTCGCCAACCCGCAGGAGGTTGCGGCGGCCAAGGTGCCGTATCTGTTCACCAAGGCGGGGTTCCAGCAGGGCTTCACCAGCCATGTCGCGACGATCGGCGCCGAGCTCGATAAGGACCGCTGGATGCTCGGTGGGACGGCGAGCGCGCAGACGCCGCTGGACACCGCGGAGCTCGGACGGCTGTACGCGGCCGATTACGTCAAGGCGTGGAACGCGATGCTCGCGCTGCCGCAGCCGAGCAATTATGCGAGCAACCCGACCGCGCTCGCCCGGCTGGCGAACCCGCAGGCATCGCCGCTCAAGAAGATCACCGACCAGATCCTCGCCAACACCAGCGGGCTGGCGCCCAAGGGCATGAAGATGCCAGCGGGGCCGACGCTGCCGGGCGGTGCCTTGGGCAAGGCGGCGGGCGCCGCGGCGATGGGCGAGGTCGCCTCGCGCTCTGGCGCATCGGCGACGCTGACCGCGGCGCGCGACATCGAGGCGCAGTTCGCCGGGCTCCGCAATTATGCCTCGGGGCCGACCGCGCCGCTCAACCAGCTGCTGGAGGCGCTCGGCAAGTACCAGCT
>CAXTNG010000177.1:5435-7113 GCA_964245475.1 uncultured Sphingomonas sp. | reverse complement strand
TCCGCTGCTCGGCGACGATCCGCAGCAGGCGCGCGGGCCTGAGCTCGACCCCGATCGCCGCCTCCGCGCCGCGTCCTTCGAGAGGTGCCGACACGCGCCCGGCCAGCGCGACCCGTTGCCTGGCGTCCAGCGCGTAGAGGAGCCGCACGCCCGCTTGCGAGCCCCCGAGCTGCCCGCCGGTGAGCCCGCCGGCCATGCCGTCGCGCACGATCGCCCAGGCGCTGCCGGTCAGCCGCCGTGCCGGGTTAACGGGAGTCGGGCGCAGCGGCGGGGGAATAGTGCCGTCTTCCTCGATCGGCACCGCCCGGCCGAAGCTCAGAAAGCTGGCCGCGGCCAGCGCGAGGCGGGCGCGGTTGGGCGTGACGGGCCTTGCCGGGATGGTGATCGGGGCGGCGGCGATGCGAAGCGGCCGTACGGCCGCTGGTGTCGCGAACGCGTAGGAGGCGGCGGGCGGACGTGGCGGTATCGTCGCGGCGACCGTCGGCGGCACGGTGCCGCGGATCAGGTCGCGCGCGGTCTCCAGCGTGGGCCACAGCATGCCGACGCGGAGCAGCGTCCATCCGCCTAGGACCGCGCCGAGGAAGCGCAGGGGGCGGCCGTGACGCGGCACCGTCAATCGAGCACTACCGTTTCGGGGAAGATGTGCGCGGTTTTGTCCCATACCGGCCGCGCGCCGGCGAGCATCGCCACGTAGCGCGCTACCGCCCGCCGCGCCGCCATCAGCGCAATGATGTTGCTCGGCACGAGGCGCAGCATCGACAGCAATCCCTGGCGGATTCCATAGATTAGTGCGGTGAACAGACAGCGCGAGACGAATCGCCAGGCCAGCATCGCCGCGTTGATCAGCACGATGGCGTTCAGCCCAGGGCCGAGCGTCGCTGCGGGCGTTCCCGCTATCCAATGCGAGGTCGTGCCGACCACCCAAGCGACCAGCGCGAGATAAGCCGCGGCCAGCACCACCACTGCAAGCGGCGCGCGCCGGTCGCGAGCGCGCATCCAATGGTCACCGAGCGCCAGAGGCCGTGCCCAGCCGATCCGGTCCCACCCGGCGAGCGCGATGCCCACCATCCAGCGTGCCTTCTGGCGCACCGCCGTGGCGACCGTATCGGGGAAATAGGCGCGAACCGCGATCGGCGCGCCAGCTGCGTCGGTCACCCGCGCGAACGCGCTGCGGTGGCCAAGCTTCGCGATGCGCATGCCGAGCTCATAATCCTCTGTCAGCGAATCGGCGTCGAACGGATCGCCGCCGTGCTCCGCGGCGAGTCCCGCCAAGACGTCGGTGCGGATCGCGCAGCCCACTCCGGCAAGCGGCATGCCCGCACCGAGCGCGACCCGTACTACCATCGCTTTCTGGTGAGCTTCGGCAAACTCGTCTGCATAGACCGCCGACACGATCGAGCCCGGCGCGATCAGCGGCAACACCGGCAGCTGCACGATGCCATATGTGTCGAGCAGGGCGTCATACACTTGGAGCTCGTCCGGGTGGACGACATCCTCGGCGTCGTGGAGGACGATCGCACGCGTCCCCCGCGCCTCCGGCAGGAGCGCGTGCCACAAGGTGTTGAGGCAATCCGCCTTGGTCGTCGGCCCTGCGCGCGTGCCGATCACCGGGAGCACCCGAGGATCGCGCCGGGCGATCCGCTCGACCGCGGCGATCGTCGCACCGTCATTGGGATAG
>CAXTNG010000177.1:490-5425 GCA_964245475.1 uncultured Sphingomonas sp. | reverse complement strand
TTGGGATAGAGACCGACATACAGCCGGAAGTCGCCATGGCGGTAATGGCGAAGCGTGGTCGCCAGCATCGGCGCTATCACGGTCGCCTCGTCCCAAGCCGGGATGAACACCGCGAAGCTGCCGGCCGACGCGGGCGCGGGCAGCCGCGCGAGCGGCACCGGGCGATCGCGTCCCATCACCCGGCGGAGCCAATAGACCAGATCCACCAGCAGATCGTCGAGGCCGCCGATCAGCAGCCCGACTGCAGCGAACAGCATCGCTTCGTGCGCCACCGCGTCGACGATCCGAATCATGCAACCCCCTGGCCAAGCAGCATTGTCGCTGCACTGCGCCGACGCAATCCCTGCTGGCGTCCCCGCGCGCAGCGCTCTAGCTTCAGAGCAGGACATCGGGAGGTCGGAATGCGGCGCTGGGGTCGGGTGGCGTTACTGGCGCTGGCGCTCGCACCCGTGGCCGCGCTGGGTGACTCGAGCCCGCAGGTGATCCTCGCCTCGCCGGGTATCGGCAACGGCGCAATCGAGCGCTTCACGCTGCGCTTCAGCCGACCGATGGTGCCGCTGGGCGACCCGCGCGCGACGGCACCCTTTACCACGTCTTGCTCCGGCACCGGCCGTTGGGCGGACGGGCAGACCTGGGTCTACGACTTTGCCTCGCCGCTTGCCGGAGGAACCACCTGTGCGTTCGACGCGCGGCAGGGGTTGCGCGACACGCGCGGCGTCGAGCTGACCGGGCAGCGCAAGTTCACCGTCGATGCGGGCGGCCCGATCGCGCGCGCGGTGCTGCCGTCGGACGGCGAGATCGAGGAGGACCAGACCTTCCTCGTCGCCGCCAACATGCCCGCGACCGCCACCTCGATCGGCGCCAACGCCTATTGCGCCGTGGAGGGCCTAGGCGAGAAGGTGCCGGTCGACGTGCTCGCGCCCGACGTTGCGGGCAAGGTGCTCGCCGCGATGGGCACGACAATGTGGCCGGTGCAGCGCTTTCTTGACGAAGCCGGACTGCCCGCGAGCATTCCCGCGTCCGCCACCGACCGCCAGCGCATGCTCGCGGGCGTCACCGCGCTCAAATGCCGCCGCCCGCTGCCGCCCGGTCACGACGTCGCGCTGGTCTGGGGCGCAGGCGTGGCGTCCGCCTCGGGAAAGACCGCGGGAAGCGACCGCCGCTTCGATTTCACCGTGCGCGAGCAGTTCACCGCCAAGTTCGAATGCACCCGCGTCAACCCGCAGGCGGGGTGCAGCCCGGTCGAGAACGCCTATGTCCGCTTCACCGCGCCGGTGCCGATGGCGAGCGCGAAGGCGGTGCGGATCCGCCTTGCCGACGGACGCGCGATCGAGCCGGCGATCGGCGACGACGACGCTAAGAAGGCGACGATCAGCGACCTGACCTTCGCGACCCCGCTCCAGCCCGACATTGCCGCCAAGGTCGAACTGCCCGCCGGCCTCAAGGACGAGAGCGGCCGCCCGCTCGCCAATGCCGAACGCTTCCCGCTCGCCATTCGCTTCGACCGTGCGCCGCCCCTGGTGAAGTTCGCCGGCAAGTTCGGGATTCTGGAGCTGAAACAGGGCGGTGTGCTGCCCGTGACGGTCCGCAATGTCGAGCCTTCGCTGCAGGGCAAGGTCGGCCCGCTCGGCGGCCACGCGATCAAGGTCGAGGGCGATGGCGAGGTCGCGCGCTGGCTGCGAACCGTCGACGAGGCGGACCAATATGACGTCGACGAGCACAAGGACGGGACGCGGATCAACAACACCGCGTCGCACGCGATCCTGTCGCCTGCGCAGGGCAAGCCGCTCCAGGTCGCGCTGCCGGGCAAGGGGCGCGACTTCGAGGTGGTCGGCATCCCGCTCGGGCAGCCCGGCTTCTACGTCGTCGAACTGGCTAGCCGGACGCTGGGCAAGGCGCTGCTCGGCCGCGACGCTCCGCGCTACGTTGCCACCGCGGCGCTGGTCACCGATCTGGGCGTCCACTTCAAATGGGGCCGCGAGCGCAGCCTCGCCTGGGTGACGCAGCTGTCGACCGGCAAGCCGATGGCGAATGCGGACGTGGCGGTGAGCGACGCCTGCACCGGCCGGGCGCTCGCCCGCGGGCGCACCGACCGCAGCGGCGGGCTGATGATCCCCGCCGGCCTGCCCCAGCCGTCCACCTACGGCAGCTGCGAAGGCGAGGCGCACCCGCTGATGGTCTCGGCGCGATCGGGCGCCGACTTCAGCTTTGCGCTGACCGACTGGGGCGAGGGGCTGCGCCCCTACGACTTCGAGCTTCCCTACGGGTACGAAGCGCCCGAGACCAAGGTCCACACGGTCTTCGATCGCATGCTCGTCCGCCAGGGCGAGACGATCCACATGAAGCACCTCGTGCGCACCCCCGCCGGCGTCGGGTTCACCGTGCCGGCGGCGTTCACCGGCACCTTGAAGCTGTCGCACCGCGGCTCCGACACCGAGTTCGAGCTGCCGCTCGCGATCAACGCGCAAGGGGTCGGCGAGACGCAATGGACGGCGCCCGCCGCCGCGCCGATGGGCGATTACGACCTCCAGGTGACGCGCGACGACGGCACCACGCTCTACACCGGCCAGTCGTTCAAGGTCGACGAGTACAAGCTCCCGACCATGCGCGCGAGCGTGGCGGGGCCGAAGGACGCGGCGGTCAGGCCCAAGTCGCTGCCGCTCGACCTGTTCGTCGGCTATCTGTCGGGCGGCGGCGCATCGAACCTGCCGGTCGACCTGCGCGTCGGCTGGTTCGGTCACGGCGGCGCGCCGGAAGGCTATGAGACTTACACCTTCGGCGGAATCGCGGTGCAGGAGGGCGTGCGTGCGCTCGATGGCGAGGGCAGCGACAGCGAAGCGCCGCTGCCGCCAACCCAGACGCTTCCGATCACGCTGCGCGGCGACGGCACGCAGCGCACATCGGTCGACGTGCCCGCGCTCGACACGCTTACCGACATGCGCGTCGAGATGGACTATCGCGACGCTAACGGCGAGGTGCTGACCGCGTCCAAGACCATCCCGATCCACCCTTCCGCGGTGCAGCTCGGCATCCGCACCGACGGCTGGATGATGAAGCAGGACGATCTGCGCCTGCGCTTCGTCGCGCTCGACACGTTCGGCAAGCCGATCAAGGGCCAAAAGGTTCAGGTCGCGCTCTACAGCCGCCAGACGTTGACCGCGCGGCGGCGGCTGATCGGCGGCTTTTACGCCTATGACAACCAGATGCGCACGACCAGGCTCGACGCGGACTGCTCGGCGACGACCGACGCGCAGGGCCTCGCGCAATGCGCGATCGACCCCGGCGTGGCGGGCGAGGTCTACGCGGTCGCCACTACCAAGGACGCCGACGGCAATGTTGCGCGGGCGGTCACCTCGGTATGGCTCGCGGGGACCGAGGATTGGTGGTTCGGCGGCGACAACGGCGACCGCATGGACGTGGTGCCCGAGCAGACCGCCTATAAGGAAGGCGACACCGCGCGCTTCCAGGTCCGCATGCCCTTCCGCTCGGCGACCGCGCTGGTGACGGTGGAGCGCGAGGGCGTGCTGGCGAGCTACGTTACCGAGCTATCGGGCACCGACCCCGTGGTCGAGGTCAAGATGCCTGCCGCCTATGCGCCGGACGTGTTCGTCTCTGTACTTGCGGTCCGCGGGCGGGTCGAGCCGGGCTGGTGGTCGTGGCTGCGCGGGATCGGCCGCAAGCTCGGCCTCGTCAGCGGTCCCGATCCGGCGCCGCCGCCGACTGCGCTGGTCGACCTCAGCAAGCCCGCCTACCGCCTCGGCATCGCCAAGGTGAAGGTCGGCTGGGAAGGGCACACGCTCCAGGTCGCGGTGAAGGCCGACCGCGAGCGTTACGCGGCGCGTGACACCGCACAGGTTGCCTTGCGCGTCGCCAATCCCGACGGCACGCCCGCGAAGAGCGCCGACGTCGCCTTCGTCGCGGTCGATCAGGCGATTCTCCAGCTCGCGCCCAACGAATCGTGGGACGTGCTCACAGCTATGATGGGCGAGCGGCCGCTGTCGGTGCTCACCTCGACCGCGCAGATGCAGGTCGTCGGCAAGCGCCACTACGGCCGCAAGGCGGTGGAGGCGGGCGGCGGCGGCGGCGATGCGACCGCGCTCAACCGCGAGAACTTCCAGCCGGTGCTGCTCTGGCGCGGCCATGTCGCACTCGACGGACAAGGCCGTGCGCGCGTTGCGGTGCCGCTGTCGGATGCCTTGACGTCATTCCGCCTCGTCGCGGTCGCGACCGAGGGCGCCGGGCTGTTCGGCACCGGCCAGGCCGACATCCGCACCGCGCAGGACCTCCAGGTCTACGCCGGCCTGGCCTCCCTGGTGCGCACCGGCGACCTCTATGCGGCGCAATTCACCCTGCGCAACGGCTCGACTAGGGCGATGACGGTCACCGCGACAGTCGACGTCGTCCCCCGCGTCGCGCAGGGGCACCCGATCACCGTGACCATCCCGGCGGGTGGCGCCGCGCCGATCGCCTGGAACCTGACCGCGCCCGACGGCCCCCCGAACCTGCGCTGGCAGGTGTCGGCGCGCTCCGCCGACGGCCGCGCCGCCGACCGGATCACCGCGACGCAGGATGTCGTGCCGGCGATCCCGGTCGAGACCTGGGCCGCGACGCTCGCGCGCGTCGGCGATACGACGATCCCGATCGCTCCGCCGAGCGGTGCGCTGCCCGGGCGCGGCTCGGTCGAGGTGACGCTCGCCGACACGCTCGCGCCGCCGCTGACCGGCGTCGCGGCCTACATGACCGCCTATCCATTCCAATGTTTCGAGCAGCAGACCTCACGCGCGGTGGCGCTCAACGACCAAGCGATGTGGAACCGGCTCGCGGGCGAGATGCCGACCTACCAGGCGGAGGACGGGCTGCTGCGCTATTGGCCGAACGGCAGCGACGGATCGGAGACGCTGACCAGCTATGTCCTGTCGCTCACCAGCGAAGCGG
>CAXTNG010000177.1:0-480 GCA_964245475.1 uncultured Sphingomonas sp. | reverse complement strand
CGCGGATGATCGAGGGGCTGAAGGCAGTGCTCGACGGCCGCGTCCGCCACGAGGACTATGGCGACGTCCGCCTGCGCAAGATCGCCGCACTGGCGGCGCTCGCGCGCGCCGGCGCGGCGACGCCCCCGATGTTGGGGCAGGTCGGCATGACCCCGGCCGAGATGCCGACCGCGAGCCTGCTCGACTGGCTGGTGGCGGTGGACCGCACGACCGGCCTCGCCAACGCCGCGGCGTTACGGGCGAGCGGCGAGGCGGCGCTGCGATCGCGATTGGCGTATGAAGGTACGCGCCTCGACCTGACCGACCAGACCGCGTCCGCCTGGTGGCTGATGCAGTCCGGCGACGAGACCGCCGCGCGGCTCGCGCTGCGCGCAGCCGGTCGGCCCGGCTGGCAGGACGAGGCGCCCAAGATCATGGTCGGCGCCGCCGCGCGCCAGCGCCGCGGCCATTGGGACACGACCACCGCGAACGCCTGGGGGG
>CAXTNG010000176.1:6754-7151 GCA_964245475.1 uncultured Sphingomonas sp. | reverse complement strand
GATCGCGCTGATCGACGAGACGATGCTGCGGGACACTAGCAACGCAGACGACTACTACCGCTGCAAGATCATGACCGACGACGTTGTGCTGGAGGCTCTGCGGACGCGTCCAGACTTCGACGCCGTCATGGTCATGCCGGGTTGGATGTGGGGGCCTGGCGACGTCGGCCCGACTTCGGCCGGCCAGACCGCTATCGACTTCCTGCATCGTCGGCTTCCGGGGTGCCTCCAGCCACCATGTCGCTCGTCGATGCCCGTGACGTGACCGAAGCGGAGATCGCCGCCGCCACTTCGGGTCGACGCGGCGAGCGCTACCTGGCGGCGGGTCGCTGCACGACTCTGGCCGAGTTGTTCCCGATCATCGAGAGGGAATCGGGCGTCAAAGCGCCGACGCGTT
>CAXTNG010000176.1:0-6744 GCA_964245475.1 uncultured Sphingomonas sp. | reverse complement strand
CTGCCTCTGCCGCTGATGTACCTCGTAGCCGGCATTCAGGAGCTGTTGGCGCGCACGACCGGTAAGCCGGCGCTGCTGAGCTGGGCCGCGGTGCGATCGCTCCACCGCGAGGCCGGACGTACGCGCTTCGACCACAGCAAGTCCGAACGTGAATTGGGGCTGGTCTTCAGGCCCGCCGCCGAGACCGTGCGCGACACGGTTGCGTGGCTTTGGACGAATGGGCTCGCTCCGACTGGAGGACAACATGGAAGGACCGAACTCACCGAGCCTCTGGTTTCGGAGAGCACATCATGCGTCGTGAGCGTCTGGGAATGGGTCAAGTCGCCCTGACTTCATCATCCGCCCCCATTCAGCGTCGTCCTGCGCTCACCGGTTGGCGGCATTAAAAAGCTGCGCGCGATCGGCGGATGTCGCAATGGTCTGACGGAGGTCGGCGCCGCTGCGGCGACGCCGGTGGTGATCGAGACCGCAGCGCGCGGGGCTCAAAACATTGCGGCGTCAGGCTGGTCGTCCCGTGCGACCCCGACCTTTGGAGCGCGGAACACGCGCGTCGCGAACGAAAAGAGGCCCGCGGTCTTCCTGGGACAGGATGACCGCGGGCCAAGGGGTCCGGGAGGAAAGGTGCCTTAGAAGGCGCCGCGGATGCCGAAGGTGATGGTGCGACCGTTCTGCGCGCCGTTTTCCAGGCGCGACTGCTCGTCGCCATATTGCGTGCCGACCGACCGGAAGAAATCGTAGGTCTTGGTCTTGGTGATGTTGGTCGCATCGACCCGGAATTCGAGCCAGGTGGCGACCTTGAACGAGGCCGTCGCGTCGAGATAGCCGCGCGAATTGCCGTAGCGCTGCAGGCCGATCGCGTTGACGCCGTTCACCGCGATCGTCGCGACCTCGCTCTTGTAATTGTACGTCGTGCGCAGCGTCAGCGGGCCCTTTTCGTAGAAAGCGCCGACCTGGAACGTGTATTTCGGCACGTCGTTCAAGTCGTAGGTGTAGACCTGTCCGGTGGTGGGAACGGCCGGTACGCTGCGGTTCAGGCCCGATGTCTTGACGCGGGTGCCCGACGCCGTGATGCCCAGCCCGTCGAACGGATGCGGCAGGAAGGTGAAGGACTGCTGGTAGGACGCCTCCAGGCCGTTGAGCGTGTAGCGGTTGAGGTTGACGAAGCTGATCAGCTCGACCGGGGTCGTCGGGTCCGTCGCCAACTGGGTCTGGATGTTGACCGTGAAGATCGAGCTGGGGATGCCGAGGGTATTGAACGGCACGAAGATGCTCGACGGCGCGGCGCGTCCGGTGATCGTCTTCTTGTAGGCGGCGAAGGTCAGGATGCCGCCCTTGGTGAAATACCATTCGACCGAACCGTCGAGCCCGGTCGAGAATTCAGGCTTCAGGTCCGGATTGCCCGAGTTCAGGATCAGGTTGCCGGCACCGCCCGCCGGAAGCGAGATGCTCGCGGCAAGCGACTGGATCGCGCTGCGCGTCAGGGTCTTGCCATAGGCCGCACGGGCGATGATGTTGTCGGTGATGTTGTAGGCGAGCGTCGCCGACGGCAGGAAGCGGCTGTAGTTGGTCTTGCGGTTGTTCGGCACGAACGCGCCGCTGATGAGGACGTTGTTGTCGATGTCCACGTCGGTGGAGACATACCGAAGGCCGATATTGCCGCGCAGCGCCTTGCCGAACAGGCGGGTCTTCAGGTCGGTCTGGATGAAGCCGGCCTTGATCGTCTCGACCGCGGTGTAGGTGCTGCCCAGATTGAACGGCGCGGCGCGGTTGACGTTGACCGCGTCCAGCGTGCCGTAGGCGAAGTCCTTGTTGAACGCGAGGAACGCCTGCGGCAGCGTGGTCGGCGCGCCCGGAATGAAGTCGGCGGGGCGGAACGGCTGCAGGAAACCGATGATATAGGCGTTGCGCTGCGCCAGGGTGGTGGTCGTCGCCCCGTACAATCCCACGCCCGGAATGGTCAGGTTGTTGTAAAGGTTGTTGGTGGCGCGCACCTCCAGCGTCTTGCGGTTCTCGTTGTACTGGAAGCCCGCCTTCAGATGCCCCCGGAGATCACCCAGTCCGTAATCCCAGTCCGCGATGAAGCGACCGGCGCGCAGCTTGTCGATCTCGGTGCGATAGCTGCCGCCATAGCCCGGTCCGGCGCGCGTGATGTACGTCGCGGGATCGAGCAGATTGCGATCGGTCGTGATCGTCGGGAAGAGCGCGTTGGTCGTGTCGAAGGTGATGGTGTGCTTCAGCTGGCTGGCATCGCCGGTCAGCGTGATGTCGTTGCGATAGGCGTTGCTGTTGCTGAGCGACGCCTGCGCCGACAGCGTCAGACGATTGGTCAGCTCGTACGCCGCGTTCAACGCGCCGTATTTGTAGCGCGTCTGCCCGCGGTTGAAGAAATTGGCATAGTTGAACTGAACGTTGCCGAGCGTGCCCTGCAGGTTGTTGTTCGCATCGACCCGCACGTTGATCGGGACGAGCGCGCCGTTCAGCGCGTTGTTCGCGTTCGAATCGCGGATCGGCCAGCGCACATCCTTGGTCTCGTTGTCGTCATAGACCGAGGAATACAGGCCATCGAGGCTGACGTTCAGGCGGTCGTTCTTGAACTGCAGCGAGCCGCTGACGCCGAAGCGCTCGCGCTTGTTGGCACCCGCCTGGGTGACGAAGAAGCGTGGCAGGAAGGCGTTGTTGACCTGATCCTGCGTGGCCCCATTCAGGTTCACGCCGGGCGCGGCGAAATTGTAGTTGTAGTTGCTGCCGAACGAGGTGCCGGGAATGCGATAGGCGGCGTTCGCGGCCGCCGCTCCGCCCGGGAGCGCCAGCGCGCCGGTCGGTGCCGAAGCGCCCGAATAGGTGCCGGTCGACAGGAAGCCGGCGCGCCCGTTGGTGACGCGCGCCGCCGCGGCCGATACCAGCACGCCGAAATGGCCCCAGGTCTGGCTGAACAGCACGTTGCCGCGCGGATCGTTCGAGTTGGTCGTCCCGTTGTGGACGCCCGAGATCGCATAGCGGATCTTGCGGCCGCCCTTGCCGTCGAACGGGCGCGGCGTGCGCAGATCGACCACGCCGGCGATGCCGCCCTCGGTCAGCTCGGCCAGCGGCGACTTGTACACGTCGGCGCGACCGAACAGCTCGGACGGAAAGACGTCGTAGTTGAAGGTGCGCGACGCGTTGCCCACGCCGCCGCCCGAGGTCGTATAGACGGTCGAGCCGTTGAAGGTGGTGACCGTGAATTGCGACGGCAGACCGCGCAGCTGCACGGTCGAGCCCTCGTTGCTGTTGCCGTCGCGGACAAGCTCGACGCCGGGAATGCGCTGCAGCGATTCGGCGACGTTCGCATCCGGGAACTTGCCGATGTCCTCGGCGACGATCGAGTCGCGGATGGCGATCGAATCGCGCTTCAGGTCGATCGCCGATTGCAGGCTGGCGCGGAAGCCGGTGACGATGATGTCCGCATCGGCACCCGGCGTTTCGTCCGGCGTCTGTTGTGGGGCGGGAGGCGCATCGGGCTCGGTCGGCGCGCTGGGCAGCGGGGCCGGGTCGGTGCGCGGTGCCGGCGTCCGACGCGGCTGGGTCTGCGCGTGCGCGATGCCGCTCCAACCGATGATGATGCTGGTCGCACATAGGAACGACGCGCGAAGCCGACGCTGCATAACCCTCTCCCCGTTTTGATTCTATCTAATCAGACTAGTTACCATTTGTCTTACTTAATGCAAGTCCAAAAACGTCGGTCGCAGCGCTTTTTGCGCAAAGGTGTCCGACATGAACGCGTCGCCCGACGGGACAGGCTACCCCTCCCGCCCTCAGCTCAGGATCGCATCCGCCCAGACGCCGCTGACCGGGGACGCGCGACCGGCCGCCTGCCGCACGACCAGCTCGATGATTTGCACACCGCGCACCTGTGCCGTCAGCGGGACTGGCGCGCTCCCGAAGCGCAGCGCCCTCGAACGCGCGAGCAGATGCCCGTCGCCGTAGATTTCGAAGATTGCGGACGCGCCGGTGTTGCGCGTGCTGTCGTCGATCCCGACCGTGGTCGTGAAGCGACCGAAGCGGGCGTCGTTGCGCACCTCCATGCGCGAATTGGCAAGGATGCCGATACCCGAGGCATAGCCCTGCCCGACGATGGCGAGACGCGTCTGGTACGGACTCTCGTCGGCTCCGGCGCCGCCCCAGCCGGCATAGACCGGGCGGCTGCTTTCGCGCGTACCGTCCCACGGGCTCGCCATGCGGTAGATCGTCGGGTCGGCTTCCGGGAACACTACGCCGTCCACCGCGACGTTGATGCGCCCGGGAAGTTCGGAGAGGTAGTAGGCCTCGCCCAGTGCTCGCCTGCCCGACGCCTCGAAGACGAGCGTCTCGTGCGGCTGGACGGTGAAGGCCCGCTCGCCGGTGAAGGGCGCGAGCTGCCGCTTCGACCAGAGATCGCGCAGAACGATCGGAGCATCGCCGGCGAATTTGAGATGCGCGGCGAGCAGCGTCATCTCGATCGGCGTGGCCGTGCGGTTGACGAGCGCAACGATCTTGTGGTCGCTTGCCCCCAGCGTCTTCACCAGGATCTGCGCGTCCTGACTGTCATAGGCGAGCACCGCCTGGTGCCCGCCGGGGTCCTGGTTCGCGCGGACGAGATCGGCATTGCCCCAGATGTCGAGCAGCGCCCTGGGCGCATGACGCAGGTCATAGCCGATCAGCAACGGGGCATTGACCATCGCCCACATTGTGAAGTGCGATCGCGCCTCGACCAGATGCTCGGCATCGAAATCGCCATGCCCGATGAACAGCATGTCCGGGTCGTTCCACGCGCCGGGATGCGCGTAGAGCGGCCGTCGCACGACCGAGTCGAAGGTGTGCAGCATCCGCCCCCAAGCCGGCCGGATATCGTCGCTGGTGCGCGAGACGTTGCCGACATCCTTGCCCCAGGCGCGCACGTTCGCCGCGCCCCACAGGCAGACCGAATAGACATAGTCGTCGTCGGGCCGCACCGCCGCGATCGCGTCCGCCATCCGCTGATAGCGCGCGCGGACCGCGGCGATGTCGCTTCGCGAGACGGCGGTGCGGTAGACGAGCGGCGTGCGCGGCGGAAAGTCGCCCCCGCGCGTCCGTCGCCCGATCTCGCTCTGGTCGTCGATGCCGCAGCCATCGACCTTCAGATAGTCGAACCGCCATTCGCCGAAGAACAGCCGTGCATCCTGCTCGACATGGTCGCCGAGCCCGATCTCGCGCTCGGCGACCGTGCCCTCGGGCGAGTTGGTCTGTTTCGGCGCGTAGGACTGGCCGCAGCTATTGCGGCCGATGTCGGTGTACAGTCCGGCCTTCAGCCCCATGGCATGCAGGCGATCGGTCAGCGGGCGGAAGCTGCTGTCGCCCCCGCCGCCGGGGTCCGCCCCGGGAAACAGGTTGGTCCGGATCATCAGCCGCCCGTCGCGCAGGCGGCGCTTCAGCCACCAGCCGTCGTCGATGTTGACGTAGCGATAGCCGAGCTTGACGAGCCCGGTATCGACCAGCGCCTGCGCCGTGCCGAGGATCTTCACCTCGTCGATGTCCATCGCGAACGCGTTCCAGCTGCTCCACCCCATCGGCGGCACGGCGGCGGACCCGCGCGCGTTGCCGCTCCAGCGCCCGGTCGGCGCGAGCGGGTCGGCCGCCGGACGGGTGACGGGCGCGCGCATCGCCGGTCGCGCGTCGAGGGCGCCGATGCCGAGCGTCGTGAGCCCGACCAGCAGCATCGCCCGCATCCCGCGCATCCGTTCCATCGCCGATCCTCGCCTTGCTTTAATACAAATCGACATATGACCCTGACTTGTCAAACAGGTTTGTCGTTTGAAGGAGCGTGTCATGCCGATCTGGACGACCATTCTCGCCGCAGCGCTGTCGCTGCAGGCGACCGCGTCACCGCAGACGCCGCCGGTGACGGGCGGCCCCGCCCCCGCCGACGGCCCCGGCGCCTATGTCGATCGCAAGGGTCCGGCGACGACCGCGCGTACCGACGCGCGCTTCTGCAACCCGCCCGACATGAAGCGCGGCACCAGCTACGGCACCCACTGGGACGTGGCGCACCGCTACAAGGCGGAGATGTGGTACAGCAAGAACAACGAGGGCAATTCGTGCTTGCAGACCATGGGCGACCACGGCTTTCAGATCGACTGGGACATCCAGCGTTACGGCTTCCTGCACGAGGTCGGCCAATATGACTTTTCGATCCCGCCGGCCACGCTCGCCGACGACCTGAAGGCGACGTTCGACATCGGTCGCGCGGAGTTCGGTGGGTCGGGCGGCTATACCGGGCTGTACGGCTGGTTCGGCAAGGCCGGCGACGGCAATACGGTCGAATTCTACATCAACGAGACCTGGGGCGGCCTGCCGATCGACATGTCCGACTGCGTCAAGAAGGGGACGATCACGGTCGATGGCGGCACCTACGACATCTACATGCGCCCGCGTCAGGGCCGCAAGGGCGAGCAATGGTGGAGCAACCGCCAGACCCCGCGGACGCGCGGCACGATCTCCTATGCCCGGCACATCGCGGAGTGGCGCAAGCTCGGCATGACCGACTATCCGCTCACCCGCGTCAGCTTCTCGCTCGAGGCGCATTGGGGGTCGCCGACGAACGGCGTGGTGCGCTACGACGCCTACACGATCGACCGGCCGCGCGCTCGCCGCGGCTGAGGCGGGTCAGCAGCGCTCGCGCGAGGCCCGCAGGCGCAGCATCGCGGCGGCGAGCGCGGCACCCAGCCGCATCTGCGCCGCCGTGGTCAGGTG
>CAXTNG010000175.1:0-7181 GCA_964245475.1 uncultured Sphingomonas sp. | reverse complement strand
CCCCACGGCGGCGGCCCGCCCCCCCCCCCCCCCCGCCGGCGGCTTCCCCCGCGACGCCCCCCCGCGGCTCGCCGAGCTCGCGCGCCACCATGTCGCACTGGTCCGCCCCGAACGGCTGCTCCTGCTCGGCGATGCGGCGAGCCGTGCGATGCTTGGGCTCGGCCTGGCCGAAGCGCGCGGACGTTTACACTTTGTTAACCACGAGTCGGGAACAGTGCACGTCGTGGCGACCCACCATCCGCGGTTCCTGATCGACAGGCCCGCGTGCAAGGCGGAAAGCTGGCGGGACCTGCGGCTGCTGATGCGGGCGCAGGGGAGTAAGGGGAATTGAGTATGCGGTTGGTGATGGCCGCGGCGCTGCTGGCGCTGCCTCTGCCGGCGTTTGCGGCCGAGCCCGCCGGCGAGGTCCGTCTGGCGACCGCGGCGCGCATTCCCGCGCAGCTCGAACCGGCGCAGCGCGAAGGCTATGCCGCCGTCTTCCAGGCGATCCGCGACGAGCGCTGGACCGACGCGCAGATCGGTCTCGACGCGATGAAGCCCGGCCCGCTCCACACGATCGCCCGCGCCCAGCTCTACACTGCCAAGGGCTCGCCGAAGGTCGAAGCCGAGCAGCTGGTCGCGCTGTTGAACGAGGCTCCCGAGCTGCCGCAGGCCGAGCAGCTCGCGCGCATGGCGAAGGCCCGCGGCGCGGTCGACCTGCCGCCCCTCCCTGCTACGCGGCCGCTGATCTGGCAGGACGGCGCCCCGCGCCGCACGCGTGCCAAGGCGACCAAGAGCGATCAGGTCGCCGCCGACTTGGCGGTCGCGATGCAGCCCTTCGTCAAGGCGGATGACGGCGCCGGCGCGCAGGCTTTGCTCGACCAGACCGAAGGGCTCACGCCCGAGGCGCTGACCGAGTGGCAGCAGAAGGTGGCGTGGATCTACTTCCTCCAGGGCGACCACGCGAACGCCCGCGCGATGGCGCAGAAGGCGGCGAACGGCACGGGCGAGTGGGCGCTCCAGGGCCGCTGGACCGATGCGCTCACCGCCTGGCGTCAGCGCGACTGCGCAAGCGCCGAGACCGGCTTCGAGGGCGTCGCCGCGCGCGCGACCGATGTCGACCTGCGCGCCGCAGCCCTCTATTGGGCGTCGCGCGCCGACATGGTTTGTGGCCAGCCGCAGAAGATCGAGGCGCGGCTCAAGTCCGCGGCGCAGTTCGGCGAGAGCTTCTACGGCCAGCTTGCGCGGCAGGCGCTCGGCGTGAAGCAGAAGCCCGCTCCCGCTATGCAGCTCGTCGCAAGCGACTGGGCTGCGCTCGACCGCCGCCCAAATGTCCGCGTCGCCGCCGCGCTGGTCGAGGTCGGCGAGACGACGCTGGCCGATGCGGTCGTCCGCCAGCAGGCTCGGATCGGCGACCCCGCCGAATTCGCCGGCCTGGTGCGCGTGGCCCAATCGCTCGACCTGCCGGCAACGTCCATCTGGCTGGCGCACAACTGCCCGTCAGGCGTCTCGGCTACGGTCGAGGCGCGCTACCCTACGCCGAACTGGGCACCCGACAGCGGCTGGCGCGTCGACAAGGCGCTTGTCTACGCACACACGCTCGAAGAGTCCGGCTTTCGCAACAAGGTGGTCAGCCCCGCGGGCGCCTATGGCCTGATGCAGATCATGCCTGCCGCCGCGACTGATTTCGCGCGCGAGAGAGGCACTATCCTCGACAAGGACGCGCTCACCAAGCCTTCGGTCAACATGGACATCGGCCAGCGCCACCTGGAGCGGCTGCGCGACATGGGGTTGACCGGCGGGCTGCTGCCCAAGGTCATTGCCGCCTATAACGCCGGACCCAAGCCGGTCGGCGAGTGGAACGCGATCGTCCGCGACGGCGGCGATCCCCTGCTCTACATTGAGAGCATCCCTTATTGGGAGACGCGCGGCTACGTCACCACGGTGCTGCGCAACTATTGGATGTACGAGGGGCAGAGCGGCAAGGCCAGGTCGGCCAGCCGTTCGGCGCTGGCGCAGGGGCGCTGGCCCCGCTTCCCCGGCCTGCCGGGCGCCGCTGCCGTCCGCATCGCCGCCCCGCTGCCGACTGCACCGCGGGTCACCACGGTCGCGATCAACGCCACGGTCAGCCCTCGCTCGACGACGGTGAGCAGTGCCAACTGAGGCGTTCCTGCCGGTCCGCATCGCCGTCCTCACCGTCTCCGACACCCGCGGGCTCGCCGAGGACCGCTCGGGCGACACGCTCGTCAGCCGACTCGAAGCCGCCGGCCACATCCTCGCCGACCGCGCCATCATCCGCGACGATGGCGAAGCGATCGTCGCCCGCTTCCACGCCTGGATCGACGACCCGGAGGTCGACTGCGTCATCACCACCGGCGGCACCGGTGTCACCGGCCGTGACGTCACGCCCGAGGCGGTCGAGCGTGTCGCCGACAAGATGATCCCCGGCTTCGGCGAGCTGTTCCGCTGGCTGAGCTACGCCAAGATCGGCACCTCCACCGTCCAGAGCCGCGCCTGCGCTTGCGTCGCGCGCGGCACCTATATCTTCGCGCTCCCCGGCTCGACCGGTGCGGTCAAGGATGGGTGGGACGGCATCCTCGCCCAGCAGCTCGACAGCCGCCACGCACCCTGCAACTTCGTCGAGCTGATGCCGCGTCTGATGGAACGATAGCGCCGCCCGTCTGTCATCCTTCGTCACCCCGGACTTGTTCCGGGGTCCAGGGTGCGGCAAGCGGCGCGGCCTAAGCCTCTATCCGCAGCCCTCGCGGACGACTGGACCCCGGCACAAGGCCGGGGTGACGGAGTATATAATTGACCAACATGACCCGCTTCGACTGGCAGGACCCGTTCCTCCTCGACGACCAGCTCACCGAGGACGAGCGGATGATCCGCGACACCGCGCGGGGCTACGCCCGAGACCGGTTGCTGCCGCGCATCGTCGAGGCCTTCGCAGACGAGCACACCGATCCGGCGATCTTTCGCGAGATGGGCGCGCTCGGCCTGCTCGGGCCGACCATCCCCGAGGACTATGGCGGCGTCGGCGCGAGCTACGTCGCCTATGGCCTGGTCGCGCGCGAGGTCGAGGCGATCGACTCCGGCTACCGCTCCATGATGAGCGTTCAGTCGAGCCTCGTCATGTACCCGATCTACGCCTACGGCTCGGAAGAGCAGAAGCGGAAATATCTGCCGAAGCTCGCATCCGGCGAGTGGATCGGCTGCTTCGGCCTGACCGAGCCCGACGCCGGCTCCGACCCCGGCGGCATGACGACGCGCGCAGCCAAGGTCGATGATGGCTACGTCCTCTCAGGCGCGAAGACTTGGATCAGCAACGCGCCGATCGCCGACGTGTTCGTCGTCTGGGCGAAGACCGAGGACGGTGTGATCCGCGGCTTCGTGCTCGACAAGGGCGCCAAGGGGCTGAGCGCACCCAAGATCGAAGGCAAGCTCAGCTTGCGCGCCTCGATCACCGGCATGGTGATGATGGACGCAGTCGAGGTCGGCGAGGACGCGCTGCTCCCGAACGTGGAGGGGCTTAAGGGCCCGTTCGGCTGCCTCAACCGCGCGCGCTACGGGATCAGCTGGGGCTCGATCGGCGCGGCGCAATTCTGCTTCGAGGCCGCGCGCCAATACGGGCTCGACCGCAAGCAGTTCGGCACGCCGCTCGCCGGCCGCCAGCTCTATCAGAAGAAGCTCGCCGACATGGAGACCGAGATCGCGCTCGGCCTGCAGGCCAGCTTGCGCGTCGGTCGGCTGATGGACGAAGGCCGCTTCGCCCCCGAGATGATCAGCCTGGTCAAGCGCAACAACGTCGGCAAGGCGCTCGACATCGCCCGCGCCGCGCGCGACATGCACGGGGGCAACGGCATCGCGGGCGAATACCACGTCATGCGCCACCTGATGAACCTGGAGACGGTCAACACCTATGAAGGCGCGCACGACGTCCACGCGCTGATCCTCGGCCGGGCGATCACCGGCATTCCGGCGTTCTGATGCGGCGATCGGTAAACCCGATCCGTTCGTGCTGAGCGAAGTCGAAGCACCTGGGAGTACCCTTCGACTTCGTTCAGGGCGAACGGAGATAGGACCGATCGGCGGTAAGCGAACGGCAAGGATCGCCTGTTACCCGGCGGACGTATGACCGCCTCGCACAGCATTCAGGTCGACCCGTGGACCAGCATCGTGACCATCACGATCGGCGGCTTCTTCGACGCAGCCGCGCTCACCGTCCTGATCGCCGACCGCGAACAGACCTACAAGCAGCTGCGCTGCCCGCCCAACATGCACGTCACGCTGTGCGACGTCACCGACTGCAAGCTGCAGGCGCAGGACATCGTCGCCGGCTTCCGCCACATGATGGCCGACCCGCGCCGCCGCAGCCGCCTGCTCGCCTTCGTGGTCGGCGACTCGCTGGTGCGCATGCAGATCCGCCGTCTGGTCGCCGGCCGCGACGACGTCCGTACCTTCGCGGACCGTGACGAGGCGCTGGCCTGGCTGCGCGAGCCGGATGCGACGGTTCAGACGATCTCCGCCGCCGGCCGCCGCGCGTAGAGGCCGTAGGCGAGGATCACCGCGTAGCACACCGCCGGCAGCGCCATCGCGAATGCCAGGCTGCCGCTCGCATCGGCGATCGCGCCGGTCGCCAACGGCACCACCGCGCCGCCAAAGATGTAGTTATGCTTGCTTGTTCATAGGCCTTACAACACTGAGTATTATGAGTAAAAGTCCGATAACGGTGCCCGTTCCTCCTAGTATGAGGAGAGTTTGCTTCCTATCGGCCAAACTGACGTCCGTTATTCTGCCGAGTGGAGTGTCAACCGAGGCTTGTATTCCGACGATTGCGTAGAACACCACGTAAAGAGAGATTGATATCAATGCCTTTGCGAAAACTGTCCACCAGTTTACTAGCAGATCTTCGCCATCGTTGATCCTATCAACGGCCGATACTGCCTCCGGTTCGCGAGCGTAAAGACCATAAGATAGGATTACTGCGTAGCAGAAGGCCGGTAGCACGAAAGCTAGGCCTAAGCTCCCGCTTGC
Organism: uncultured Sphingomonas sp.; assembly: GCA_964245475.1. Classification (GTDB taxonomy): domain Bacteria; phylum Pseudomonadota; class Alphaproteobacteria; order Sphingomonadales; family Sphingomonadaceae; genus Sphingomonas. Next base: position 2,165 of record CAXTNG010000175.1, on the reverse strand, counting down.
GTCGGCCAGCGCACCTGTGGCGAGAGGGATCACCGCGCCTCCGAAAATGGCGATGTTGATGATCCCTGACCCATCCGCCGCGCGGCCGCCCAGTCCCTCGGACGCGAGCGAGAAGATCGTCGGAAACATGATCGAGTTCATCAGCCCGACCGCGAGCAGGCTGTAGCCCGCGATCGCGCCACTCGAACTTGTCGATACCAGGATCAGCAGGATAGCGCCGGCGGCAACCGCGGCGAGCAGCTTGCCTGGACTGATCATCCTGAGCAGGTCAGAACCAATAAACCGGCCGACCATCGCGCCGCCCCAGTAGAAGCCGATCAGCTTGCCCGCCGCCTGACCGTCGAGCGCGAGCACGCCCGGCTGGCGGAGGTAGCTGACGATCAGCGACCCGATCGACACTTCCGCGCCGACGTAGAGGAAGATGCACAGCGCGCCGAACCCGAAGCGGGTGCGCCGCAGGAGATCGAACCCGGCGAGGCCGCTGCTCGCCTCGTGCCGCTCGCCGGGCAGGCTGTTGCGGAATGCCCAGACGACCGCCGCGACCACAGCCAGCGCGACGGCGAGCCCGAGATAGCCGTGCCAGATCGCCTCGCTCTCCCGGCTGCGGTAAGCGTCGAGCGCGGGCCCCGACAGGTCCGCGGCGCTGACCGTGGCCAGGCTGCCCAGGATCAGGATCGCGCCGACGATCGGGAAGACCGTGGTGCCGAGCGAGTTGAACGCCTGCGCGAAGGTGAGGCGGCTGTGCGCCGTGCGCGGCGGCCCCAGCAGCGAGATCAGCGGGTTGGCGACGACCTGGACGATCACCACCCCGCTCGCCAGCACGAACAGCGCGGTCAGGAACAGTCCGTAGGTCGCGGTCTGCGACGCGGGGATGAACAGCAGACAGCCGACCAGCATGATGCTCAGCCCCGCCACCGCGCCGCGCATGTAGCCGATCCGCTTGACCAGCTTCGCGCCCGGTATGCCGATCACCAGATAGGCGGTGAAGAAGCAGAATTGGATCAGCATCGCCTGCGTGTAGTTGAGCGTGAACAGCTCCTTCAGCTTGGGGATGATCACGTCGTTCAGGCTGGTGATCCCGCCGAAGATGAAGAACAGCGCGAACACGAAGCCACGCAGGTTGGGCGCGTCGATGCCGGCGGCGGAGCCGGCCGCGGCCGCAGGGTCGGTGGACGACGTCGTGTCGATATGCATGCCCGCCAACGGCTCTCTCCCTTGCTCCGGACGCCATAGAACCCCGCACGCGTGGATTGGCAATCCCCGGCGCGCGTGCGATACCGCGCATACGATTGCGTCAGGAGGGAAAGTGATGGCGACCGCGCTCGCGAAGCCGCAGATGACCACTGCCGAGTGGGAGGCGCGCCAGCAGCTCGCCGCCTGCTACCGTGTGTTCGACCTGCTCGGCTGGTCGGAGATGATCTACAACCACATCACGCTGAAGATCCCGGGCGAGGAGGGCGCGTTCCTGATCAACCCGTTCGGGTTGCACTTCTCGGAGGTGACCGCGTCGAGCCTGGTCAAGATCGACATCGACGGCAACACGCTCTCCGACAGCGCCTATGGCGTCAACCGCGCCGGCTTCGTCCAGCACGCGCTGTTCCACCGCCATTTGCCCGACGCGCATTGCATCGCGCACACCCACACGACGGCCGGCATGGCGGTGAGCTCGCTCGAGGGCGGGCTGCGGCCCATCAACTTCTACGCCTGCAACTTCATCGGCCAGATCGCATACCATGATTTCGAAGGCGTGACCGTGCGCGACGAGGAGGGCGAGCGGCTGCTCGCCCATCTCGGCGGCAAGAGGATGATGCTGCTCCGCAACCACGGCATCCTGGTGATGGGCCGCACCGTGCCCGAAGCCTTCATCAAGCACTGGGCGCTGCAGCGCGCCTGCGAGATCCAGCTGGCGACGCTGTCGATGGGCAAGCCGCTGGAGGTGTCCGACGAGGTGATCGCCGTCCACCAGCGCGACCTCCACATGGCGCAGGTCCCCGGCGGCCCCGGCGCCGCCGACTTCGCCGCGATGGTGCGGCTGGTCGACAAGCGCGACAAGATCTGGCGGGAGTGACCTACTTGACCTCCCCGGCACGGGGAGGAGGATCAGCCGCAGGCTGGTGGAGGGGCAGTTCCGCGGGCTGACCTGCTTGGGGCTGCCCCTCCACCAG
>CAXTNG010000174.1:6975-7183 GCA_964245475.1 uncultured Sphingomonas sp. | reverse complement strand
CCCCAACCCCTCCCGCAGGCGGGCGGGGAGAGGACTGCCCACGCGCTGGATTTCCCACTCCAACGTCATGCTGCTGTGCGCCTTGACCCTATCGCGCACCTCCTCGCCGAGCGCTTCGATGTCGGCACTGGTCGCCGCACCAAGGTTCAGAAGGAAATTGGTATGCTTCTCGCTCACCTGCGCATCGCCGCGCCGCAAACCGCGGCAG
>CAXTNG010000174.1:6463-6965 GCA_964245475.1 uncultured Sphingomonas sp. | reverse complement strand
CGATAGGTATAGCCGAGCTCCGCCGCCGCGAACGTTCGCCGCTCACCGGAGCGCAGCACCACCTCGCACTCGACCAGCACGTCCGCCGTCTCACGCCCATAGGCGCCGCCGTTCATCCGCACGAAGCCGCCGACCGTCCCGGGAATCGAGCGGAGGAACTCGACACCCGCAATCCCCGCGTCACGCGCAGTGGACGACACCAGGATGCCGCTGGCCCCGCCGCCACAGACTAGCTTGTCGCTGTCCGCGACGACCTTAGCAAACGGCTTGCCAAGGCGGACGACCACGCCGGGAACCCCACCGTCGCGGACGATGAGGTTAGAGCCGAACCCCAGCGCCATCACCGGCACGGCCGCCGGGCTCTGGTCTGCGCTCAACCCGAAGGCGTGGCGGACCCGGGGGCTCGAGGCGGCGGCGATGCTCGGGCTGTGTGCTCCGCCCTTCTTCTTCGGCTACGCCCTGCTGCTGCCGTTCATCGTCGTCTTCGCTGCCGCCTGCGTCG
>CAXTNG010000174.1:4997-6453 GCA_964245475.1 uncultured Sphingomonas sp. | reverse complement strand
CGCCAGGCGCATGGTGGCGGAGCGTTCGCTGCTCCTCGAGGACGCCGAATGACGATCTTCCTTTATGCAGTGGCGATCGCCGCAGCTGTCAACACCGCGGCACTGTTGATCTGCGCCATCACCGGCACGGCGGTATCGAACTCGCGCAGGAACTCGGACAGGTCGTCCACGTCCGCCGGCTCGAACAGCCACTCGGCCGCACCACCCGACTTGAACCAGACGAGCGGTGCCAGCGGCGCGTTGTGGGTGAGGCGACCACGAACGCGAGGCAGATGGTCCCCCTCCCGCTTGCGGGGAGAGTTAGGGTAGGGCGTTTCAGTCCGCATCTGTGTCATGCCACCACGGCCCCTCTCCCCACCCCTCCCGCAAGCGGGAGGGGAGCAAGGCGCACTCCGATGGCGTCGGCCAGGCCCGCAGCCCATTTGGTGATGTCGCCCGCCCCCAGGCACACCACCATGTCACCCGGCTGCACCGTCGTCGCGAGTTCGTCAGCCAGCGCATCCGCATCGGCGACTGTCGCCGCATGCCGATGCCCACGCCGCTTCAGTCCCTCGACCAGCGCATCGGCATCGACGCCCTCAACCGGCGCCTCGCCCGCCGCATAGACCGGCGTCACCAGCACCCGGTCGGCGTCGTTGAACGCGGTCTGGAACTCCTCCATCAAATTGCCGAGCCGCGAGTAGCGGTGCGGCTGGACAACCGCGATCACGCGGCCCCGCGCACTCTCGCGCGCCGCCGACAGCACCGCCCTGATTTCGACCGGGTGGTGCCCGTAGTCGTCGATGATGCTGACGCCACCGGTTTCGCCCACCTTGGTGAAACGCCGCTTGACCCCGCCGAACGCGTGAAAGCCCTTCTGGATCGTCGCATCGTCGATGCCGAGCTCCAGCGCCACGCCGATTGCCGCCAGCGCATTCTGTACGTTGTGCCGCCCCGGCATAGGCATCTCGATGCCCTCGATCGAGCGCGTCGTGCCATCGCGGTGGCGCACGATGCACTCGAAACGATTGCCGCCTGGCACCGGCGTGACGTTGACCCCGCGCACGTCCGCCTGTGCCGAGAAGCCGTAGGTCACCACGCGCCGGTCGCGCACCCGCGGCAGAATATTCTGCACCTCCGGGTGGTCGAGGCAGAGCAGCGCCGCGCCGTAGAAGGGCACGTTCTCGACGAACTCGACGAAGGCGTCCTTCACGAACTCAAAGCTGCCGTAATGGTCGAGGTGCTCGGGGTCGATGTTGGTCACCACGGCGATCGTGCCGTCGAGGCGCAGAAAGCTGCCGTCGCTCTCGTCTGCCTCCACCACCATCCAGTCGCTGGCGCCGAGCCGCGCGTTGGAGCCGTAGCTGTTGATGATGCCGCCGTTGATCACCGTCGGGTCGACCCCGCCCGCGTCGAGCAGCGCGGCGATCATCGAGGTCGTGGTCGTCTTGCCGTGCGTGCCCGCGACCGCGACGGT
>CAXTNG010000174.1:3001-4987 GCA_964245475.1 uncultured Sphingomonas sp. | reverse complement strand
CGACCTCCGGGGTGGAACGCACGATCGCGGTGGAGACGACGACCACTGCCGCATCGGCGACATTCTCGGCAGTGTGGCCGATCGCGACCGGGATGCCCTTGTCGCGCAGCCCCTGGACGACATAGCCCTCGGCGACATCCGATCCCTGCACCGTATATCCGAGGTTGTGCATGACCTCGGCAATGCCCGACATGCCGATCCCACCGATCCCGACGAAGTGAATCGTGCCAATCGAAAGCGGAACGCCTTTCACGCGAACGCCTCGCGCTTCTGCGGCACGCCAACCGGCAGCCGCGCCACCGGCGCGTCGAGGCTCTCGACCAGGTCGGCAAGGTCGCTGACCGCGTTCGGCCGCCCACAGCCCTTGGCGCGCCCCGCCGCATTCAGCAGCGCCGCCGGGTCGAGCCCGAGCTTCTGCATCTGCTTGGCCAGCTCCTTGGGATTGAACTGGTCCTGCGCGATCGTCCGCGCGCCGCCCGCTTGGGTCATCTCGCGCGCATTGGCGGTCTGGTGATCGTCGGTCGCCGAGGGCAGCGGCACCAGGATCGCCGGGCGCCCGGCGACGGTCAGCTCGGCAAGCGTCGAGGCGCCCGCGCGGCCGATGACGAGGTGCGCCCATTCCAGCTCGCCCGGCATGTCGGCGATATAGGTCGACAGGTCCGCGGCGATCTGATGCTCGGCATATTTGGCGCGCGCCGCGTCGATGTCCTCGATTCGCGCCTGATGCGTCACCTGCAGGCGGCGGCGGAAGGTGACGGGGAGCATCGCGAGGCCGTCCGGCACCACCTGACTCAGCACGCTCGCCCCCTGCGACCCGCCGGTGACGAGAACGCGGAAGATGCCGTCCTCTTCCAGCAGCGGATAGGGCTTCGCGCGCAACGCCAGCACCGCCTCGCGCACCGGATTGCCGACGCGGTGGACCTTGTCGGCGTATTTGGCCTTGAGCCGCTCGGTCGGCTCATAGGACGTGGCGATCGCGTCCACCCGCCCGGCGACCAGCCGGTTCACGCGACCGAGCACCGCATTCTGTTCGTGAACCGCGGTCGGAATGCCGTCGGCGAACGCCGCGAGCAGCGCCGGGAAGGCCGGATAGCCACCGAAGCCGACCACCGCGGCGGGCTTGAAGGTGCGGTACAGCTCGCGCGCCATCGCCCGCCCGCGCCACATCTCGCGCGCTGCGCTCGCCCAGCCGAGCGGGCGCTTCACCTGGAAGCGGCCCGCGGGCAGCACATGCGTCTGAATGCCGTCGAATAGCCCCGGAAAGCGCACCCCTCGCGCGTCGCTCACCAGCGCCACCCGGTGCCCGCGCCTGGTCAATTCGGTTGCCAGCGCCGCCGCCGGCACCATATGCCCGCCGGTGCCACCGGCGGCGAGGACGTAATGCTTGCTCATTCCGCAGCCCACCGCACGACATAGGGCGATCGGGTCAGGAACGGGTTGCGCCGGGTAAACGCCAGCAGCATCCCCATCCCGATCGACAGCGCGATCATCGACGATCCGCCGTAGCTGATAAATGGCAAGGTCATGCCCTTCGACGGCGCCAACCCGGTGTTCACCGCCATGCTCACCAGCGCCTGTGCGCCGAACTGCACCGCTAGGCCCGAGGCGGCGAGCAGCTTGAACTCGTCCTGCTCGTCGAGCAGTTTGACGAAAACGCGCACGACGATCGCGAGGAACACCACCGCGATGATCGAGCAGGCGATCAGCCCGAACTCCTCGCCGATCACCGAGAAGATGTAATCGGTGTGCGCCTCGGGCAGCCCGAACTTCGCCACGCCGCCGCCCGGCCCGCTCCCGGTCCAGCCGCCCGCGGTGATCGTATGGTGCGCCGCATCGGTCTGGAAATGGTCCGCGGCGCCTTCCCCTTCCAGATCGGGAAACAGGAAGGCGTCGATCCGCGCCCGCGCGGTGCCATAGAACAAGTACGCCGCGACCAGCCCCGCCGGCGCCAGCACGATCAGCCCGGCCATCACCCGCCTCGGCGTG
>CAXTNG010000174.1:0-2991 GCA_964245475.1 uncultured Sphingomonas sp. | reverse complement strand
ATCCACACCAGGCAGAAGATGATCGTCTGGCCGAAGTCCGGCTGGAGCATCAGCATCACCGCGACGCACGCGGTCATGCCGCCGGTGATCAGCACCGTCGGCAGCTCCGGGTCCTTGACGCGCAGCGACAGCAGCCAGGCGGTCGTCACGATGAACATGGGTTTGAGGAACTCGGAGGGCTGGAACTGTGCGAAGCCGAACCCCAGCCAGCGCCGCGCGCCGTTCACCGACACGCCTACGAACGGCGTCAGCGCGAGGCAGCATAGCAGCACCACCGTCCCGACCAGCGCCATCCGCCGCGCGGTCGCGAGCGGCATCATCGATACGCCGAACAGCACCGGCATCGACAGCCCTACCCAGATCAGCTGCCGCCAGAAGTAGTGCAGCGGCGCGAGCTTGTGGTGCTCGCCCGAGTAGCGCACCGCCGTCGCTGGGCTCGCCGCCGCGACCGCAATCAGCCCGATCGCGATCAGGAACAGCGTCAGCAGCAGCAGCATTCGGTCCACGTCCCAGAACCAGTTGCCGAGCGGCGAGCGATCTCCGCGCCCTCCCCGGTTCTTGAAACGTGCGACGAACCCCCTCATCGCAATTCCCCCACGGCGTCGCGAAACGCGCGACCGCGCTCTTCATAGTCGCGGAACTGGTCGAAGCTAGCGCATGCCGGCGACAGCAGCACCGTGTCCCCTGGCTGCGCCTGCGCGGTGGCGAGCGTGCCCGCCTCCTCGACGGGCATGTGCGGTTCCAGCACCGCGGCGAAGCGCGAACCCGCCTCGCCGATCGTATAAGCGCGCACAACATGGCCGAAAGCGGGAAAACAGGCGGAGAGGTCGTCGCCTTTGGGCTTGCCGCCGACGATCCAGTGCACGCGATCGAACGCGGCGAGCGCGGGCGCGGTGCTCTCGGGATTGGTCGCCTTGCTGTCGTCGATGTAGGCGACGCCGTTCACCGTCGCGACCGGCTCCATCCGGTGCGGCAGCGGGCGGAAGCTGGCGAGGCCCTCGTGGATGTCGGCCTCCGACACGCCGAGCGCGCGGGCGACGGCGATGGCGGCGAGCGCGTTCTGCGCATTGTGCGGGCCCTGCAGCCCCGGCCAGCCGCGCTGGTCCATGCAGACGCCCGGCGCGATCTTGGCGAGGTGCTCGGCACGGGCGGAAAGGCTGCGCGCGATCTGCGCCGAACAGGTGTCGCCGATGCCGACGATGGCTTCATGCGCCGGCGACTGCATTGCGAACAGCCGCGCCTTAGAGGCGGCGTAGGTGTCGATACTGCCGTCGTAGCGGTCAAGGTGATCGGGCGTGATGTTGAGCAGCACGGCCACATCGCAGTCGAGGCTCTGCGTTGTGTCGATCTGGTAGCTCGACAGCTCCAGCACATAGACGCCGCCTTCTGGCAGCGGCTCCTGCGCGAGGATCGGCAGGCCGATGTTCCCACCCATCAGCGTCGGCACGCCCGCACACCGGAGGATGTGGTGGACCAGCGCGGTGGTCGTCGACTTGCCGTTGGTGCCGGTGATGCCGACCACCTTGTGCGGCGGCAGCTCGGCGCGCGCCTGAGCGAATAGCTCGATGTCGCCGATCACGGGAACGCCCGCTTCCCGCGCCCTGGCGGCGAGCGGATCGGTGTTGAGCGGAACGCCGGGGGAAATTACCAGACCGGCGGCGCCGTCGAGCGAGAGCTGGGCGAGGTCGTGCACGATCACGCCGTCGATCGCCGCCGCCCGCTCGCGGGCCTCCGCGTTCTCGTCCCAGCCGACGACGTGCGCGCCCGCCGACGCGAGCGCCTCCGCCGTCGTCAGCCCCGACCGCGCGAGGCCCAGCACGGCGTAGCGCCGTCCCTTCCAGGCGACGGACAGGATCACCGCAGCTTCAACGTCGACAGGCCTGCGAGCGCGAGGATCAGGCTGATGATCCAGAAGCGGATCACGACGGTCGGCTCGCTCCAGCCGAGCTGCTCGAAATGGTGGTGGATCGGCGCCATGCGGAAGATGCGCCTGCCGGTGCGCTTGTACCAGAACACCTGGATGATGACGCTCATCGCCTCGACCACGAACAGCCCGCCGATCACGCCGAGGACCAGCTCGTGATGCGCGACCACCGCGATCGTGCCGAGCGCACCGCCAAGCGCGAGGCTGCCGGTGTCACCCATGAACACGGCCGCGGGTGGCGCATTGTACCACAGGAACGCGAGCCCGCCGCCCACCACGGCGCCGCAGAAGATCGCCAGCTCGCCCGCGAGCGGCACATGCGGGATACCGAGATAGTCGGCGAACTTCACGTTGCCGCAGAGATAGACGATGATCATGAACGCCACCGAGGCGATGATCACCGGCATCGTCGCCAGCCCGTCCAGCCCATCGGTCAGGTTCACCGCGTTGCCGAACGCGACTATCGTAAACGCCGCGAACAGGGGATAGAAGTACCACAATTCGAGGTACATGCGGTTGGTGAAGGGCAGGAACAGACCCGTGCCGTTCTGGCGCATGATGATCACCGCCGCCACGCCCGCTATCAGGAACTCCAGCAGGAGCCGCACCCGCCCGGAAATGCCGGCGGTGCTCGCCTTCCTGACCTTGTCGTAATCGTCAAGGAAGCCGATCGCCCCAAACCCTAGAGTCACGAACAGGCACGCCCAGACGAAGGGGTTCGACAGGTCCATCCACAGCAGGATCGAGACCACGAGGCTGGCCAGGATCATCAGCCCGCCCATCGTCGGCGTGCCGCGCTTGGCGAGGTGGGTCTGCGGGCCGTCGGCGCGGATCGGCTGGCCCTTGCCCTGGCGGATGCGCAGCCAGCCGATGAACTTCGGTCCGATGATCAGTCCGATGAGCAGGGCGGTCGCCACCGCGGCGCCCGTCCGGAACGACAGGTAGCGGATCAGGTTCAGGGCATGGGGGAAGCCGAGCGACCCCGCAATCCAGTACAGCATCTACCCGCCCCCGAGCCCTGCGACAACGCGCGCGAGCCCTACCCCGTTCGATCCCTTGACCAAGAC
>CAXTNG010000173.1:5706-7185 GCA_964245475.1 uncultured Sphingomonas sp. | reverse complement strand
TGGCTGGGCAGCTGAATGGCTGTTGTTGGTGGACAGCGGACGTTCGGCTTGTGGTTGTGAACAGCCGAGATGGCTCCAACAGCGTTGATCTATCGTTCGCTCAGATACGTGAAATCGATCCCCGGTATCTTCTCACGGCGGATTGCCGCGTGGAGCTCATCCGAGATCGTGAACTTGTCATAGATGTCGCGACTGAACCACGCGTGCCAATCTCTTGTCTCATTGCGATTGACTTTGATCGTACCCCTATTGCCGCTCGAGTCCGGTGGCTCTATCTTGCCCTTCGGATTGCGTCGAAGCGTGGTAAGTTCGTCATCGATCTGGTCTCTCGCGAGATTCCCCAGCACGACCGCGAAGTATCGCTTGGGCGTCGGCTTACCGTTCCGCAGGTAGATCGTTACCGGCACGAACTGATGAACGTCGGGTTCGACACCCTCGACAATGTCCTTCATCCGCTCGGAAACCCCCCACCCCGCGAGAGTCAAGAAGTCCGGGGGGTTCTGGGTTGACGAGCGAACGCGCGCATCCGTTGGGAACAAAGAGGCGGGCAAATGAACGCCCTGCGTCAATAGGGAAGCTCGAAACGGAAGCTCGGCGGCATGCTCCCGCAGATAATCGTTACGAAGACTTTGCAGCGCCTGCCGATCGGGAGTGACGTCTGTACCCACGATCCATCGGGGCAGAGGATGAAGGCCTAAAATCCAAGCCATCAAGGCTCCTTCATACCAACCGGTTTGCTGGTCCAGCCGATACGAACAAAGGACTTCCAGCCGGTAAATGTCCGCAATTAGGCGCAAGCTGCCGTTAGCTGAACGTTAGAGGCCCGTCGCGGCAAAGCCGCGCCGTCGGACGTCGCTATGCGACGCCGGCCGAGCTTGCGCGAGTCTTGCGCCAGCGTGGCGCAAGCCGCGCTGCGCTAGAACCTGAACGCCGTTCCCACGTACACCGCCTGGCTGTCCCGCCGGTCGTCGGCGAGGCGGGCGAGGCGTTCGCGGTCGGTGCGGTAGCGGACGCCGGCGGTCAGGTCGACGTTGCGGGTCAGCTTGTACGAGCCGCCGACGTCGAGCGAGTAGCTCGGCGCGTCCTCGATCATCCGGGGGCCGGTGTCCAGCGGGCGATCGGCGGCGGCCTTGACCTGGGCGCCGAAGCGGGTGCCGGTGTAGCTCAGGCCGACGTCGAACGCTTCGCGGCTGCCGGGCCGAAGTCCGGCATCCACGCGCTTGACGTCGCCCTGCACCGCGAAACGCTTCCAGCCGACCGCAGCGCCGAGGCTGTAGGCGATCGGCGCGAGGCCGACCGCGGGCGCAGGCTCGACAGCGGCGATACGGGTGTCGGCGGCGCGGTTGGTGCGGGCCCGGACCGCGTCGAGCAGCACGGCGTGGAGGTCGGCCCGCGCCGCGAACCAGTAGGGCGCGCCGAAGCGGGACGCTGCGGCCTCGCCGAGCGCGATCTCGCCGATCCGCTCGCCGGACCCCATCG
>CAXTNG010000173.1:0-5696 GCA_964245475.1 uncultured Sphingomonas sp. | reverse complement strand
GGTCTGGACATGCTCGGTGGCGCCGACCGCGGGCGCGACGGCGAAAGCGCCGGCGGCGAGCGCCGCGGCTGCAATCCCTGCCATGACCCGGCGCTTCACCACAATCCGACCCCTTCGAGCGTCCCTCTCCATGTGGGGACTCGCATCAACGCGCCTAGCATGATTCGGACACGCGCATACATCAGTGCGGCACGAATCTTTCCAGAGTGTTGCACACCGTCCACAGAAGTGATCGCTCCTGCCGCCGCTTGCGGGGGGAGGGGCGCGCCTGTAGAGCGCGGGGCGTATCCATGTGCTTTCAGGACACCTGTATGAACCGCCTTCTGGCCACGCTGCCGCTCGCCGCCTGCGCCCTTTCGCTCGCCGCCTGCGGAGGACGCGACGGCAGCGCCAAGGCCGACCTCGCGGCGTCCAAGGTGACCACGATCGGCGTCAACTCCTATCTGTGGCGCGCGACGCTCGACACGCTGTCGTTCATGCCGCTGGTGCAGACCGATTCGAACGGCGGCGTGGTGGTGACCGACTGGTACGTCAACCCGAACTCGCCGGGCGAGCGGATCAAGGTGACGGTGTCGATCCTCGACCAGGACCTGCGCGCGGACGCGGTGCGGGTCGCGGCGCTGCGCCAGGTAAACCAGGACGGGCAGTGGGTCGCGGCGCCAGTGCAGGCCTCGACGGTACAGAAGCTGGAGGACATCATCCTCACCAAGGCGCGCGACCTGCGCCGCGCGAGCATTTCCGGCTGATGCCGGGTGCCGCAGAGCTGAACCCATGACAGGCACGCGCTTCAACGCACTGAAGGCGGACGCGCACTGGCAATCCGTCTGGGACGAGCGGCGAACGTTCGCTGCTGACGATTCCTCGCCCAAGCCCAAGTCCTATGTCCTTGAGATGTTTCCCTATCCGTCGGGGAAGATCCACATGGGGCATGTCCGCAATTACACGATGGGCGACGTGCTGGCGCGCTACCGGCGGATGCGCGGCTATGAGGTGCTGCACCCGATGGGATGGGACGCGTTCGGCATGCCCGCCGAGAATGCCGCGATGGAGAAGGGGGTCCATCCGGGAACGTGGACCCGCGCCAACATCGCCGCGATGAAGGCGCAGCTGAAGCGACTGGGCTTCGCGCTCGACTGGGCGCGCGAGCTGGCGACGTGCGAGCCGGATTATTACGGGCATGAGCAGGCGCTCTTCCTGGACTTCTACGAAGCCGGGCTGGTCTATCGCAAGGAGAGCGCGGTCAATTGGGACCCGGTCGACATGACCGTGCTCGCCAACGAGCAGGTGATCGACGGGCGCGGCTGGCGATCGGGCGCACTGGTCGAGAAGCGCAAGCTCAACCAGTGGTTTTTGAAGATCACTGCGTTTGCCGACGAGCTGCTCGACGGGCTGGGAGCGCTGGAGGGCTGGCCCGACAAGGTCCGGCTGATGCAGGAGAATTGGATCGGGCGCTCGCGGGGCTTGCAATTCCGGTTCAAGCCGGTCGGCGCCGGGCAGGAGATCGCGGTCTATTCGACGCGGCCCGACACGATCTTCGGCGCGAGTTTTGTGGCCGTGGCGGCGGATCATCCGATTGCGCGGGCTGCCGCGGTGTCGAGCGCGGAGGCGGCGGCGTTCATCGAGCGGTGCAAGGCGGGGGGCACCACCGCGGCGGAGCTGCAGACCCAGGAGAAGCTGGGGTTCGACACCGGCCTGCGCGTGGTGCATCCCTTTGATCCAGCGTGGGAGCTGCCGGTCTACATCGCGAACTTCGTGCTGATGGAATACGGCACCGGCGCGGTCATGGGGGTGCCCGCGCACGACCAGCGCGACCTGGAGTTCGCGCGCAAATACGGGCTGGAGGTTCGGCGCGTCGTGTCCGAGGGGACGGAGGATGCGCCGGTGTTCGCCGGCGATGTCGCGTGGACGGGTGCGGGGACCTTGTGCAACTCGCACTTCCTCGACGGGATGGACGTCGAGGACGCCAAGCGCGCGGTGATCGCGCGCGCCGAAGGCGAGGGCTGGGGGCAGGGGACCACCGTGTACCGGCTGCGTGACTGGGGCGTGTCGCGCCAGCGTTATTGGGGGACGCCGATCCCGATCGTCCATTGCGGAGCGTGCGGCGTCGTGCCGGTGCCCAAAGACCAGCTGCCGGTGGCGCTACCCGAGGACGTGAGCTTCGAGGTTCCGGGCAACCCGCTCGACCGGCACCCGACGTGGAAGCATGTCGCTTGCCCGAAGTGTGGCGCCGAGGCGGTGCGCGAAACCGACACGCTTGACACGTTCGCGGATTCGTCGTGGTATTTCATCCGCTTCGCTTCGCAACCGGACGACAAGCCGTTCGATCGCGCGACCGCGGAGCAGTGGCTGCCGGTGGGTCAGTATATCGGCGGGGTGGAGCATGCGATCCTTCACCTGCTCTACGCGCGGTTCTGGACACGGGCGCTGAATCATTTGGGGCAGCTCGACGTGGCCGAGCCGTTCACCGGGCTGTTTACCCAAGGCATGGTGACGCACGAGACATATCAAGACGAAGATAGTAATTGGCTTTCGCCAGACCAAGTTACGATTAGCGCAGTTACTGCTTTGGCGAAGGCTACAAATTTACCTGCCAGTGCCAGAACTGCTTTGATAAAGGCTACCGACAAGCCAGCGATCATTGGTCGCATTGAAAAGATGTCCAAGTCCAAGAAGAACACGGTCGATCCAGAGCCGATCGTCGACCAGTACGGCGCGGACGCGGTGCGGTGGTTCATGCTGTCGGACTCGCCGCCCGAGCGCGACCTGGAGTGGAGCGAGAACGGAATCGAGGGGGCGTGGCGGTTCGTGCAGCGGCTGTGGCGGATCGTCTCGGCGGAAGAGGCCGGCGAGGGTGAGGACATCGGGTTGCGCAAGCTCGTCCACCGCACCACTGCGGGCGTGGCGACGGCGATCGAGGGATTGCAGTTCAACAAGGCGGTGGCGCTGCTCTACACGCTCGGCAACGCGATCGAGAAGGCGCCGCCTTCCCGGGACAAGACGGACGCGGCACGCACGATGCTGCTGCTCGCCAGCCCGATGGTGCCGCACCTCGCCGAGGAGGCTTGGTTTTTAAAATTTGGGGCGGCGAGCGGCGAGGCGGGACTGATTGCCGAGGCTGCCTGGCCCGACATCGATCCGGCGCTGCTGGTCGACGACGAGGTGATGATCGCGATCCAGGTCAACGGCAAGCTCCGCGACACGCTAATCCTGCCCAAGGGCGCGGCGCGCGAGGATGTCGAAGCGGCGGCGCTCGCCAGCGACAAGGTGGTCAAGCTGCTCGACGGCAAGGCACCCCGCAAGGTCGTGGTCGTGCCCGACCGTCTGGTCAATCTGGTCGCATGAAGCGGCTCGCGCCCGCGCTGCTGCTCGCGCTCGCCGGATGCGGGCTGCACCCGCTCTACGCCGGCGGGGGTGCCGGCCCGGTTGCAGGCGCGCTCAACGCCGTCGAGGTCGCGCCAATCGAGGGCAAGGCGGGCTGGCTGGTCGGCAATGCGCTGAAGGATCGGCTCTCGGCGAGCGGCTCGCCCCGCTACCGGCTCGACGTCAAGCTCGACGAATCGATCATCGGCCTTGGCGTGCGCAGGGACGATTCGGTGAGTCGCGAGCGGCGCACACTGCGCGCGCGCTATCAGCTCGTCAGCCTGGCCGAGGGCAAGGTGCTGCTCGACGCGAGCGCCGGGTCGGACGCGGGCATCGACGCCGTCCAGTCCGAATATGCCACGATCGCGGCGGAGAACACCGCGCTGGAGCGGCTCTCCGCCGTCGTCGCTGACAAGATAGTCGCGCGCGTCGCGCAGTTTGCGCAAACGACCGCACCGGCTTCGTGAAGGCCAATTTCGGCCAGATCCGTACCGCGCTTGACCGGCCACCCGCCGACATTCGACTCTTTCTGCTGCACGGACCCGACGAGGCCTCCGCGGCCGAGCTTTCCCGGCGGCTCGGCGCAGCGCTCGGGCCGGACGCCGAGCGGATCGATCTGGATGCCGCGACGCTGAAGAGTGATCCGGCGCGGCTCGCCGACGAGGCTGCGTCGCTGTCGCTGTTCGGCGGGGTGCGCTACGTGCGCGCAGGGCCCCTCGGCGATGAGAGCCACGACGCGTTGCAGGCGCTGCTCTCGGCCGAACGGGCAGGCAATCCGGTGGTGGCGCTAGCGCCTGCCGTGCGTACCACCGCCAAGATCGTGAAGCTCGCCATCGCGTCGCGTCATGCGCTGGCTTTCGCGTGCTACCTGCCAGAGGGCGAGGCGGCGGATCGGCTGGTGCTCGACATCGCCCATGCGCACGGCCTCCGCACCACGCCGGCGATCGCGCGGCGGATCGCCGATGCATGCGGCGGTGACCGTGCGGTGATGACGCGCGAGATCGAGAAGCTGGCGCTTTACCTCGACGCGGACGTTGACCGGCCCGCCGACCTCGACGACGAGGCCCTAGCGGCGATCGGCGCCGATCTGGGCGAGGCGGACGCGAGCCACGCGGTGGCTGCGCTGATCGAGGGCGACGCCGGCCGGCTCGGCGCGGAAGTCGCGCGGCTGGAGGCGGAGGGCGGCTCGCCGATTGCGTGGCTGCGCGCGATCGCCCGCAAGCTGGTGACGCTGTCGGAGATGCGAACCGAGATCGATGCTGGCGAGAGCACCGACGTGGTGATGAAGCGCAACCGTATCTTCGGACGCGAGGAAGCCGCGACCGCCAAGGCGCTGCGCCGTTGGTCGCCGGCGATGCTGGCGGAGGCGCTCGACCGGGTCCGGGCGGCGGAGCGTGCAGTGATGGCACCGGGAAACGCCGGACCGGTGCTCGCGGATGTTGCTGCGCTGACCCTTGCCCGTGACGTCGCCCGGCGCGGCTGAGTCAGATGTCCTCGCCGGTCAGCCGCTGGCAGACCATGTCGAGCTGGTCGAGGGTGGTGTAGGCGAGCGTCAGCGTGCCACCCTTCGGCGTATGGGTGATGCGCACCGCGAGGCCGAGGAGATCGGCGAGCTGGCGCTCCAGTGCCGCGACGTCGGCGTCCGGCGCACTGCCTCCGCCGTCGCGGCTTCGTGTCGTCTTGGCTTCGCGCGCGAGCTTCTCGGTGTCGCGCACCGAAAGGTTACGCGCGATGACACGGTCGGCGAGCGCCTCGACGTCGCGCGCGCCGATGAGTGCGCGGGCGTGGCCCATCGACAGCCGTCCCTCGACAACATGGTCCTGCACCGGCGCGGGCAGATCGAGCAGGCGGAGCAGATTGGCGATGTGGCTGCGCGACTTGTGGACGATTCGGGCGAGCGCTTCCTGGGTGTGGCCGTATTCAACGGCGAGGCGGTGATAGGCTTGCGCCTCCTCAATCGCGTTGAGATCCTGGCGCTGGATGTTCTCGATCAGCGCCAGCTCGAACGTTTCGAAGTCGTCGAGGTCGCGCACGACGACCGGCACCTCGTGCAGATGCGCGCGCTGCGCGGCACGCCAGCGGCGCTCGCCTGCGACGATCTGGAAGCCGTGGCCGTGCGGACGCACGACGATCGGCTGGATCAGCCCGCGCGCGGCGATCGAGCCCGCGAGCTCGTCGAGTTGCGCTTCGTCGAAGCGGCGGCGCGGCTGCCGGGGATGGGGCGCAAGCGCCTCGACCGGCAGCATGCGCACGCCGGGCGGGGCCGTGCCGCCGGAGCTGACCGGCGCCTCGCGCGCGATCTCCCCGAGCAGCGCGTTGAGCCCCCTGCCCAGCCC
>CAXTNG010000172.1:2451-7199 GCA_964245475.1 uncultured Sphingomonas sp. | reverse complement strand
GCATAGCCGTGGTAGCGCCCGATCCCGCCTGGGCCGTCGCAGGCGGTGAGGCCCCAGACGTTGACGCCGTAGCCCGTCCAGCCGCCGGGATTGGCGATGCAATAGGCGCGATTGGCATGGGTAGCGCGACGGCTGTTCTCGAAATAGTCGAAACCAGCCGCCTTCATCGGCGGGTCGTACAGGCCGCGGAAGTCGACCCAGAGATGGCTGTACTGGTGGCCGAACAGCGGCGCGAAGGCGAGGCGGCGGGTGTCGCCCTCGCCGCGCCAGCAGCCGGCGTAGGTCTCGGTCCAGGCATTCCAGCCGCCGTCAGCGACCGGATGGCCGCGCGATCCGAGCGCGAGCAGCCAGGCCATCATGCCTTCGTTGTAGCCCTGCCAGCCGCGCGCAAGGAAGCCGCTTTCCGGGTGCCAGCCCATGCTGATCACTCGCCCGCCGTTCTGGAACCACGGCCAGTGGGCGCGCGCAACGATGCGCTCGGCGGTGTCGCGGATTGCGCGTTCGGCGGGGCTCGTGCCGTCGAACCAGGCGGCGGTGTGGAGCATGCCCATGTGGAGGATCGCGGTGTCGACGCTCGACAGTTCGACCGTGCGGTAGCGCAGCCCGGTTCTCATATCGAGAAAGTGGTAGAAGAAGCCGTTATACCCGCTCGTCCCGGTCGCCTGCGGCCCCTGCGGCGCGCGGTCGAAGAAGCGCAGCGTCGTCAGCGTTCGTTCGATCGCCTGTGCCCGCGTGATCCAGCCGCGTTCGGCGCCGATCGGGTAGGCGGTGAGCGCAAAGCCGACCGCGGCGATGCTCGCAAAGGAGGGGGTGGGCCAGCGATCGGGCACCAGCCCGTTCTCGCGGTTCGCCAGCTCCCAGAAATAGGCGAAGGTGCGGCTCTCCAGGTCGTCGAACCAGTCGGGCAGGCGGGAGTGCAAGGTTGGGGGCGCCGCCGCGACGAGCCCGAGCGCGCCGGCGCCGACCAGCAGATCGCGGCGATTGATCATACGCTGCGACACGTGCTGCGGACGACCAACTCGGGGGTGATCAGCTCGAGTTCCGGCGGCGCGGCGCGGCCGGCGAGTTCGTCAAGCAGGCGGGCGACGCCACGCGCGCCCATGTCGGCGATCGGCACGCGCATGGTGGTGAGCGACAGGTAGCGTGCGAGCGGCACGTCGTCGAAGCCGCCGATCGCGACCGTCCCCGGCACCGTCACACCTGCATCGCGCAACGCGGTGAGCGCGCCTAGCGCCATCATGTCGTTGCCGGCGAAGATCGCGTCGACCGCATAGCCTTCACCCAGCAGCCGCTTCACTGCCGCCGTACCCGCCTCCTCCGAGAAATTGCCGGGTATTACCAGGGGCTGAGCACGCGCTTTGGCCATGGCGGCGAGATAGCCCACGCGCCGGTCTTCGGCGTCGACATTGCCTTCCGGACCGGCGACATGGACCACGCCGCGGCGCCCTGGCGCAAGCAGGTGGCGGGTCATCGCCTCGGCACCCGCACGACCGTCGACGCGCAGGACGTGGCGGTCGGGCGCGATGGCGGTGTTGAGCAGCACAGCGGGCGTTGCGCGCGGCAGGATGGTGTCGAGAGCGCGCGCATCGAGCTGCGGCGCCATCACCACCAGCCCGTCGACCCGACCGCGCATTGCCGCCATCGCCTGCGCCGCGAGGCCGATGTCGGCGTGCATGTAGGAGAGCAGCAGCTGGTAGCCGCGCGTATCCGCCTCCCGCGCCATGCCACGCAGCATTTCGGAGAAGAACTCGCCGTGCAGATCGGGCAGCACCGCGCCGATCGCGTGTGCGCGTGCGGTGGAGAGGCTGCGCGCGCCGGCATGGGGGACGTAGCCGAGCCGCGCGGCGACCGCGGCGATGCGGGCGCGCGTCTCGGGATGGACGCTCGGATGGCCGTTCAGCGCGCGCGATACCGAGGCGACCGACACGTCGGCCTCGCGTGCGACATCGCGGATCGTGGCAGCCACTCGTCTCCCCTTCAACGGCGACGATGATCCTTGCGCGTCCGCCCGGCCAACGTCTACGTATCTTCGCCGGGTAACCGGTTACATGGATCGGTACAACGTCCGGTCGAGCGGGCCCGGCCGAACGGGAGGGGAGCGATGACGCAGCTCAGGATCACGCGCCGTGCGGCGCTGGCGGGGGCATTAGCCGCGGCCTGGGCGGCGAGCCCGGCGCACGCGCTGCTCCAGGCTGCCGAGGCAAAGGCGCCGGCCTTCCTCGACCCGCTGATCGCGCGGATGACGCTGGAGGAAAAAGCGGGGCAGCTCTCCATCTATGGTGCGGCGTGGAGCGGGGGCGTCGCGACGACGCTCAATCCCCCGTCGCAGGGGCCGAGCTTTGACGGGCAGCTCGCCGACGCGGTCGCGGGGCGGCTGACCGGCGTGTTCAACGGCAACGGCGCGGTGATGGCCGAGCGCATGCAGCGTGCGGTGATGACTCAGTCTCGGCTCAAGATCCCGCTGATCTTCGCCGCCGACGTGATCCACGGCCATCGTACGATCTTCCCCGTGCCGGTCGCCGAGGCGGCGAGCTTCGAGCCCGATCTTGCCGAGCGCACCGCGCGCGTGGCGGCGATCGAGGCTGCGGCGGGGGGGATCGACTGGACGTTCGCGCCGATGGTCGACATCGCGCGCGACCAGCGCTGGGGCCGGACGATGGAGGGCGCGGGCGAGGATGTCGCGCTCGGCCGCCTGTTCGCCGCGGCGCGGGTGAAGGGATTCCAGGGCCGCGACCTGAAGGCCGACGATGCGGTGATGGCCTGCGCCAAGCATTTCGCAGCCTATGGCGCGGCGGAGGCGGGTCTCGATTATTCCACGGTCGACGTGTCCGAGCGGACGCTGCGCGAGGTGTACCTGCAGCCGTTCAAGGCGGCGTTCGACGCGGGTGCGATGTCGACGATGGCCTCGTTCAACGAGATTTCGGGCGTGCCGTCGACGGCGAACCATTGGCTGATGACCGATGTGCTGCGCGGCGAGTGGCGTTTCCCCGGGTTTGTGGTCTCCGACTATACCGGCGACGAGGAGCTGATCCTGCACGGCTTCGCGACGGACGCGCGTGAGGCGACCAAGCTGGCGTTCCTGGCGGGCATCGACATGAGCATGCAGAGCGGCTTCTACATCAAACATTTGCCCGACCTCGTGCGCGCCGGCGAGGTGCCGCAGGAGGCGCTCGACCAGTCGGTCCGGCGCGTGCTGGCGGCCAAGGCGATGCTCGGGCTGTTCGACGATCCCTTCCGCCGGATCGACGTCAAGCGCGAGAAGGCGCGGTCGCGCACTCCGGCAAGTCTCAAGCTCGCGCGCGAGGCGGCGGTGAAGGCGATCGTGATGCTGCGCAACGAGGGCGAGCTGCTGCCCTTGCCGCGGGCGGGCAAAAAGCTGGCGCTGATCGGGCCGTTCGCAAGCGGGCCGCACGACCTCAACGGGCCGTGGGTGATCTACGGCGACAACAAGCAGGCGGTCGACCTCGCCAGCGGCATCCGGGCGGCCGGTGCCGCAGTGACGGTGACCCAGGGCTCGGGGGTCGAGCAGCCGCTCGCGGGCGGGATCGAGGCGGCGCTGGCTGCGGCGAACGCGGCGGATGTCGTGCTGCTCGCCGTTGGCGAGGCGGAGAACATGTCCGGCGAGGCGCAGTCGCGCACCGACATCGGCTTGCCGGCGCCGCAGCAGGCGCTGGTCGAGGCGGTCGCGGCGACGGGCAAGCCGGTCGTTCTCATCCTCAAGAACGGGCGCGGGATGGCGCTGACCGGCGCGGCCAGGGACGCGCAGGCGATTCTGGTCACCTGGTTTCTCGGATCGGAGGGGGGCCATGCGATCGCCGACGTGCTGTTCGGCGCGGCGGGGCCATCGGGGCGACTGCCCGTCAGCTTCCCGCAGGCGAGCGGGCAGGAGCCATATCACTACGCGCACAAGCCGACCGGCCGGCCCAATCCGGATGGGACGCCGCAGCCGTACAAGGCGCATTTCCGCGGGCTGTTGAACGAGGCGCTGTTCCCGTTCGGGCACGGGCTGACCTACGGGCGGATCGGCTATGCGGACCTGGCGCTGTCCTCGCCGACGCTGGCGTGGGACGGAGCGATCGAGGCGTCGGCGACGATCGCCAACACCGGCGCTCGCGCGGCGGAGGAGGTGGTGCAGCTCTACGTCCGCGATCCGGTCGCGAGTGTCACCCGGCCGGTGCGCGAGCTGAAAGCGTTCCGCAAGGTGGCGCTCGCGCCCGGCGCGCGGGAGACGGTGCGCTTCCGGCTGACCCGCGCGGACCTGCTGTTCATCGGCCGCGACCTTCAGCCGACGGTGGAGCCCGGACGCTTCGAGCTTTGGATCGCGCCGTCCGCACAGGCTGAGGGGGTAAGCGGCAGCTTCGAGCTGGTCAGGGCCTGACCCGTCGGCCGAGCGGACTCCACAGCATCGCGGCCCCTGCCAGCGCGTAGAAGACGAGCGGCACGAACGCGACCGCCGCGCGCATGCCCGCCTGGGTGCCGGCGCTCTGCGCGACGTTGGCGGTGAACCCTGCGTCGGCGAAGCTCCAGCCGAGCATGCCGGTCGCGACTCCGATCGCGACTCGCTGGAGCAGCGCGGCCAGCCCCAGCACCACGCCCTCGACTCGCACGCCCGTGGTCCGCTCGCCGAAGTCGATCGCGCCCGGCACCAGCGCCCAGAAGGCGAAGTGCAGCCCGACGATCGCGACCTGCATGCCGACGAGGAAGAGCTGCATGGTCGCCGAGCGGGCGACGCCGGTCACAGCGAACAG
>CAXTNG010000172.1:0-2441 GCA_964245475.1 uncultured Sphingomonas sp. | reverse complement strand
AGTACCGCCTTGTTGAGGAAGGTGGTGGCGACGATCATCCCGGTCATCGCCGCCGCGAGTACCAGAAAGGCGCGCTTCGCCGCGACGCTGCGCAGGGCGCGGCCGAGCGGTACGCGGGACGGGGGCTCGACAGGCATCGCCTCGCGATAGTCCTGCGCGACGACCAGCAGCACCAGCGTGGCGATGCCGGCGAAGACGGCGGCAGCGTCGAAATAGGCGTGCCGGCTGCTTTCGCCGGCGAGGAGTTCGCCGAGCGGCACGGTGCCCAGCGCCACGACCACCGCTGCCGCCGTCCCGTACAGCATGCGCGCGCCGGCGACGAACGCCCGGTCGCGGCCGTCGAGGCTGATCCGCGCTGCCATTGCGAGATAGGGGACGTTAACCGCCGCATAGGCCGTGCGGAAGGCGAAATGCCCCGCCGTCGCCACTGCGACGCTCGCCAGGCCGGTGCCGCCGGGCGCGGCATAG
This sequence comes from uncultured Sphingomonas sp., assembly GCA_964245475.1. Lineage (GTDB taxonomy): Bacteria > Pseudomonadota > Alphaproteobacteria > Sphingomonadales > Sphingomonadaceae > Sphingomonas. Next base: position 1,973 of record CAXTNG010000172.1, on the reverse strand, counting down.
GCGGCCATGAACGCTAGGCCGAGCGGCAGCGCCCCCCAGGCGAGCGCATTGGCGTAGCCGCGTTCCGAGCCGTAACGGTCGGCGAGCACCCCAGCGGCGAAGTTGGCAATCCCATCCCACACCGACGCGGCAAGGTAGATCGCGCCTGCGACGTGGACGGGGATGCCGACGCTGTCCGTGTAGTAGAACAGGAGGAACAGCATGGCGCTCTGCCAGTACAGGTTGAATGCGAAGTCGCCGAACGCGAACAGCGCCAGCCGCCGCCTGGGCGCGCGGGCCGACGCGCCGGATCCATCCTGCATCGCTCAATCCTCGATGGACTCGTTCGACGTGCTAGCGCAACCGCTCGATCGCCTGTGCCAGCGCGACGTAGAGCTTGCCCATGTCGGACGAGAGCAGCGTGACCCCCATCGGCGTCCCGTCGCGCTGCGCGAGCACGGTGCGCAGCATCGCTTCGAAATCGTGGATGTAGCGGTTGACCATCTCGCGGAAGCGGGCGTCGTCGTCGTAAAGCCGGTGGATGTCGCGCGCTTCCGAGCCGTCGAGCAGGCGCACGGCGCGGCGGGTGAAGACGCCGCGGTCGCCCTTGAGATACGCCGCCCAAGCGCTGTCTGCGACTTCGGGCCCGAGCACCTTGGTGACATCGATCGCGGCCGAGTTGAGCGTCTCGATCAGCAGGGATACCCGCCTCGCGAAGGTATCGCGGTCCTGCTCCTCCTGCGTGGCGCGCGCTTCCTCGAAGCGGGTCTCGAGCAGCGCGGTCTGCTCGCCGATCGCCTCGACCTGATCCGCCAGCCGCTCGGTGGCGCGGGTCGCGGCATCCACGGCGACCGCAGTTGCGTCGGTGAGGCTGCGGACCTGGCGCTCGACCGTGTCGGTGGTGGCACGGCGCATCGCGTCGGCGCTGGCCGCTTCCAGCGCATGCGCGGCGTCCGGGATCACCTGCTCCAGCGTCTCGCGGGCGCGCTCGGCAGCGGTGGCGGCGGTATCGCGGACGCGGAGCAGCGCATCGACCAGCCGCGGTGCCGCGTCCTCGGTGAAGCGGTGGGCGCGGCCGATCGTCTCGTCAACCATCTGGCCGAGCGCATCGGCCTTGGCGCGGCCGGCGGTGAGCGTCTCCAGCAGGGTTCCGGAGAGGTGGTCGAGTGTGCGGCGTTGCTCAGCGATGACTCCGGCGATCGCCTCGATCGCGTCGTGCGTGCTCTCCGCCGCGGTGACCAGCGAGAGCAGCTCGGGCTTGGCCTGCGCGACGACCTTGCGACTCGACGCGATGCGGTCGTCCAATCGGGTGAGCGCTTCGGGGAGGGTCTCATCGATCTCGCGCGTGGCCGAATCGAGCGCGATCAGCAGCGATTCGGTCGTGCCAATCGTGCTGATCGCCATCGCCTCGCCGCCGCGGAGCGACTCGGTCATCGCGTCGGCCGAGCTGCCGAGCGCGCTGATCGAGGCGGCGAGCATCTGCGACTTCTCGACGCCCTGCTCGTGGAGCGCCTGCATCTGCCCGTCGACTCGGGCAAGTCCGCCTTCCAGCGAGGAGACGATCGCGTCGCCCGCCTCGCGCTGCACGTCGAGTCGCGCGGCGACGCGCTCGATCGCCTTGTCCACCGATCCGATCCGCTCCGCGAGCGCGTCGGCACCGGCGCGCGCGGTCTGGTCGAGCGTCGCCTGGTTGGCGCTGACCAGCGCCATCATCGCGTCGCCCTGCGCAGCGATGCCTTTACGTGCTTCGTCGACCGCGTCGGCGGTGCGGCCGAGCAGCGCGTCGATCTGCCCGGACATGGCGGCGGTGACCGTCTCCAGCCGGGCGCCCGCGGTCTCACTGGTCGCCTCCATGCGGGTGATGTGCGCGCTCAGCCGCTGCGCCGCGCCGCTTGCCACCGAGTCGGCCTCGCGTCCGCGCTCGGCGAGCGCGACCAGCGCGGCGTCGAGCGCGGCAGCGTGCTCGCTGGCAGCGAGGCCGGTGTGCTGGAGGC
>CAXTNG010000171.1:0-7215 GCA_964245475.1 uncultured Sphingomonas sp. | reverse complement strand
GCCGAGATGCGCCGGCTGACCCGTCGTCGCGACGAGGCACAGGCCGCATACGACGACGCGATGCGCCGCCGCCGCGCCCCTTGATTGCCACCGTCGTCGCCTTTGCCTAGCGTCGGCGGCCATGGACACCGAGACTCCCGACGCCGACCCCGCCGCGCTCGCGCAGGAGCTGCTCCAGCTGCTCGACGTCGAGGAGATCGACACCGACCTCTACCGCGGCGCGCGTCAGCCAGGCGGCGAGGGCCGGGTCTTCGGCGGTCAGGTGATCGCGCAGGCGCTCCAGGCTGCGCAGCGCTCGGTCGACCCGGCCAAGGTCGCCCATTCGCTTCACGCCTATTTCATGCGGCCCGGCAACGAGCAGCGGCCGATCGTCTACCGCGTCGTGCGCGATTTCGAGGGCAGGAGCTTCGCCACCCGGCGCGTGATCGCGATGCAGAAGGGGCAGCCGATCCTCAATCTGGCCTGCTCCTTCCAGACGCCGGAGGACGGCTTCGCGCATCAGGACGCGATGCCCGACGTGCCGCCGCCCGAGGCGCTCCAGTCCGATCGCGCGGCGCGCCTGAAGGCGGTGGCAGCGCTCGGCTATAAGTCGCCCCGCCACCTGATGCGCGCGCGTCCGATCGAGATCAGGCCGGTGACCCCACGCTCCTGGGTCGACCCGCAACCGAGCGCACCGCGCCAGGCGAGCTGGTTCCGCCTCGTCGCCCCGATCGGCGACGACGCGGCGGTGCATCGCGCGATCCTTGCCTATGCCTCCGACATGACCCTGCTCGGCACCTGCATGCTGCCCCATGCGCTCAGTTTCGTCGGTGGCAAGGCGCAGACCGCCAGCCTCGATCACGCTGTCTGGTTCCACGAGCCGTTCCGCGCCGACGACTGGCTGCTCTACACCGCCGACAGTCCATGGGCGGGCCACGCGCGCGGCTTCAACCGCGGCAGCATTTACGCGCGCGATGGTCAGCTGGTCGCCAGCGTTGCGCAGGAGGGCCTGATCCGTCCGCGAAGCGGACCTTCTGCGGATTAGGCCTCAGATCCGCCTAGACCGCCGTCTTGCCGTAATCCTGGCGCGTCACCGGATGGCTCGACGAGAGCCCGCCGTCGACCGCCCAGGCCTGACCATTAACATAGCTCGCCGCGTCCGACGCGAGGAAGGCGGCGACCTCGGCCAGCTCCTCGGGCTGCGCACCGCGGCGCAGCGGGTTCAGGCGTCCCACCCGGTCGAGCTTGTCGGCATCGCGCGCATAATCGAATACCGGCTTGGTCATGCCGGTCTCCGTCAGCCCGGGGCAGATCGCATTGATCCGGACGTTCGATCCCGACAGCTGCTGCGCGGAGACCTGAGCCAGGCTGATCACGCCGGCCTTGGATGCGGAGTACGCCGGCGATCCCGCGCCCGAGCGGAGACCTGCGACGCTCGCCGTCAGCACGACCGCGCCCCCGCCCCGCTCCGCGATGAGCGGCGCCGCATGCTTGATCGCCAGGAACGGCCCGATCAGGTTGACCCTCAGCACCTCGGTGATCAGCGCGACGTCGGTGTCGAAGATGTTGGCCATGCCGCCCGAGATGCCGGCATTGGCGAACATCACATCCAATCCGCCATGCGCCTCCGCGGCGAGCGCGACGGTGCGGATCACGTCGCCCTCGTCGCCCGCGTCCATCCGGATCGCGCGCGCGGTGCCCCCCGCCTGCATGATCGCCGCAGCGGTGTCCTCGACGCCCTCGCCGATGTCCGCCGCAACCACCGCCCCGCCCTCGCGCGCGAAGAGTAGCGCGGCGGCACGGCCGATGCCGGACGCGGCGCCGGTGACGACGATCGACTTGCCCGAGAACCGCATGCTCATGCCCCCGCCTTCACCGCAAAGCCCCACGCCGCGTCCGCCAGGTCATAGACTCGCGCCGCCGTCCGCCCCGCCTGCGCGCTCGACGCGGTGCCGAGCTCGATCCGCTTCTTGATCCCCTGGACGATCCCGGTCAGCCGGAAGAGGTTATAGGCGAAATACCAGTTGAGGTCGGGCACCCCGTCGCGCCCGGTCGCTGCGCAATAGCGCTCGACCACCTCGTCGATCGTCGGGATGCCCGTCGCCGCGCCGGTCAGCCCCATCACCCCGGAGCGCCCCTCGGGCTCGGTCACCCAGTTCATCAAGAGGTACGAGAAGTCGGCGAGCGGGTCGCCCAGGGTCGACAGCTCCCAGTCGAGCACCGCCAGCACGCGCGGGCTGTCGCCGGCGAAGATCATGTTGTCGATGCGGTAATCGCCATGGACGATGCTGGTCCGCGTCTGCTCGGGCAGGGTGCGCGGCAGCCAGTCGATCAGCCGGTCGACGCTCGGCATCGTCTCGGTCTCGGCGGCGCGATATTGTTTGGTCCAGCGCGCGACCTGGCGCTCGAAGTAATTGCCCGGCCGGCCATAGTCGCCCAGTCCCGCCGCTGCGTAATCGATCGAATGCAGCGCGGCGAGCGTGTCGACGATCGCGTCGTAGTGCGCGCGCCGCCCGGCCGGCGCGGCGTCGGGCATGCTGCCGTCCCAGATCGTCCGGCCCCCGACCATCTCCATCACGTAGAAGGCCGCGCCGATCACGTCGGGGGCCTCGCACAGCCCATAGGGGCGCGGCACCGGGAAGCCGGTCGGGTGCAGCCCGGCGATGACCCGATACTCGCGCTCGACCGCATGCGCCGACGGCAGGATCGGGCCGAAGGGCTTGCGCCGCAGCACGTAGGCGCGCGCCGGCGTGTCGAGGCGATACGTCGGGTTGGACTGGCCGCCCGCGAACTTGGCGTAGCCGAGCGGGCCCGCGAAACCGGGCACGTTCGCCTGCATCCAGGTGGCGAGCCGGTCGAGGTCGAGCCGGTCCTTGTCGGCAACCGGCACCGTGCCGGTCATGCCAGCGGCGGCCTCGCTCACCCGAACACCACGACCGAGCGCGTCGCATCGCCCTTGCGCAATGCGTCGAAGGCATGGTTGATCCGCTCCAGCGGCAGCCGCTCGGCGATGATCGTGTCGAGGTCGAGCAGCCCGCGCTGGTACAAGTCGACCAGCCGCGGCAGATCGACGGGAAAGCGGTTGCCGCCCATCAGCCCGCCTTGCAACCGCTTGCCCGATCGGCACACCCCCACCCCCGCGGTGCGGATCGGCACCTCGTGCGCGGCTGGCTTGTCGACCGAGACGTCGTCGATCGACAGTGGCGTTCCGGGCTCGAAGAGGACGGCGGCCTTCATCGCCGCGCCGGCACCTCGGCGCGCCAATCCCCCCACCGCCCGAACTCGTTGCGCGCGATCGCCCGGTTGTGGACCTCGTCCGGCCCGTCGGCGAAGCGCAGCGTGCGCATCGCCGCCCAGTCGTGCGCCAGGCGGAAGTCGCCCGACACGCCGCCACCTCCGTGCGCCTGGATCGCGTCGTCGAGGATCTGCAGCGCCATCAGCGGCGCCTGCACCTTGATCATCGCGATCTCGAGCTGCGCCGCCTTGTTGCCCGCCTTGTCCATCGTATCGGCGGCCTTGAGGCAGAGCAGCCGCGTCATCTCGATGTCGATCCGCGCGCGGGCGATGCGCTGCTCCCACACGCTGTGGTCGGCAATCCGTTTGCCGAAGGCGACCCGCGACAGCAGCCGCTTGGCCATCGCTTCGATCGCCTCCTCGGCGACCCCGATCGTGCGCATGCAATGGTGGATACGCCCCGGCCCAAGCCGCCCCTGCGCGATCTCGAACCCCCGGCCCTCGCCGAGCAGCACGTTCTCCACGGGCACCCGCACGTCCTTCAGCTCGACCTCGCCGTGCCCGTGCGGCGCGTGGTCGTATCCATAGACGCTGAGCATCCGTCGGATCGTGACGCCGGCCGCATCCATCGGCACCAGGATCATCGACTGCTGCTCGTGGCGCGAACCCTCTTGAGCAGTCTTGCCCATCACGATCGCGACCTTGCAGCGCGGATCGCCGACGCCGCTCGACCACCATTTCACCCCGTTGATCACGTAATCGTCGCCATCGCGGACCATGGCGGTCTCGATGTTGGTCGCGTCCGAAGAGGCGACCGCCGGCTCGGTCATCAGGAAGGCCGAGCGAATCTCGCCGTTCATCAGCGGGCGGAGCCACTGCTCCTTCTGCTCGCGCGTGCCGTAACGGTGGAACACCTCCATGTTACCGGTATCCGGCGCCGAGCAGTTGAAGCACTCGCTCGCCCAGCCGACGCGTCCCATCTCCTCGGCGCACAGCGCATATTCGAGGTTGCTGAGCTGCGTACCCTCGAACCGAAAGCTATCGTCGATCGGTGGCCGCCCCGATGCCGGAGGCATGAAGAAGTTCCACAAGCCTGCGGCTTTCGCCCGCGCCTTCACCTCCTCAATAACGGGCAGCACCTTCCAGCGCTCGCCCTCATGCTCCTGCGCGTCGTAGTCGGCCTGCCGCGGCCTGATCTCGCGGTCGACGAAGTCCTTCACCCGGTCCCGAAAATGCGTCTCGCGCTCGTTGAGGGTGAAGTCCACTTGGAGCCGCTCCTGCCTGGTCGGAGCGCGGCTTAGACCGTACCGGTTTTTCGGTAAACCCCCGCGACGCAATCACGCGGGCATGACAAAAGCACTGTTCCCCGAGCAACGAGGTGATACACGATGGCCATGGCGCCAGAGGATGCGACCCCCACCGACGCTGCGCAGAGCACCCGGCGCTTCCGCCAGAAGCGGGACGCGATCCTCGCCGCCGCAGCCGAAGCGATCAACGAGCAATCGGCCAAGGGCATGACCTTCGCCGACGTCGCGCGCCGCGTCGGGCTCAACACGACTAGCGTCACCTATTACTTCAAACGCAAGGAGGAGCTCGCCGCCGCCGCGTTCGAAAACACGCTGGACACGCTGATGGCGATGCTGGCGGAGGCGGGCCGAGAGGCCGATCCGCGCTCGCGTGTCGCGCGGTTCCTTCGGCTCAACATGGAGCGGATGCTCCGCATCGAGCGGGGCGAGGACCGGGCCTTCGCCGTGCTCTCGGACCTGCGCGCCACCGAGGACCCGATCCGCGCGCAGCTGATGGCGGGCTGGCAGCGGGTGTTCCGCGCCACCCGCGCGCTGTGGGGCCCCGCGGCGAGCCGCGCGCACACCGATCTCTACGGCGCCCGCGCGCATGTGCTGCTCGAAAACAGCTTCTGGCTCACCGCCTGGCTGCCGCGCTACGAGCCCGAGCAATATGCCCGAGTCGAGGCGCGGCTGCTCGACGTGTTCGAGCACGGCATCGCCGCGTTCGATGCGGCGTGGACGCCCGCGATGCTCGACCTCAGCCATACCGAGGCCGAACCCGCCCGCGCGCAATTCCTGCTGGCGGCGACGCGGCTGATCAACCAGCTCGGCTACCGCGGCGCCTCCGTCCAGCGGATCGCCGCCGAGCTCAACGTCACCAAGGGCAGCTTCTATCACCATCTCGACGCCAAGGACGAGCTGGTGATCGCCTGCTACCGCCGCAGCTTCGACACGATCGCCGACGCACAGCGCGTTGCCGACGAGGCCGGCGGCAGCCACTGGCACCGCCTGTCCAGCGCGGTCGCGACGCTGCTCGACATCCAGTTCGCCGAGCGCAGCCCCCTGCTTCGCACCACCGCGCTCTCCGGCCTGCCGCTCGGCGCCCGCGCCGCGATGGTCGACCGCTCCAACCGGATCGCGCGCCGCTATGCCGGTACGATCATGGACGGCGTCGCCCAGGGCTCGTGCCGCCCGGTCGACGCCCTCATCGCCGCGCAGGCGCTGATGGCGCTGCAGAACGCCGCCTTCGACATGCGCAAATGGGCGGCCGCCATGCCCCGCGACCGCGCGATCGCGATGTACGCCTCCACCCTGCTCTTCGGGATGTTCGACGAACGGATGGCGGGATAACCCCCGCGAACTGCCGTCCCGCGTGTCTAGGCCGCCAGCCGCAGCCGGTCGCGCCCTTCCATCTTGGCGCGGTAAAGCGCCGCGTCGGCGGCATCGAGCGCAGCGCTCGCCGAGATGCCGGCGGTCAGCCCCGCCACGCCCGCGCTCACCGTCACCACGATCGCCGCATCGCCGATGCGGAGCGGGTTGGCCGCCAGCGCGGTGCGGATGCGGTCACAGACCAGCCGCGCCTGCTCGCGCCCCGATCCGCCGAGCACCACGCCGAACTCCTCGCCGCCCAGCCGCGCCACCATGTCGCCCTCGCGAACGCTGGCGCGGGCGATCTGGGCGAAGCGGCGCAGCACCTCGTCGCCGGCGGCATGGCCATGGCGATCGTTGACGCGCTTGAAGTGATCGAGGTCGAAGATCGCCACATGCCCCAGCGGAGCGCCGGCGGCCGCCGCGGCGATCCGCCGCGCGAGCTCGGCGTCGAATGCGCGGCGATTGGCAAGCCCGGTCAGCGGATCGGTCGCGGCGACGCGCTCCAGCTCGGCCTCTATCGCCTTGCGGTGCGAGACGTCGCGCACCGCGCTGACCGCGCCGGTCACCCGCCCCTCCTCGTCGATCACGCCGCGGGTGTGCGTCTCGAACCAGCGGCTGGCGCCGTCCGCCGTGTTCGCGCGATATTCGACGATCTGCGTCGCGAACGGCTGCGCCAGCGCCGCGCGGTGCGCCGCCTGCACCGCGCTGCGGTCCTCCGGCACGACCAGCGACAGCGCGTTCAGCCCGATCACCGCGTCGGGCGCATAGCCGCCGAGCTGCGCGATCGACGGCGAGGCGTAGCGGATCGTGCCGTCCGGCTTCAGGTTCATCACGATGTCGGTCGAATGCTCGGTCAACAGCCTGAGCTGTGCCTCGCTGTCGCGCAGCCGGTGGAACAGCTCGCGCCGCCGCGCCAGATCGGCGGCGACCGGCAAGGCGGTCAGCACCGTCGCGGCGAGGTAGAATTGGAAGAACTGCGTCCGGCTTGCCGCATCGCCATCGAGCACGGCGATCGGCCCGTGCCCCGCCATGGTCAGCAGGCCACCGACCAGCGCGACGATCACCACCCCCGCCGCCGCGCCCAGCCGGCCGATGCGGAACGTCGCGAGGATTACCGGCAGGATCGGCACGAAGGTGAGCGGGCGGCCGTCCTGCGCAAACACAGCGACCGTCGTTGCTAGCACGAACGCAAGCAGCACTGCCGCCTCGCGGAGCCGCCGCGCATCGACGCGGCGCGCCCAGCGCCCGACGCTGCCGCTTGCCACCATGATGAACACCGGCGCGAAGGTGATCGTGCCGAGGTCGTGGCCGATGAACCAGTTGCGCAGATTGGCGAGATAGGCGG
>CAXTNG010000170.1:0-7233 GCA_964245475.1 uncultured Sphingomonas sp. | reverse complement strand
TCCCCAACGCGCCCGTCAGGAGCACGGTGCTGCCCCCCACGCTTTCACCCATCATCGCTGCTCCTTGACTGCTTGCTGTCGAGCATTTATCACCCCTAACTGTTAATACAGGTTTGGCAACAGCTATGCGCGACGCAGCTCCCAATCTGACCCGGGCGGTGTTCGATGCCGTCAAGAGCCATATCCGCGACAACGGCCTGCGGACGGGCGATCCACTGCCGAGCGAGATGAAGATCGCCGATCGCGTCGGGGTGAGCAGAACGGTCGTGCGCGAGGCGTTCGGCGCACTGTCCGCGCTGAAGCTGATCGAGGTCAGCCCGGGGCGGCGCGCGCGCGTCGGCGCGGTCGACGGGTCGGTGATGGCGCTGCCGTTCGTGCACGCGGTCGATACCGCACAGGCGACCGTGCCACAGATCTGGGATGCCCGCGGCGTGCTGGAGCAGCGCACGGCCGCCCTCGCCGCCATGCGGCGCACCTCCGGCGAGGCCGAAGCGATTGTGGCGCATTCCGCCGCGATGCGCCGCGCGGGCGACGACCTCGTCCTGCAGACCGAGCATGACATCGCCTTCCACGCCGCTATCGCGGCGGCCACGCGCAATCCGGTGTTCGGACTGCTGATCGCCTCCTTCGCCGATCTGATGCGCGAGACCTGCCCGATCGGCTGGCGCAGCCGGCGGACCGAGGCGGAGCGGCTGAGCGTGTTCGACCAGCACGATCGCATCGCGGCGGCCATCGCCGCCGGCGATCCGGCCGCGGCCGAAGCGGCGATGGACGCGCATTTCGAATTAAGCCTGCGCGCGCTCAACAAGTCCGGGTTCAACTGAGTATATCCATGAAGATCACCGGCCTCGAAACGCTGCGCATCGCCGAACATCCCAATCTGCTGTGGGTGCACATCGAAACCGACGAGGGCCTCGTCGGCCTGGGCGAGACCTTCTATGGCGCAGCCGCAGTCGAAGGGCATCTGCACGAGATCGTCGCGCCGCAGCTGATCGGGCGCGACCCGCTCGCGATCGATGCGATCGCCAAGTCGCTCGGCGGTTATCTCGGCTTCCGCTCGACCGGAGCGGAGGTGCGCGCCGCCTCCGCGGTCGATATCGCCTTGTGGGATCTGTTCGGCAAGGCGGTCGGCCAGCCGATCTGTCAGCTTCTCGGCGGACGGACCCGCGAGGAGATCCGTACCTACAATACGTGCGCGGGCTCGCATTACGTCCGCACCACGCGCGAGCAGAAGGTCGCCAATTGGGGGCTCGGCGCCACGCCCGTCGCCGGGCACGACGATCTCGAAGCCTTCCTGACGCGGGCCGACGAATTGGCGATCGACCTGCTGGAGAGCGGCATCACCGCGATGAAAATCTGGCCGTTCGATCCGCATGCGGAGAAGACCGGCGGCCTCTACATCTCGCCCGCCGACATGCGCATCGCGCTCGAGCCGTTCGAACGCATCCGCAAGACGGTCGGCGACCGCATCGACATCATGGTCGAGTTCCACTCGCTGTGGCAGCTGCCGCCCGCGATCCGCATCGCCGAGGCGCTCGCGCCCTACGACACCTTCTGGCACGAAGACCCGATCCGCATGGACAGCCTGGGCTCGCTCCGGCGCTACGCCGAGCGCAGCCGTGCACCTTTATGCGCGTCGGAGACGCTTGGGACGCGCTGGGCGTTTCGCGACCTGCTGGAGACTGAAGCGGCGGGCATCGTCATGCTCGACCTTTCCTGGTGCGGCGGGCTTTCGGAGGGACGCAAGATCGCCGCCATGGCGGAAACGTGGCACCTGCCGGTCGCGCCGCACGACTGCACCGGGCCGGTGGTGCTCGCCGCCTCGACCCACCTGTCGCTCAACGCACCCAATGCGTTGGTGCAGGAGTCGGTGCGTGCCTTCTACGGCGGCTGGTACGCCGATATCGTCACGGCGGTGCCGCCCGTCCGCAACGGGATGATCACGGTGCCGCCGGGTGCGGGGCTGGGCCTCGAGCTTCACCCCGATCTCGACCGCCGCTTCAACCTGACCACCCGCCGCTCGGAGTAGCTTCATGCCGACCGATCCTACCCTCGACCGCAAGCAATTCCTGTCCGGACTGGCGGCCACCGGCGCCGCGCTGGCTGCGGGGCCGCTCGGTGCGGCGTCGCCCAAGCCCGCCAAGCGCCCGCGCGCGATCACGATGTGGGATTTCTCGTGGCTCGAACGGCGCTGGCCCGGCGCGGGTTACGAGGATTGGGATCGCGCGCTCGATCAACTGGGCGAGCGCGGCTACGATGCCGTGCGGATCGAAGCTTATCCGCAGCTTGTCGCCGCCGATCCGCGGCGAGAGTGGCTGCTCAAGCCCGAATGGAACACGCAGGATTGGGGCAGCCCGACCCTGACGCGCGTGCGGGTGATCCCCGCATTGTACGAATTCATGGGCAAATGCCGTGATCGCGGCATGAAGGTCGGGCTGTCGACCTGGCATCGGCAGGATGCCGACAATCTGCGCCGTCGCATCGCAGGACCCGAGCAGCTGGCGGAGAATTGGCGCCGCACGCTCGACGGCATCAAGCAGGCCGGCCTCTACGACTCGATCCTCTATGTCGATATGAACAACGAGTTCCCCGGCCCCGCCTGGGCGCCCTACCTCCAGCCGGCGATGGACTACACCGATTGGCCGCTGCCGCGCGCGGTTGCGTTCATGTGCACGGCGCTGGCGGCGCTCCGCCGGACGCACGGCGACTTGCCGCTGCTCTTCTCGACGGTGGAACCCGCGACGCCCTGGCCGCCGGGCACGGTAAGCGCGTTCGACGCGCTCGATCAGCATTTCTGGATGGCGCAGGCGAACGGCAGCGAATTCTACAAGCAGGTCGGCTACCAATATGATCGCTTCGCCGACACCAGCTATCATAATCTGCAACTAAACGGCGAACGCGTGTTCCGCGAGCGGCCGGATCATTGGCGCAAGGTGATGCTCGACGGCATCGCCGTGATCGCCGAACAAGGCCGGCGCGCGGGCAAGCCGCTGATGACCACCGAAGGCTGGAGCCTCGTCGATTACAAGGATTGGCCTTTGCTCGACTGGGGCTATGTCAAGGATCTGACGGCCGAGGCTGCGTTGGTGGCATCGGCGACGGGCCGATGGCTCGCCATCGCCACCAGCAACTTCTGCGGCCCGCAGTTCGACGGAATGTGGCGCGACGTAGCGTGGCACCAGCGGCTCACGACCGCGATCAAGCGGGGGGCGATCGATCCGACACTGCGGCACGGCAAGCTTTGGCACAGGCTTTAAGCGTCTGCATTTAGCGAAGGCCGTTTCGCTGAAGGTTCTGATTCAAGGCTGGTGAAGGAGCCAGGGCCTGAGCAGGCGGACGCTGATGGACGAGCAGTGGGAACGGATCGCGCGGAGTACCTTCCTGGTCGGGAGGGAATGCGAGGACGCAGTGGCGGGGACAACCGGCTGTTTGTAGACGCGATCCTACGAAGGGCCGGCAGTGCGGCGCGCTGGCGCGACCTGCCGGAGTGTTCGGCAGGTGGAGCGGGGTTCATGCGCGGTTCCGGCGCTGGTCGCATGCAGGTGTGTGGGAACGGCTTGTCCACAGCCTGGCCGACACGCCGGAGTTCCAATACGTCCTGAACACCCGGGCAATGAGGTGACCGTCCGCAAGCCGAAGCGCTGCTGGCAGGCTTGAAGGGCATCGGCCACGTCATCACTGACAGCCTCGGCGCCACCGCGCACATCGAGGCCAATCCCAGCCGGACGGAAAGCCTCTCATCGATCGGCGCCGCTACAAGGAACGCCATCAAAGACGTCGAGGCGCTGGACGGCGGCCATCTCGACCAGCTGTTCGAGGCGGTGAAGATGCGCCTCGCTCAGGACCGCTGGGGACAGAGATTTATATCTTTGTCGGTTATGACCAAGCGGGAGAGCGAGTGGAGGGGGCGATCGGACCGACGCGACGCGCTCGCGATGGGGATCGCGCTCGCGGCCGGCGGCACGACCGGTGCCGCCGCGGTTCCCACCCTTGCGCAGGGTCGCCCGCTCTTTGCCGAGCGACGCTTCCACAGCGAGGCGGTGGAGCGGACGATCCGGCAGGTCACGTCGCGGCTGCGCGGGTCGGTAGGGGCGAGGCGGCTAGCCGCTATCTTCGAGCGCTTCTTTCCTAACACGCTCGACACCACCCTTACCACTTCCAGCGCGCCACCCGCTGGCCGCACGACACGGCAGGCGACAGCGGTCAGGGCGCGCCGACGCGCCCGACCGGGATGATCGCGTCGGTGTTCCGGCCGTCGGACGATGGCTGCACGCTGCCGTTCCTCGTGCCCGCCAACCTGATGGCGGTTACCGTCCTGCGCGATGCGGCAGCGCTGCTGGGCTTCCTGGGCAAGACGGTGCTGGCGATCGAGGCCACTGGGTCGGGACTTCATCGCGTTCCTGACCCTGGGCGCCGGCCAATTCTGCACCAATCCGGGGATCGTCCTCGCGCGCGCGGACCCCGACCTCGACACATTTGCGGACAGCGCGTCTGCGGCGCTGCGGGCTTCGGCGTGGCTCAAGAGTTGCCGCCCGGAGGCGGAGACCTTCGTCGAGAGCACCGCGGGAGACATTTGCGCCGGCGACCTGTGCGACAATGATCTACGTCGCGTGCGGACGCGACTCCGCCGCCGGTAGGCCCGACACTGGACGTCGATGCCGGCCACGAATCACGATCGAGGGTCGCCCGGCGTGAGTCGCCCGCTCGCTTGGGTGGAGCGTTGAGGGCGCGGCGAGCGCGAAGCCTTTGCGCGCCGCCTCGTCAGAAAAGCTCGCGCCGTTCGCCAATCGCATGGTTGCCTGATGCCGCCAGACCGGGACTACCCCAAGTGGGAACGTCATCGCGTCGGCGGCCGATGCGCGGGGCCGTCGAGCGACACGCCGGGTCACGCCGCCGCGTCCTCCAGGAACGATGTGCGCGCGAGATCCCCGAACCAGCGGCCCGAGTCCTTCAGCGTCCGCCGCTGCGTTGCGAAATCGACATAGGCAAGGCCGAAGCGCTGACCGTAGCCGGCCGCCCATTCGAAGTTGTCGAGGAGGCTCCAGGCATGATAGCCGCGCACTGGCGCACCTTCGGCCATGGCACGCGCCATCGCCGCGAGATAAGCGCGGTAGAACTCGATGCGGCGCACGTCGCGCACCCGCCCGTCCGCGCCGGGCGCGTCATGATACGCGGCGCCGTTCTCGGTGATCTCAAGCGGGATATCACCGGTCGTCTCGTGAATGCGCTTGATGATCCTGTAGAAGCCCTCCGGATAGATCGCCCAATCGAAGTCCGTCCTGGGAAAGGGCCCGACCGCCCACGCGACGGCGGCGTCGAGTCCCGGGATCGCGGTCTGCGTGGGATCGTGGCGAACCTCGGAGCGAGTGTAGTTGTTCAGGCCGACGAAGTCGAAGGGTGCGCGCATCGCCGCCTCGTCGCCTGGGCGCATCGCGAGCAGGTCGGCAAGCCGGTCGGCCGGCAGCACGCCCGGGGGGTAGGCGCCGCGCAGAGCCGTCTCGATGAACCACAGGTTGCGGAAGCGGTGCACGCGCTCGGCGGCGGCGGCGTCCTCGGCGGAGCCGGTGGCCGGCTCCATCGGCGACACGTCGAAAGCGCCGCCAATCCTCAGGCGCGGGTGCGCCGCCTTCACCGCGCGAAACCCCATCCCCTGCGCCAGGTTCACGACGTGCGTGGCGCGCAGGAACGCATGCGGTTCCTTGCGGCCGGGCGCGTGGCCGCCATTCATGTAGCCCAACTGCGTAAAGGTCGCGGGCTCGTTGAACAGGGCCCAGTCCCGGACGCGGTCACCAAGCTCGCGCGACACGATCGCCGCGTAATCCGCAAACCGGCTCGCGGTGTCGCGGTTCGGCCAGCCGCCCGCGTCCTCCAGCGGCTGCGGCAGGTCCCAATGATAGAGCGTCGGCAGCGGACGAATGCCGGCGGCGAGCAGCGTGTCCGACAGGCGGCGATAATGGTCGAGGCCCTTCTGGTTCCCGGGGCCCAAGCCCTCGGCCTGGATGCGCGGCCACGCGATCGAGAATCGGTAGGAGGTCAGGCCCATCGCTTTCAGCAGGGCGATGTCCTCGCCGAAGCGATGGTAGCTGTCGCAGGCGACGTCGCCGGTGTCGCCGTTCCTCACCTTGCCGGGCGTATGCGAGAAGGTGTCCCAGATCGATGCCCCGCGCCCGTCGGCGGCGACCGCGCCCTCGACCTGGTAGGCCGCCGTCGCCGCGCCCCATACGAACCCAGCGGGGAACCGCCACCCGCGCGTCTCGCGCCGAATACGCGGCGGTGCTGTCGCGCCGCATAGCCCCAACGCACCCGTCAAGGCCATTCCGGCGAGAGCGGCGCGGCGATCGAGCGTCGAGTCTTGAATCACTGTTCGGCCCCTCCGTCGATCGGTCGAGCCGCACCTACAGGAAGTCGCGCGGTGCGTCGATATGCACCGCGGGCTCGCCATCGGCGGCCATCGCCGCATGGCCGCGACCGTAGAGCGGCACCAGCCGCCGCTCGCCGGCAATTGCCAGCGCGGCGAGGTCGACGGTGTAGTCGGAGCGCGGCGTGACGCCGCGGAACGGCAGGAGGTAGGCGGGTCCTTCGCCGTCGGGCAGCGAGGCGAAGCCAGTCCAGTTGAAGCCATCGGGCCTCTCGCCGATTGGCACCGTGGTGCCGGCGAACATCGTTCGGCCTTCCAGACCCGGACCACCGGGGCGACGTCGGCCACGTAGGCGTCGGGCAGTGCGGACGTCTCGACCAGCCGAGCGGGCTTGGCATCATCACCGTCGCGAACAGCGTGCCGGGGTGGTAAGCGGAGGTGGCGGGGGGTCGACGCGGTACTGGTTGCCATTCCGGGAGTTGTTAAGAAGCTTCATCAGGAAGACTGGGTCGACGAACTCGCTTAGGCCCCAAAGGCCGCGTAGCGTCTGGTGCGGCCAGTAGCTATGCCAGTCGGTGTAGCGGTTCTCTGCGAAGTCCGGCCCGCCGATTAATAAGATAACTGAGGAGGATGCGTTGCGAGTTATGTTCATCGGGCTTGCGCTGGGGCTTGCCCTTCCGGCCGCCGCGCAGCCGCGTTCGAGCGATCCGCTCGCTCCCCGTGGCCAATGGACCGCGAATACCCGCGGCCAGGGCGCGACACCGCCGATGGGATGGAGTTCCTGGAACGCCTTCGAGACCGAACTCGACGAAGCGAAGGTGATCGGCACGGCGCGGGCACTGGTCCGAACGGGCCTGGCAAAGCTCGGTTACCGC
>CAXTNG010000169.1:2798-7264 GCA_964245475.1 uncultured Sphingomonas sp. | reverse complement strand
GGCTGGGTGTGCTGGATCTTCACCGCGCGCCAGATGCCGCCCTCATATTCGATGATGTTGCCGGGACGAATGTCCACGCCGCTGATCTTCATGCGCCGAACCTGTGAGAAAGAGCTGGTAGGCGGGCGCCTCTAGCCCGGCAGCCGCCCCGTCGCAAGCAGTGGGTAGGGGTTGATGTCCGCCCCCTCCCACCAGCGCTTGCCCGGCGCCAGCCGCGAAAGCCCGAAATGCAGGTGGTAGTTCCCCGCCCCCGCGTCGCCGGTGTCGCCGACGTACCCGATCGTGTCGCCCGCGCGAACCTTGAGACCCTCGCGGATCCCCTCGGCATAGCCGGCGAGGTGCGCGTAATAATAGCTCCACTGCCCGTCCTCGGAGCGGACGTAGAGCGTCGTGCCGCCCTGTCTGCTCTGGAACAGCTTCTCCACCGTTCCCGCCGCGGCGGCGAGCACCGGGGTGCGGGCAGGCGCCATGATGTCGGTGCCGTGATGCTGGCGCCCGCCATCGCGCGCATCGCCCCAGCTGTCGGTGATCGAGGCGCGCTGCACCCCTGCGACCGGCACGATCATCACACCGGATGGCGGCGGCGCCGCGGCGACTGCCGGCGCCGGCGCAGACGCGGGCCCCGGCCCGAAGCTGGTCATTGACAGGAACGCCGCGCCGGCGAGCACGATCAGCGTCAGGATCATCCAGCCGAGGCGGGTCATGGCGTCATGCCTGGAACACCGCCTTGATCCCCGGGTGGATCATCATCGCCAGCCGCGCCGCGTCCCAATTCGTCAGGCGGATGCAGCCGTGGCTTTCCGATCGCCCGATCGTCTCGGGATTGGGCGTGCCGTGGATGCCGTAATGCTCCTTCGACAGGTCCATCCAGACGACCCCCACCGGCCCGTTCGGCCCGGGCGGGAGCAGCGCCTTCTCATCGTCGCGCTTCGCATCCCAGAACAGCGCCGGATTGTATTTGAACTTGGGATTGTAGTCGGCGCCGTAGATTTTCCAGGTGCCGAGCGGCAGTGGATCGTGCGCCGACCCCATCGTCGCCGAGAATTGCGCGATCAGCCTGTCGTTCGCGTCGAGCACCCGGAGCACCCCGTCGGACTTGTCGACGACGATATGATCGGCCTTCGGCTGCTTGGCGTCGACGTTGAGCGTGTTCAGCGTCTGCTTCCAGTCGTTCCTGAGCGAGGCGTCATAATCGCGCGAGGACGGCAGCGTGTTCGGCACGACGATCTTCGACCCGACGGTGATCTGCGTTACGCCCGGATTGAGCGCGACCAGCGTCTTCGCGGTCGTGTGGAACATCTCCGACAGCTTTTCGAGCGGCCGGCTGTACGCCAGCGACGGCAGCTTCGCCTGCTCGGCATAGTCCTTCGGCATCGGGTTGACGAACGGCCCCGCCATGATCGCGCGGTCGAGCGTCACCCGTACCGTCGGCCGCTTGGCGCGATATGGGTACAGCGCGTGCAGCGTCACCGCATCGGGCTTGCCGGTGACCGGCAATCCTTTCGCCTCCTGGAAACCCTTGAGCGCCGCCACGAGCGACTGTCCTCCCTTGCCGTCGAGCACGCCAGGCCCGAACCCCAGCATGTCGAGGATCACCTG
This sequence comes from uncultured Sphingomonas sp., assembly GCA_964245475.1. Classification (GTDB taxonomy): domain Bacteria; phylum Pseudomonadota; class Alphaproteobacteria; order Sphingomonadales; family Sphingomonadaceae; genus Sphingomonas. The sequence continues at coordinate 5,665 of CAXTNG010000169.1, read as the reverse complement.
TACATGCAGGACGTTGCGGTCGACCGCTGGCGGCAGGCTTTGCGCCGGAGCGGCCGTGGCGAGCATGGCGACGGCCGCTCCGGCGATGGAATAACGCATGAACTTCTCCAGACAGATACGCTGGAGCCGCAAACGGATCAGCCGCGCGTTGTTTCCAAGCCGGAACGAGCGAGTGTCTCGGTGAACGCGCGCACCACCGCCGCCTCATCCCCGTCCCACACTGCCGAAGACGCGGCCACGAAGTCCGCTCCCGCCGCCGCCAACGCCGCGCAATTGGCAGGTGTCACCCCGCCGATCGCAACCGCCGGCAGTTCGAACAGCGTAGCCCACCAGGACAGGATCGACAGCTCGGGCCGGTGCCGCACTTCCTTCGTCGTGGTCGGATAGAAAGCGCCGAACGCGACGTAATCGGCCCCGGCTTCTCCTGCGTCCATCGCGAGGTGACGACTATCGTGGCACGTTACCCCGATCTGCGCGCCCGGCCCGAGCAGCGCCCGCGCCTCGCGTGGGTCGCCGTCCTCCTGCCCCAGGTGAACCCCGTCCGCGCCGAGCCGCCTGGCGAGCGCTGCCGAGTCGTTGACGATGAACGCGACATCCCGGTCGGCGCAGATGCGCTGCAGCGGCTCGGCGAGCCGCGCGGCCGCATGCTGATCGATGTCCTTCACCCGGAACTGGAAGGCGGCGACCGGCCCTGCGTCGAGCGCGCACGCCAGCCGTTCGGGGAACGCGCCCGCCACGTCGGGCGGCGAGATCAGGTACAGCTGGCAGGCCGGCCGTCGGCCGTCGCGGGCAAAGCGGGCCGCGAACTCAGGATCGAGCGGCCCGAGCGGGTCGTCGATGTCGGTCAAGCCGCGACCGGCTCCTTGTGGGTCGACGCCTGGTAGATGCCGTCGATCGCTTCGCCGAGCGCCCGGTCGAACTCCGCGTCGCTCATCTGCGCGCGCAGGTCCTCGAGCAGCGCGCGGCTGAAACTCGCGATCACGCCCTCGTTCTTCGCCAGCGCGACGCACGCCTCGGGCCGCTTGAACCCGCCCGACAGCGCCACGACGCGCAGCACGCGCGGGTGCTTCACCAGCGGCAGGAACAGGTTCGGCTGCTCGGGCAGCGAGAGCTTGAGCATCACCTTGTCGTCGCCCGGCATCGCGTCGAGCGCCTTGGTGATCTCGTCGAGCAGGATCGCGTCGGCCTGGGCGCGCTCGGCGCTCTTGATGTTCACCTCCGGCTCGATGATCGGCATCAGCCCGGCGGCGAGCACCTGCTGCGCCACCTCGAACTGCTGGGCGACGATCGCTGCGATCCCCTCGCGGTTGCCGAGGTTGATCACCGACCTCTCCTTGGTCCCGAACACCCCGAGACCCTTGGCCCGCGCAAGCAGCGCGTCGAGGTCCGGCATCGGCTTCATCAGCTGGACGCCGTTCGCCTCCGCCTCCAGCCCCTTGTCGATCTTGAGCAACGGCACGACCCCCTTGTCGGCCAAGGCCTGCGGCACCGGCTTGCCGTCCGCCTCGCCATCCATCGTCCGCTCGAACAGGATCGCGCCGATCACCTTGTCGCCAGTGAAGGCGGGCGAGGTGATGATCCGCACCCGCATCTGGTGGATCAGCCCGAACATCTCCTCATCACTGCCCCAAGCGCCTTCGCCGATGCCGTAGCCCGCGAGCGCCTTGGGGGTCGACCCGCCCGACTGGTCGAGCGCGGCGATAAAGCCGTGGCCCTGCGCGATCTTGGCGGTCATCTCGGGGGTGTTCATTTTTTGCGTCCTCATGTTACAATCTGCTGGAGCTACAAGCTTTTGCAGACTAGCTTGTGAGCGCCGAAAGTCTCGGCGGCCCCGCTGGTCCCCAGTCGTAACCCCCATCATCCGAATCGAGCGCCACCAGTTGTGCGTCCGTTGCGCGATTGTGCGCCCACTCCTGTAGACTCTCACGCTCTTCAGCCTTCTGCGGCGTCTGCGTCAGCCTCGTCACCGCGTCAACGCCGCCACCCCCGGCAGCTCGCGCCCCTCCATCCACTCCAGGAACGCGCCGCCCGCGGTGGAGACGAAGGTGAAGGCGTCCGCTACGCCGGCGTGGTTGAGCGCCGCGACGGTGTCCCCGCCCCCCGCGACCGAAACGAGGCTGCCGTCCTGAGTCAGCGCCGCGGCGGTCTTCGCCAGCGCCACCGTCGCCGTGTCGAACGGCGGGGTCTCGAAAGCGCCGAGCGGACCGTTCCACACCAGGGTCCGGCAATTCTTGAGCACGTCGCCGAGCGCCTCGACCGCGGCCGGGCCGACGTCCAGGATCATCTCGTCGGCGGCGACCTCGTGCACGTTGACGGTGCGGGTCGGCGGATTGGCTCTGAACTCGGTGGCGACCACCACGTCATAGGGTAGGTGAACGGTGCAGCCCGCCCGGTCTGCGGCGTCCATGATCTCGTCGGCGGTGGCGGTCAGGTCGTGCTCGCACAGCGATTTGCCGACATCGACGCCGCGGGCCGCCAGGAAGGTGTTGGCCATGCCGCCGCCGATGATCAGATGATCGACGCGCGCGACCAGATGCTTGAGCACGTCGAGCTTGGTCGACACCTTCGCCCCGCCGACGACCGCCGCAACCGGATGCTCGGGATTGCCCAGCGCCTGTTCCAGCGCCTTCAGCTCAGCCTCCATCGCGCGTCCGGCAAAGGCGGGCAGCCGATGGGCCAGCCCCTCGGTCGAGGCATGCGCCCGGTGCGCGGCGGAGAAGGCGTCGTTGACGTACAAATCGCCCAGGGCGGCAAGCCGATCAACGACATCCGCCTCGTTTTTCTCCTCGCCCGCGAAGAAGCGGGTGTTCTCAAGAATGGCGATATCGTCCGGCTGGAGCGTCGCCACGGCAGCCTCCGCGCCATCC
>CAXTNG010000169.1:0-2788 GCA_964245475.1 uncultured Sphingomonas sp. | reverse complement strand
CCTGGGACGCTGCGCCCTGCTCGCGCAGGATGAACACCGATCCGCTCCGGCGGTAGAAGAGGTCGAAGCCGGGGTCGGCCAGGAGCTCGGCCATGATCACGCCGCGCACTGCGAGGCCGGCCCGGTTGCCGAGCAGCACCGTCCCGCGCACCGGCCGCCCGAGCACCTGCTCATAGGGCTTGGTGACCAGCGCCAGCGACTGGCTCGGGTCCGGATTGCCCTTGGGCCGGCCGAAGTGCGCGAGCACGAGGACGATCGCGCCGCGGTCGGCGAGCTCGGTCACGGTCGGCACCGTCGCGCGCAGCCGCGTGTCGTCGGTCACCGCGCCGTCGGCCATCGGCACGTTCAAATCCTCGCGGACGAGCACGCGCTTGCCCGACACCTCACCCATATCGTCGAGCGTCTTGAAGGTCATGCGTCCTCGATCCTGATCCCATCGCCGACGGCGATCGTGCCGCCCGCCTTCACCCGCGTGCACACCCCGCCGCGCCAGTCGGGCGTGAGCGCGGCGCGCAGCCCCGGCGCCAGCGCATCCATGCGATGGCACGGTGTCGTCTCGATCGTCACCTCCAGCACGACGTCGCCGATCCGCAGCAGCGTGCCCGGCACCTGCGGCAGGTCTATCCCGTCGACCAGCAGATTCGCGCGCCGCTCCTGCCAGGGAATGCTCGCACCGACCTCATCCAGAGCGGCCTGCCAGTCGCGCCGCTCGATCAGCGTCACCTGGCGCCGCCCGCGCCCGCCCGGCTTCACCGTGCCGCGCCAGTCGCCGTCGAGCCCGGCGTCGACCGTCACCCCCACCCGGTCGACTACCTCCATCACGCCGCGCCGCTCGCCGTGGCGCGCGATGCCCGCAAGGGTGCCCACCGCCGCCCTTCGTTGGGTTCGAGCGAAGTCGAGAACCGCCTGCTCGGAGCCGGGTGTCTCGACTTCGCTCGACGCGAACGGAAGCAAGGGAAGATCCACGTTCGCCTAGAGGAACTTCGCCATCGCGGCCGCAGTGTCGACCATGCGGTTGGAGAAGCCCCATTCGTTGTCGTACCAGCTGACGACCCGCACGAGCTTGCCGTCGAGCACCGCCGTCTCCAGGCCGTCGACCGTCGACGACGCCGGCGTGTGGACGATGTCGGCCGAGACGAGCGGGTCTTCCGAATAATACAGCACGCCGTGCAACGGCCCGCTCTGCGCTGCCGCCTTGAGCAGCGCATTGACCTCGTCGCGGGTCGTGTCGCGCTTGGGCGTGAAGGTCAGGTCGATCAGGCTGCCGTCGGGCACCGGCACGCGGATCGCCGATCCGTCGAGCTTGCCCTTGAGCTCGGGCAGCACCTCGCCAACGGCACGCGCCGCGCCCGTGGTGGTCGGGATCATCGACATGCCGGCGGCGCGCGCACGGCGCAGGTCCGGGTGGATCTGATCGAGGATCTTCTGGTCGTTGGTATAGGCATGGACGGTGGTCATCAGCCCGCGCTCGATACCGATCGAATCGTTCAGTACCTTGGCAACCGGCGCCAGGCAGTTGGTGGTGCACGACGCGTTGGAGACGATGGTGTGCCCCGCCTCCAGCCGGTCGTGGTTGACGCCGTACACCACGGTAAGGTCGACGTTCTTGCCGGGCGCCGAGATCAGGACCTTCTTGGCACCCGCGTCGAGATGCTTCTGGCACGCGTCGCGGTCGGTGAAGAAGCCGGTGCACTCCAGCACCAGATCGACGCCGAGCTCGCCATGCGGCAGGTTCGCCGGATCGCGCTCGGCGGTGACGCGGATGTGCTTGCCGTCGATGACGAGGTCCTGCCCCTCGGCATGGGCATCGCCGGGCCATTTGCCGTGAATGCTGTCGCGCTTGAACAGCCAGGCATTGGACGCGGCATCGGCAAGGTCGTTGATCGTCACCAGATCGAGATCGCCGCCCCGCTCCAGCATGGCCCGCGCGACGAGTCGGCCGATCCGCCCAAAGCCGTTGATCGCCACTCTCACCGTCATCGCGCGCTCCTGTGTCTGTTCGCAGTTGCGGCACGCCTTTCGAGCCCACATGCGCCCCTGTCAACCGCAAGCGGGCTTGCCGACTGTCCCGGTAATGCTATCGGAAGCGCCGCCATGGACACGCAATCCTCAACCGCGGTCGCCCGCATCGATGCGGCGATCGCGCGCATCGAAGCCAGCATCGCGGCGCGCGCCGAGGCCGCCGACGCGCTCGGCCGCCGCCACTCCGCGCTCAAGGCGCGAATGGCCGAGGCGATCGCCGCGCTCGACGACGTCATCACCGGCGAGAGCGCCGGCTGATGGCAGAGGTTGCGCTCTCGATCGGCGGCCGCCCGCACCGTATCGCCTGCCGCGACGGCGAAGAGTCGCGGCTCCGCATGCTCGGCCAGATCGTCGACGAGCGCTACGCGGGCGCCGCACGCGTGTCCGGCGGCAACGCCGAGCGCGCCATGCTGCTCGCCGCGCTGATGCTGGCCGACGACCTAGACGAGGCCGAGCGGCGCCCGCCCGCGGGAGCCGCGGTCAGCGAGGATGCGCTCGCCCGGATTGCCGACCGTCTCGAATCGCTGGCCGCGGCCCTTGAGCAAAGCTCATCCGCAGCCTAGATAGGCGCTGGCGGGTTCTGCCTGGTATCGAGCCTTTATTATCCCTGAGGCTATTCATCATCCAAAGGGGGCTGTCCCTGCCCGGGCCTTGGCCCGACGTACATGGTCCCCACCTGACGTACCGTGCGTCAGTGGATAACCCGGCAAACGGCCATGGTGGTTCCCGTCACCGCGCAGCGCGGGCGCGATTAGCAGCGCTAATC
>CAXTNG010000168.1:0-7272 GCA_964245475.1 uncultured Sphingomonas sp. | reverse complement strand
TACTTCCTCGACAATGTCGTCAACTGGGTGCTCGAGCTCGATCGCGGGCGCTACTACACCTACGAGAGCAACTATTCGGGCTATCTGGAGAAGAAGGCCAAACGGCTCGAGCAGGAGGAGCGCGAGGAGGCGGGCAAGCAGCGCGCGATCGCCGACGAGCTCGCCTGGATGCGCCAGACCCCCAAGGCGCGCCAGACCAAGTCGAAGGCGCGCATCCGCGCGTTCGACGAGCTGATGGAGAAGCAGGAGAGCCGCGTCGCCGGCAAGGCCGCGATCCTGATCCAGCTCCCCGCGCGGCTCGGCGGCAAGGTGATCGAGGCGAAGGGGCTGACCAAGGCTTACGGCGACAAGCTCTTGTTCGACGGGCTCGATTTCATGCTGCCCCCCGGCGGCATCGTCGGCGTGATCGGGCCGAACGGCGCGGGCAAGTCGACGCTGTTCAAGCTCATAACCGGGCAGGAGCAGCCCGACGCGGGGACTATCGAGGTCGGCTCGACCGTCAAGCTCGGCTACGTCGATCAGTCGCGCGACGACCTAGATCCCAACAAAAATGTCTGGGAAGAGATCAGCGACAAGCTGGAGGTGTTCCGCTTCGGCAAGCAGGAGATGGGGACGCGCGCCTATGTCGGCGCATTCAACTTCCGCGGGCCGGACCAGCAGAAGAAGGTCGGCCAGCTCTCCGGCGGCGAACGCAACCGCGTCCATATGGCCAAGATGCTCAAGGAGGGCGGCAACGTCCTGCTGCTCGACGAGCCGACCAACGACCTCGACGTCGAGACGCTGCGCGCGCTGGAGGAGGCGCTGGAGACTTTCGCGGGCTGCGCGGTGGTGATCAGCCACGACCGCTTCTTCCTCGACCGGCTCTGCACCCACATCCTCGCATTTGAGGGCGACAGTCATGTCGAATGGTTCGAGGGCAATTACGAGAGCTACGAGGAGGACAAGCGGCGGCGGATGGGGGATGCGGCGGATCGGCCGACGCGACTGGCGTACAAGAAGCTGACGCGGTGACGCGGGCTGTCGGCCGGCACGGGGGCGATCTCGCGCGCTGGCTGGCAGATCAGGGCTTCGCGCTTGACGGCGGTCCCGGTGCCATAGCCGACGTGGAGCGGGTCCGCGTCTTGCTGATCCGCGCTGCGGAGGAGGGCAGGGCGATGAGCTATAGCGAGGTGCTTCAAGCGTTGGGTCGCCGCTTCACCCGCCCCAAGATGCGCGCGCTCTGCTGTACGCTGGACACGATCGACCAGGCGGGCCGAGCCGGGGGCGAGCCGGGATTGGCCGTGCTCGTCGTGCGAGAATCGGACGGGCTGCCCGGCCAAGGCTGGTGGATGGGCTGGGCAGAACGGCTCGGCTATGCAGGGGCATGGACCGGGAGGGAAGCCGTCGCTGTCGTTAAGGCCTGCCAGGAGGAGGCTTTTGCCTATTGGAGGGTCAGAAGCCTGACGTGATGATCGAGAGGCCTTCGATTGTCGCCGAGGTCAGCGGGTCGCCGAACGCGATATCCTGAGAAGCAGTATAGCCGCCCGCACTCGGCGACCACATCGCCGTCACATGACCTGCCTTCAGATCGACGACCCAATATTCCGGTACGCACGCTTCCGCGTAGATCCGCGGCTTGGGGCCGAGGTCGACGTCGTGCGTCGTGTCCGTGATTTCTACCACGAGCGCCACGTCCTCTCGCTCGATCGGGCCGTTCGCCGGCACGCGGCGGGCGAGCATCACATCGGGACGCGGCATGGTGCGCGGACTGATCCGCGCCGAAATCTCGAAGAACACTTCGAAACCGTTCCCCAACCGCGCGCAGGCCGCATGAAGCTCGAGAAAGAGATGGCGCTGCGCCCGTGCATGCGCCGAATAAAGTGCATTCACCGGGACGATCACTCCCTCGATCAGCTCGGTCTTGGCGAAATGGTCCAGTGCGCCGGAGCGGCTGAGGAGCTCGTAGTCCTCGACCGTCAGCGCATAGGCGGTCGGCAGCTTGAGGATGTCCATCGCGGTCATGCGGCATTCCTATCATGCAAGGTGATGCGTTCCAATCACCGCACCCTCTTTACCCATATGCCGTTCTCCCGCCGGTCGATGCGGAAGACGTCGATCTTCTCGATCAGGTCCGAGAGCCGCTTGAAGCCGTAGTTGCGCGCGTCGAAGCTGGAGCGGTTGCCGGCGAGCTGGCCCATCGCGGAGAGGCTGACGAAGCCCTTCTCGTCGCGCTTTACCGACTCATATGCGTCGATCAGCAATTTTAGAAGCTCCGGGTCCTTTGCGGGGGCAAGCTTGGCCTTGATCGGCGGGGGCAGGGCGTCGGAGAGGGGGTGCGGCTCTCCCTCGGGCTCGGCAGGCGGCTCGGGAGCAGGCGCTGGAGGAGCCTCCTCGGGCGGCGCCTGGTCCATCAACGCGGACACGTCGATGAAGCGGGAGCAGGCGTTCTGGAATGCCTGCGGGGTGCGGCTGGTGCCGAAGCCGTAGACGTCGAGTCCCTCCTGCCGCAGCCGCATCGCCAACGGCATGAAGTCGCTGTCCGACGACATCAGCCCGAACGCGTCGATGCGACCGCGGAACATCAGGTCCATCGCGTCGATCGTCATCTTCATGTCGGTCGCGTTCTTGCCCTTGGTCAGGTCGAACTGGTGCTGCGGCTCGACGCCGTAGCGCACCAGCTTCTCGCGCCAGCCGTTCAGTCCCGGCTTTGACCAATTGCCATACGCGCGCCGGACGTTGACTGTGCCGAGTTCGGCGAGCACCGTCAGCACGGGGTCGATCGTCGAGGGCTGGGCGTTGTCGGCGTCGATCAGCAGCGCGACGTTGCGGGTACGGTTGTCCATTGGGCGACCGTTGGCGATTTGCGGGTGGAAAGCAACGTGGCTCGATGAACGAGCATCGCCGTACATCTGCCCCGCTGAGAGGGGACCCGGCCAGCCCTCACCATCCGACGAATTGCTGGAAGCTGGCCATGGCGTCCGTCCAGCGGCTCACCGTCTCCTCGAACAGCGACTGCGGCATGCCGCCGACGAGCACGACATCGAACTGGATGTTCGGGTCGTTCTCCTTGTCGAGATAGGCGGCAGCGAAGCGATTGTTCAGGTTCCACTCGTTGATCTTCGTAATCGCCGGCTTGGTCTTCATCGTATAGCCCGCGGCGAGCTGGACGGACTTGCACGCGGCATGCTCCTCGCAGCCGTAGAAGTAGACGGAGAAGGTCGCGCCATTCGCTGCGCTGGTGATCTTGGGGTCGCCGTTGTTGTCCTTGCCCAGCACGGCCTTGTAGCCCGCGTCCTGCAGGGCCGCGACCAGAGTGGCGGGCTTGGCGGCATCGACGGTCTGGGCGGCGGCGGGCGACACCCAGAGGCCGAGTGCCGCCAATGTCAGTGCCGCATATGTCCAGATCGCCATCGTTTCGCTCCCGGTTGATGATCGCGCGCCCAGTGTGCGGGGACATCGCCGGCCGTGCAAGTGGCGGCTATTGCGAGCGATTCTCACGGGCTCGCGCCCTTGCCGGGGTTTTTCGGGGAGCCTAAAGCGCCCCCATCCGTTCGCATCTGCGAGAGAGACTGACGAGGCCTATGGTCGACCTGTCGCAATATCTGCCGATCCTGCTGTTCCTGGCGGTGGCGCTCGCCTTGTCGAGCGCGTTCGTGTTCCTGCCGATAGCGGTCTCGCGGCTGACGGGGGCGCACAAGCCGACGCCGGAGAAGTTGACCGAATATGAGTGCGGCTTCCCGGCGTTCGAGGACCCGCGCAGCCAGTTCGACGTGCGCTTCTACCTGGTCGCGATCCTGTTCATCGTCTTCGATCTGGAAGCGGCGTTCCTCTACCCCTGGGCGGTGAGCGTGTTCTCGCTCGGCTGGACGGCGTGGATCAGCATGATGGTCTTCATCGGCGAGCTTGCGCTCGGGCTGGTCTATGCGTGGAAGAAGGGAGCGTTGGATTGGGAGTAGAGATGCACTCCGGTCCGGTCGAGCTGGCGCAGCCTGCGGGCGCGGGGGCGGTGCTGCCGCCCGATCAGGGCTTCTTCGACAGCCTCAACGGCGAGCTGACCGACAAGGGTTTCCTGGTCACCTCGACCGAGGACCTGTTCCAATGGGCGCGCACCGGCTCGCTCTGGTGGATGACGTTCGGACTGGCGTGTTGCGCAGTCGAGATGATCCACGTCAACATGCCGCGCTACGACCTGGAGCGCTTCGGCGCGGCGCCGCGCGCCAGCCCGCGGCAGTCGGACGTAATGATCGTCGCCGGCACGCTCTGCAACAAGATGGCGCCTGCGCTCAGGCGGGTCTACGACCAGATGTCGGAGCCGAAGTACGTCATCTCGATGGGCTCGTGCGCGAACGGCGGCGGCTATTACCACTACAGCTACAGCGTGGTGCGCGGGTGCGACCGGATCGTGCCGGTGGACATCTACGTGCCCGGGTGCCCGCCGACCGCCGAGGCGCTGCTGTACGGCATCATGCAGCTGCAGCGGAAGATCCGGCGGAGCGGGAGCATCGAACGGTGAAGGCGCCGGCGCCGGCGTGGGCGGCTGACCTCAACGGCGAGACCATAGAGCTGGCGCGCGCGACGCTCGGCGACCGGCTGAACGACGCGGTGGACCATGTCGGCGAGGTGGCGCTGCACGTCCGGCGCGACGATCTCGTGTCGGTATTGACAGCGCTGCGCGATACGCCGGGGCTGGAATACCAGCAGCTGATGGAGATCGCGGGCGTCGACTATCCCGATCGCGGCGTCGAGCGGTTCGAGGTGGTCTATTGCCTGCTGTCGCTGACCCGCAACCACCGGGTGCGCGTCCATGTCCAGACCGACGACGTCCGGCCGGTGCCGTCGGTAACCGGGCTGTGGCCGGTCGCGGGCTGGCTGGAGCGCGAGGTGTACGACATGTACGGCGTGCTGTTCTCGGGCAACCGGGACCTGCGCCGGATTCTGACCGATTACGGCTTCCGCGGGCATCCGCAGAGGAAGGACTTTCCGCTGACCGGCTTCGTGGAGCTGCGCTATTCGGAGGAGGAGAAGCGGGTGGCGTACCAGCCGGTGCAGCTGGCGCAGGATTTTCGCACGTTCGACTTCACCTCGCCCTGGGAAGGTGCCGAATACGTGCTGCCTGGCGACGAGAAGGCCAACCTGCCCGAGGCGAAGGGCGCGCCGACGCCGTTGAGTGCGGATACCATCCAAAAGGCCGATGCGGCGAAGACGCCTGCAACTCCCGGCGGGGCGCCGAGCCAGCCCTATGGCAAGACTGCCGAGAGCACGGGGGAGACCGGCGCGGGCAAGGCGGGCCCGGGTGACGGGCCCAAGCCGGCCGATCCGGATGTCGTGCCGACGAAGGGCGGAGGACAGAACCAGTGAGCGTCGCCCCTGCGACCACGACGGTCGACCCGTATATCGACGAGCTGCTGCTCGAGACCTCGCCGGCGAACCCGACCGAGGGCGATGTCACGATCCAGAACTATACGATCAACTTCGGCCCGCAGCACCCGGCGGCGCATGGGGTGCTGCGCCTGGTCATGGAGCTGGACGGCGAGATCGTCGAGCGGATCGACCCGCACGTCGGGCTGCTCCACCGCGGCACCGAGAAATTGATCGAGTACAAGACCTACGCACAAGCGATCCCGTATTTCGACCGGCTCGATTATTGCTCGCCGATGTGCATGGAGCACAGCTTCGTGCTCGCGATCGAGAAGCTGCTCGATTTGGAGGTGCCGATCCGGGCGCAATATCTGCGGGTGTTCTTCGCCGAGCTGACGCGGATCATGAACCACATGCTCAACCTGGGGTCGCACGTGATGGACGTCGGCGCGATGACGCCGAACCTGTGGCTGTTCGAGATTCGCGAAGACTGCATGAACTTCTACGAGCGAGCGAGCGGCGCACGGATGCACGCGAACTACTTCCGCCCAGGCGGAGTGCATCAGGACGTGCCGCTCAAGCTACTGACCGGTATCGCCGACTGGCTCGACACGCGGCTGCCGCGGCTGTTCGAGGATGCGATCAGCCTAGTCGCGGACAACCGCATCTTCAAGCAGCGCAACGTCGACATCGCGACGGTCAGCCGCGACGATGCGATCGCCTGGGGCTTTTCCGGGCCGATGATCCGCGCGGCGGGCATCCCCTGGGACCTGCGCAAGTCGCAGCCCTACGACGTGTACGCAAAGATGGACTTCGACGTGCCGGTGGGGACGCGCGGCGACTGCTACGACCGGTTCATGGTGCGCGTGGAGGAGGTGCGCCAGTCGGCGCGGATCATGAAGCAATGCCTGGCCGAGATGCCCGAGGGGCCGGTACAGAGCCTCGACCGCAAGGTCGTGCCGCCGGCGCGCGCCGAGATGAAGCGCTCGATGGAGGCGCTGATCCATCACTTCAAGCTGTACACCGAGGGCTATCACGTCCCCGCGGGCGACGTCTATGTCGCGACGGAGAGCCCCAAGGGCGAGTTTGGCGTGTACCTGGTCGCGGACGGGACCAACAAGCCGTACCGGTGCAAGATCCGGCCGACCGCGTTCTCGCACTTGCAGGCGATGGACTTCATGAGCCGCGGGCACATGCTGGCGGACACGACGGCGATCCTGGGGGCGATGGATATCGTGTTCGGGGAGTGCGATCGGTGAGTTTGCGCGCGATTTGGAACTGGATCGATGCCGATCTCAACGGCAATTACCCGTGGAGTATGTTGCTGATTTTGGTTCCCTTAGTGCCGCTCTTTGTTGCCGTGGCAATCGGCGTGGGAGAGCCGACCGAGACCACGTTGCTCGTTGGCGGGGTTGTGGTGGCGGCCCCTTGGTTTTTCTATTGCATCTGGCGGGGCGTGTTGAACATCGGGCGATCGTTCAAGGAAACGGCTGATTTCTTTGCAAATCAGCGCGGAGGCCGCTCCGATGGCTGACGCAGTCCACATCCCCGACGAGGCCGAGACGCGCGCGCGCTGGGGCGATTTCCGCTGGTCCGACGACAACCAGCGCAAGGCCAACGAGATCCTGTCGCGCTATCCCAAGGGGCGCGAGCAGTCGGCGTCGATCCCGTTCCTCGACCTCGCCCAGCGGCAGGTCGGAGCGGAGACGGAGACGCAGGGCTGGCTGCCCGTGCCTGTGATCGAGTTCGTCGCGCGCGCGATCGGCGTGCCGTACATGCGCGTCTACGAGGTCGCGACCTTCTACACGATGTTCAACCTGGCGCCGGTCGGGCGCTTCCACGTCCAGGTGTGCGGGACGACGCCGTGCATGCTGCGCGGGTCGGACGACGTGCTCGACGCCTGCTACGCCAAGGGACTGAAGAAGGGCGAGACCA
>CAXTNG010000167.1:3298-7509 GCA_964245475.1 uncultured Sphingomonas sp. | reverse complement strand
AAATTCTGGGGCGTCACCTGCCCCGGCCCGCCGGCGTCAATGCGGTTGCCGTCGGGCACATCGATGGGCCGATCCTCACCTATCCCTTCACCGACCTCATCGCACTGGGCGCCGAGCACTCGACTCTGGGCGACGTCGCCAAGTCGGTGGCTGCGCGCATGGGCCTGCGGATCTCGCCAGATCAGGCGCCGGAGCAGGGATATTTCGTCCGCTCGGACAATTACCGCTTCGTTCAGGACGGCATACCGGCGCTGGCGCTCGAGCCGGGCTGGGCGAACGGCGGCAAGGAGGCCGCCATGGCCTATGCACGCCGCTACCACCAGCCGAGCGACGATCTCAGCCAGACGTTCGACTGGACCGCGGCGGCGCGTTTCGCGCAGGTCAACGCCGCCATCGTTCAGGACGTCGCGAATGCGCCGCAACCGCCGCGCTGGCGGCCGGACAGCTATTTCAGGAAATAACCCACCTCAAATCCTGACGCGGAACCCGGCGTAATAGCGGCGACCGAGCGTGTCGTAGGTCGCACCGTCGGTGTCGAGGTTCGGCGACGCGCCGACGCCGACCAGATAGGGCGGCAGGTTGTCGAGGATATTGTCCGCTCCGAGGTATAAATCAAATGTCTGACCGACCTTGAACCTCACTTGCGCATCCAGGTAGAATTCGGATGGAACGCCGAAGGCCGCTTTGCTTCCCGGCTTCGCACCGCTGATCTGGTCGTCGATAAAGGATCGACCGACATAGGTTCCGGTCGCGGACGCCGCGAACGTCGCGGTCTCGAACCCGAGCGTGGTCGTGAAGCGGTCGCGGGCGGCACCGACCTCGTTCGCGAAATAATCGCGCGGCGAACCCGGCAGCGGGATGCGGTAGCCGTTGAAGAGGTGCGTCCAGGCGACCCGCGCGTTGACGCTGCCCGACGCACCGATCAAGCCGGAATCGGAACGCCACGCCAGCACGGTGTCGAGACCGGAGGTCTTCACCCCGCCCGAGTTAGTCTTGCCGCTGGCGATCTGGCTGATCGAGCCCGCGCTGGTCCCGCCACCTGCCGTCGGACGGCGCGTGACGAACTGGCAGAGCGGCGAAGCGGTTTGCTGGTAGCATTGGTTGAGAATGAACTGATAGGGCGTGTCGACGATCGCGCCCTTGATCCTGATGTCGAAGTAATCGACGCTCAGGTTGAGGTTGCGCAGCGCGTCGATCGACCGGGGGTTGACGATGACGCCGGCGGTGAACGAATCGCCTCTTTCCTCCCGAAGCAGCGGATTGCCGCCCAGCGTCGTCAGGATGTTCGTAACGTCCAACGGCGTTGAAACGAACGCGCCGTTCGCGGCGATGTTGGCGTTGACGCCAGGCGCGGCGCGACAATTCTGTGCGACGTTGCCGGTGCTCGTCGCCGTCACGCCGACGCACGGATCGATCGCGCTCTGTAGAAAGCCGGGCTGGTTTGGCGCGAACAACTCGTTGATGTTGGGCGCGCGCACCGATCGTGCCAACATCGCGCGAAGCTGGATGTCCCGGATCGGCGCCCAGGCGCCGCCGTAGTTGTAGCTGAAGGTATGGCCGACCGTGCTGTAATCCGAATAGCGTGCCGCGCCGCGGACGCTCAGCTCGTGGAAGAACGGCCGGTCACTGACTAGCGGCACGATCGCCTCGCCATACGCTTCGTACACATCGAACTTTCCGGCCGTCGACGGGATCGGCGCAGCGCCACCGAGCCCGCTCTGACCGAGCCCGGTCAGGCGGTCGAAAACATTGCTCGACGTTTCGCGCCGATACTCGCCGCCTGCGGAGACGCCGATCGGATCGGCGCCGAATAGCGAGAACAGCGAGCCGGACACGTTGCCGCCGGCGACGGTCTGCGTGATCCTGCTGCGTAGAGTCGGGCCGTACGCGATGTAAGGCAGCGCCGGTGCAAGCGACCCGGTGCCGTACAGGTTGGCCGGAATGCAGCCCTGAGCGCGGGCGGCCGCGTTCGCGCAGATGATCTCGCTGCGATTGCCGTTGCCGTTGAGGTCGTTCACGTCGACGATCGCGGCCAGCGCCTGAACGAAATTGGGGGCGTTGTAGAATCCGCTGCCGTTCTGCCGTTCGGTGGTCTCGCCGTAGACCCCGTAGATCTCGTATCTGAACCGCTCGTCGGTCCCGAAACTGCCGTCGAGCCCTCCCGCAATACGGAAGAGTTCGCGATTGGCGCGGTTGGTCCGAGTGCCGAAATCGGTCAGACGCTTCGAGAACGAGATGTCGCGCAATCCGTCGCCGTCCCGATCGGCGGCATTGTTGAAGATCGCGTCTGGAACGAAGGCGTTGCGATAGATGGTGGTACCCACTCGCGTTTCGATCGGGAGCGTGCCCAGGCCGAGGAAGCTCTCGTTCAACGGAAATGGGTCGAGGTCGCGCCTGGTCCTGATCCGCGCATAGTTCGCCTCGACGAACAGCTTGGCCGCGCCGCCGAGCTCATAGTTCCCGCGGCCCGCCAGCGTGATCCGCTCGACCGGCAGCGCGATCTGCCGTACCTCCGACTGGTTGTATCCATCAGGACCGATGGGCTGGCCGTTGAGCGCCGAGCCGGCGAGCGGGGTACCCGACAGGTTGCACGTACCGCCGTTGACCGAAGAGCATGGCCGTAGCGCGCCCGTCACCGGGTCGTAGGTGAAGACGTAGTTGGTGGTGAAGAAGCGTCCGGGCGGATTGGCACCCGACAGGGACGGCGCAATCCGCGAATTGACCGCGATCGCGCCGTTGCGCGAGGTGACGCCCTGCGTGCCCGCTTCGGTCGAGCGATCGCGCTTGAACACGACCTCTTCTTTCGAATAGCCGCCGAACAGCATGATGTTGCCGCGGCCATCGGCGAAATTCCTGCCGACCAGCGCGTTCAGCTGATACTGGCCGCCGTCGCTGCGCGCGGTGACGCCGCCTTGGCCGGTCACTTGGATGCCGTCGAACTTTGTCTTGTAGATGAAGTTGACGACACCGGCCACCGCATCCGCGCCGTAGACCGCCGATGCGCCGCCGGTCAGGACGTCCACCCGATCAAGGAACAGCGTCGGGATCACGTTAATGTCGACGGCGGACGTTCCCGGCACGCCCGCGACGAAGCGGCGACCATTGACCAGGGTGAGCGTCCGGTCGGGTCCGAGATTGCGCAGGTTGACCGTCGAGGCGGCGAAGCTCTGCGTATCGAACACCGAGTTCGTGCGGCTGAAGCCGGGCGCGCCGAACACCGGGTTCTCCTGGAGCAGGTCCTGGACGTTGATGGTTCCGGATTGCGCGATCTGCGCTGAATCGACCGTTTGCACCGGGGACGCTGCGTCGCCGGTCTGCACGATCCGCGTTCCGGTCACGATGATCTCGCCCGCGTCCTCCGCGGGCTCGTCGGCAGGCACCTGTTGTGCTTGCGCGGCCGCCGGACTCAAGCTCAGTCCGGCCAGGCCGATGACTGTTGTTGTCAGGTAGACTTTGAAGCTCCATCGCGCGCGCCGCATGTGATTGCCCCCTTCTCGAGCGGGATCGCTCGCTGCCGGCCGCGGAAACTTCTACTCAGCTTTACGTCGGCCGGATCTCGCCGTACGCACTTGACTCGCGTCTACTTCGAGATGTCATTTTGATGACGAAATCGGATGGACAGTTCAAATATGGTTTTCGGTATATCCGATCGTGTTTTCGTATCGGTTGGCCAGGCCTTAGGTGGTGCGATCAAGCCTGCCGCGCGCATGGCGCATGACCGTCAGCCAGTTTTGACGTGCACAGCTTAGGATCAAGGAATGTTTACGATCGAGACTGAACCGCTCAAGAAAATGGTCGTCGCAAAGCTGTCCGGTTTCTGGAACACCGCTGTCGCGGCTCAATTCGCGGTAGAGGAACAAGCCGCCGTATCACGCCTCCCCTGCCGGCCTGGCGAGCATGTTCTGCTCTGCGACGTGCGTGAAATGGACGTGTCCAGCCAGGATGTGGTCGAGCTGTTGTCGCAAGAGCTCAACAAAACCGGGGCGAACGACGCGCGCCGCATTGCGATCGTTTGGCGATCCACCCTCAGTCGGATGCAGGTGACCCGCGTTACCACGCGAGACAACGTCAAGCTGTTCAACGATTTCTCGGCCGCTGAGGAATGGCTGCTGGAACCGTCTTAGCGCGACGTGGCGCGGTGACCATGATGGCGATCGCCACGCCGATCGCCATTACGACGGGAACCGCCGTCACGAGC
Organism: uncultured Sphingomonas sp.; assembly: GCA_964245475.1. GTDB lineage: Bacteria > Pseudomonadota > Alphaproteobacteria > Sphingomonadales > Sphingomonadaceae > Sphingomonas. The sequence continues at coordinate 3,311 of CAXTNG010000167.1, read as the reverse complement.
AGCGTCGCCTGAG
>CAXTNG010000167.1:0-3288 GCA_964245475.1 uncultured Sphingomonas sp. | reverse complement strand
CCGCCGGCCATCGCCAGCCCGGCCGCGGTCGCGAGTGGCCCCGCGGCCAGGCCGACCTTCTCGGCGGCAAGCCACACGCCGCTGAAAGCGCCTTCGTTGCGCGCGCCGCCGCCGGCACCGGTGGCGACGATATCGGCCATCAGGACGTAGGGCAGCAGCTGAAGGCCGCCGAAGCCGGCGCCGAGCAGCGCGAAGACGAGCAGCAGCGCGGGCCAGTTCGCCCCGGCCGCCGGCAAGCCGATCGCGGCGACCGTTCCGAACCATAGGCAGGCGGCGATGATGGCGGTGACGATCCGGAACCGGCGTGCGGCCCAATACCAGAAGCCTATCCCCGGGATCGACGCGATCATGACGACCGCCAGCGCGATGCCCGCCGCCTCGACCGGGCGTCCCGCCACCCGGGTGACGAAGTAAGGCATCGCCGCCGTCAGCGCGCCGCAGGCGACCAGCATCGCGACATAGGCGAAGACGTAGCGCATGAAGCGCGCGTCACGGATCACGTGGGACAAGCCGCCGGTCCCGCCCAGCGCTTCCTGCCGCGCCGTGTCGCGGCCGCGCACCCAGGCGGGGGCGAGCATCGCGGGCGTACTGATGAGTGCGAGCGCCACCGCCATGAGCGTGTAACCTTCGACACGATCATGGCCGAGCGAGGTTAACGCAGGCGCGAGCCCCGCGCCGATCAGCACCCCGACCATCACCACCGCCATCCGCACCGTCATCAACCTGGCGCGGGCTGTGTCGCCGGGCGCGATCTCGGCCGGCAGCGCGATATAGGGCACCGCGAACAGCGAATAGGCCGTCGTCATCGCGAAATAGGCCAGCGCAACGTGCCACACCGCCCACGGCCCCGGCAATGCGGAGAACAGCGCGACGAATGCTAGGCCGACGCCGGCCGCCCCGGCCACCATGAACGGCCGGCGGCGGCCGAACCGCGAACGCGACCTGTCCGACCAATTGCCGACAAACGGGTCCCAGAACAGCGCCCAAGCCTTGGGTAGGAAGATTAACGCGCCGGCGACGGTCGCGGAGATGCGGAGGATCTCGGTACAGTAATAAAGCAGGAGAACCGTCGGGACGGTGGAGAAAATGCCGGTGCCGATCGAGCCAGCGGTGTAGGGCACGACGACCGACAGCGGCAGACGGTGCGCGTGCGCGGATGGCGGCGAAGCATCATCGGTCGATTGCATTGACAACGCAGCGGCTCCTAAGCGAAACAGAACGCCAATCGGATTTAAGCGATTCAAGCTCGATGTGGAAGCGCGCGATTCTGGTCGTTGCACGGGGGAAGAATGATCGGTCCGTCCACTTGGCTCGTCAAAGAACATGTTGCCATCGCGGTGGTCGATAAGCAGATCGTGAAGCTGTCCGGCTGACCGTCGCATCAAATTTAACATAGCGTCACTAGGTTTACGGATGAGCTTGCCGAGCCAGGATCTCCTCTCAGACGCGACCGCGCTCATCGAGCGGGCGGCTGAGTTGTGCAAGTCGGCGTGGGGACTGTCCGGCCGGCTGACCGAGCAGGCATCGGAGCGCGATCACATCTTCCGCATCGATGCCGACGACGGCCGACGCTATACGCTTAAGTTGACCGATCCCGGGCAGGATGCGGTCGCAACCGATTTCCAAACCCAGGCGCTGCTTCACGTCGCGGCGCGCGACCCGGGCTTGCCCGTGCCGCACCTGGTGCACGACCGGATCGGCCGCGTCGCCTTTCCACCGGATTGGGATACCCCCGTTCCGCCGACCGCGAGGTTGCTTACTTGGCTGGACGGCGAGCTGCTGGCGTCGGCGCCGCGCGGGGCGGCTCAGGCGGCCGCCTTGGGCCGTGCGCTCGCGCGGCTGGGACTGGCGCTTGCAGAGTTCGATCATCCCGGCGCGAACCACCATCTGCACTGGGATCTACGCCACACCGCCGAGCTGTCGCCGCGTCTGCACGCCGTGTCCGATCCGGTGCGGCGCGCTTTGGCCGAGCGCGCGATCGACCGCTTTGCCACGAACACCGCGCCGCTGCTCGATCGCATGCGTCGGCAAGTCGTGCACGCCGACATCACACCGTATAACGTGCTGGTCGACGCGACGGACCCGGCGCGGATCACCGGCCTCATCGATTTCGGCGATATGGTGCGGACGGCGTTGGTCTGCGACGTCGCGATCGCGGCCTGTTACCTGATGGGCTCCGGTGAGACCGCGACCGAGCTCCCGGAGGCGCTCGTCGCCGCCTATCACGAGGTACGGCCGCTCGACCAAGCCGAAGTCGAATTAGTGGCTCCCTTGATGGAGGCGCGGCACGCGATGGCGGTGGCGATCACTGAGGAGCATGCCGCCCGGCGCCCCGACAACCGCGCCTACATCACCAAGAATACGGAAACCGCATGGCGGGGGTTGGCGACGCTTGCCGCGTACCCGGCCGCATATTGGCGCACGCGCTTCTTGCGGGCGTGCGGAATGGAGGACTGACGTGCGCACGATGCCCCTGATGGTGAACGCCTTCGACGCAAAGCGCCGCCCGGTCGACGATCCGGCGATCGCCGAGCTGATCGAGCGACGATCGCGCGTGCTCGGGCCCTCGTACAAGCTGTTCTACGACGAGCCGGTGCATTTCGTGCGCGGCGAGGGCGTGCGGCTGTACGATGCCGCCGGCACGCCGTATCTCGACGTCTACAACAACGTGCCCTCGGTCGGTCACTGCCACCCCCGCGTGGTCGAGGCGCAGGCGCGGCAGGCGGCGATCCTCAACACCCACACCCGCTACCTGTCGGACATCGTGCTGACCTATGCCGAGCGACTGATCGCGACCTTTCCCGCGCCGCTCACCAACGCGATGTTCACCTGTACCGGCAGCGAGGCGAACGATCTCGCCTTCCGCATCGCACGCACGCACACCGGCAATCATGGCATCATCGTCACCGCCAACAGCTATCACGGCATTACCGACTATGTCGCGGCGGCGTCGCCGTCGCTCGGCGAGGGCGTGGCGCTCGGCGACCATGTCCGCGTCGTGCCCGCGCCCGACGCCTATCGCATGGGCGAGGCGCACGTCGCCGCGCGGTTCGAGGCGGACGTTCGCGCCGCGATCGCCGACCTGGCGCGCCACGGAATCGACATGTCGGCGCTGGTGTTCGACACAATCTTCTCGAGCGACGGCGTGCTGTCGGACCCGCCCGGCTTCATCGCCGGCGCGGTAAAGGCGGTGCAGGACGCCGGCGGCCTGTTCATCGCCGACGAGGTCCAGCCCGGCTTCGGCCGGCGCGGCGAAGGGCTCTGGGGCTACCAGCGCCACGCCGGCGT
>CAXTNG010000166.1:4202-7519 GCA_964245475.1 uncultured Sphingomonas sp. | reverse complement strand
CGACGCGGTCGCGCTGGCAGACCACGTGCGCGACACCAGCCCGCCGCGGCCGTTGTTCCTGCTCGGTCACAGTCACGGTGGACTCGTTGTGGCGGCGGGACTGTTGGCGGGCCGCTTTACCGGCGTGCGCGGCGCCTATGCCACCGCACGGAACCTGGCCGCCGCGGTCTGCGCAGCCACCCCCTCGGGTAGCCGCACCACGTCCGCGGCGGCGCTGCTGCTCAAGGGCTGCACCGCCGAGTTCCTGATCGAGCGCTGCGCGAAGGTGGAAGCGGGCCAAACGGTGCTCGTCCATGCCGCGGCGGGGGGTGTGGGGCATCTGCTCGTCGGCTGGCTGAAGGCGATCGGTGCGACGGTGATCGGGACGGTCGGCACGGCGGCCAAGGCCGAGCTCGCGCGGGCGGCGGGGGCAGACCATGTCGTCGAGTACCGTCAGGAGGACGTCGCGACCCGCGTCCGTGCGCTGACCGGGGGCGAGGGGGTGCCGGTTGTCTTCGACGGGACCGGCAAGGCGACCTGGCCGGTGAGCCTGGCGTGCGCGGCGCGGCGCGGGTTGATCGTCAGCTACGGCAATGCGAGCGGGACGATCGAGGGAGTGAACCTGGGCGTGCTGGCGGCGCGCGGATCGCTGTTCGTCACGCGGCCGACGCTGTTCGACTATTGCGTAACGCGTGCGGAGAAGCAGGCGAGCGTCGACCGGGTGTTCGCGATGCTGGCGGCGGGGGCGATCCGGCCGGAGATCGGGCGAACCTACCGCCTTGAGGACGCGGCCGAGGCGCACCGGGCGCTGGAGGGCGGCGAGACGCAGGGGAGCACGGTGCTGGTGGCGTGAAGGCCCGGAGGGAGAGGCCGACAGGCGAAAACGCATTGCTCGTCAGCGCAAAAGGTCACCTCGGCGTCCTCCTGTGTGGTGGACCTGAACAAGTTGACAGCGGGTTGACACTATCACGCATGCCGATCGCTGCGGGTTTTTCGTCAATGAGAAAGAGCAGACGTTGCAGGCGTCGAGTTGAACCGATGATGCCACAGGTGGCGGGTTGTAGGACAGCTCTCGAATCGAGAACGCCCATAGCCTTGTGCTAGTGCAACTATTGCACTAAGTTGCGCCATGGTCGATGCACCGCGGCCTTCGCTGGAAGGTGGCTGTCTATGGCCGCGATCACGGCATTCCGCATTTTCATATCGAAGGCGTGGATTTCCGCTGCTCGGTGGCGATCTCCAGCTTTGACGTGATCGTGGGGAATGCGCCGGCATCGGTCCTGCGCGAAGCGCTGGAGTGGGCGCGTCCCGATCAGGCGCAGCTCATGCAAAGCTGGGAGGAGTTGAACGGATGATCGTTGCCGACAGGATGCGTACCATCACCGTCGTGCGGCCCACCGGTTCGGCATCGTTGCATCTGGCTTGGTCGGATGGGACGGGCGCCGATCTGGACCTGAGCGCCGTGCTCGAAGGACGCGCGTTTGCTGCGCTGTCAGACCCTGCCGAGTTCGCCCGGGTCGAGGTCGGCGATGGGGGACATAGTCTGGCTTGGCCCTCCGGTGCCGAGTTGGGGGCCGACAGGCTGTGGCTTGAAACCCTGACGGCGACGGGCCGCGATGAAGTACGTGCCTTCCTCGAATGGCGGCAGCGGCATGCGCTGTCGCTGTCGAAGGCGGCCGATGCGCTGGGCGTCTCGCGCCGGATGGTCGCCTACTACTCGAATGGCGAGAAGAAGGTGCCCAAGCCTATTTTGCTGGCTTGCCGGGGGTGGGAAGTGGGTGCCGATCTGCACCAGGCCGCGTAGGTTCTCTGCGGGTGCTGAAATCACAGTTTCCGCAATCGGCGGCGCCATGCTGCGGGATTGGGGTTGGACGGCACCCACCGCAGAACCCGAATGGCTCTGATCGACTAGAGACAATTCTTACCCCGTTATCGCCGCTCCCCCGCATAGCGCGAGATCAGCGCCGCGCTTCTGAGCGCCTGGCGCGGCAAGCTGGCGAGGTCGACCCATTCGCCGTCCGCGTGTGCGTTGCCGCTCGACGGGCCCATCCCTGCCAGGGTGTCGACGTCGGCGGCGACGAAGCTGGAGTCGGCGGCGCCGCGCTTGGCGGGGTCGAACTCGGCCATTTCGGGGAGGCCGAGGTCGCGGTTGACTTCGTTCAGCTTCGCCAGGACGGCGCGGTTGCCGGGAGTGGGGGCCATCGGCGGGTAGCCGTCCGAGAAGGCGATGGTGGCGTCGGTACCGGGCAGGTGCTGGGCGACGATCGCCTTCATCTTCGCGACGATGCGCGCGTTCTGTTCGGGGGTCAGCGCGCGGAGGTCGCCGCGGGCGACGGCGCTGGCGGCGGTGATGTTCGGCTTGCCGGTGGCGGTGGCGACGAGCTGGTCCTTGTCGAAGCTGCCGGGGGTGCCGCCCGCCATGACCCCGACGTTGTAGGTGAGGTTGGGTTCGGGCAGCTCGCGGCGGAACTGGTCGACGATGCGCGCGAGCTCGTAGATCGCGCCATAGCCGAGGTCGGCGCCGAACACGCCGCTGGAATGGCCCGACCTGCCGGTGGTGGTGAGCAGCCAGTCGGTCGAGCTGCGCCGGGCGGTGGAGCCGTATTCGCCGTTCGCGTCGGTGGCCAGGTTCTCATATTCGAGCGCGACATCGGCGCGCTTGCCGGCGGCGATCAGGTCGCGGCGGGCGACGGCGAGCGGCTTGCCCGAGCGCTCCTCGTCGCCGGTCATCACGATCTCGATGCTGGCGTTCTTCAGCGTTCCCGCGGCCTGCATCGCGCGCATCGCGGCGATCACCACGACCACGCCGCCCTTGTCGTCGCCCGAGCCGGGGCCGATCGCGCGATTGCCGTCGCGCGTCCAGCCGGTGAAGGGTGATGTGGGCTCGAACACCGTATCGAGGTGCGCGATGAGGAGGACGCGCTTGCCCTTGCCTTTGTGAACAGCGATCAGGTGGCCGGCGCGGCCGGTCTCGGCCATGTCGATCCACGTTACTTTGAAGCCCAGAGGCTCCAGCTCGGCGCGGACCATCTCGCCGACCTTGCGCACGCCGTCGAGATTGAGGGTGCCGCTGTTCTGGCTGACGAGCCGCTCGAGCAGCGCCTCCATGCGCGGGGCGTCGGCAATGACCGCGGCCTGCATTTTCGCCTCGGCGGCGGACGGTTTGGCTATGGTCGGCGCCGGCGCGGCGAGGAGGAGGGCGAGGAGCGGGAGGTAGCGCATGCGGTCAGCCTAATGCTTCATCGCGGGAGGGCAAAGCCTTCTCGACTTCGCTCGGGGCGAACGGGTAGGGAGACGCCTCCTACCTCCCCGGCACGGGGAGGGGGACCGCCGCGAAC
>CAXTNG010000166.1:0-4192 GCA_964245475.1 uncultured Sphingomonas sp. | reverse complement strand
CTGGTGGAGGGGCAGTCCACGGGCTGCACTGCTTGGGGCTGCCCCTCCACCAGCCTGCGGCTGGTCCCCCTCCCCGTGCCGGGGAAGTACAAGCGACGGAGAGGACGCGCATGAAGCTGGCAAGCCTGAAGGGCGGTCGTGACGGGCGGCTGGTAGTCGTGTCGGGCGATCTCGCCTGGTATGCCGATGCGGGGCATATCGTGCCGACCTTGCAGGCGGCGCTCGACGACTGGGAGCGGCATGCGCCGCTGCTCGAGAACCTGGCGACCGATCTGGAGCACGGCGCGATCCCGCGCGAGCGGTTCCACGAGCATGACGCCGCGTCGCCGCTGCCGCGGGCGTATCAGTGGGCGGACGGGTCCGCGTACGTGAACCATGTCGCGCTGGTGCGGCAGGCACGATCCGCGGAGTTGCCGGAGAGCTTCTGGCACGATCCGCTTATGTATCAGGGCGGCTCGGACGGCTTCCTGGGGCCGCGCGACCCTATACCGCTCGCCGACGAGGCTTGGGGCTGCGACCTTGAGGCGGAGGTGGTGGTGGTAACCGGCGACGTGCCGATGGGTGCTTCGCGCGAGCAGGCGCTGGCGGCGGTGCGGCTGGTCGGGCTGACTAACGACGTGTCGTTGCGCAACCTGATCCCGGGGGAGTTGGCCAAGGGGTTCGGGTTCTTCCAGTCCAAGCCCGCGAGCGCGTTTTCGCCGGTGTTCGTGACGCCCGACGGGCTGGGGAATTGGTGGCGCGATGGCAAGCTGCACCGGCGGCTGATGGTGGACCTGAACGGCGAGCCGTTCGGGCGGGCGGAGGCGGGGGAGGATATGACCTTCGACTTCGGCACCCTGGTCGCTCATGCGGCCAAGACGCGCACGCTGGGCGCGGGGACGATCGTCGGGTCGGGGACGGTCTCCAACCGCGATGCCGGCGGCGGGCCTGGGAAGCCGGTAGGCGAGGGCGGGGTGGGTTATTCATGTCTTGCCGAGGTACGCACCGTCGAGACTATCGCCGGGGGTAAGCCGGTGACGCCGTTTTTGAAGCGCGGCGATACGGTGCGGATCTGGGCCGAGGACGACCGACACCATCCGATCTTCGGGGTGATCGAGCAGGTTGTTGAGTAGCTGTTGGTTGCATGGATCATCCGTCACCCCGGCCTCGTGCCGGGGTCCAGAGTTCGGCAGGCATATCGACTGAGCCTCTTGCCGCATGGCTCGCCGATGGCTGGACCCGGAACAAGTCCGGGGTGACGAAGGTGCTTGAATTTATGTTGCACGGGGGCAAGAGGGCCGGATGAGCGACCGACGCACCAACCTGCCGCCGCTGACGCTGCACGTGCCAGAGCCGAGGTTCCGGCCTGGCGACGAGGTCGACTTCGCTGCGGTGGAGGTGCCGCCCGCAGGTTCCGCGCGGCGGCCCGACACGGCGGAGAACCCGCGCGATTTTGCCGAACTGGCCTATACTCTGGTGCGGGTCCTCGACGAGAATGGGCAGGCGGTCGGCCCCTGGAATCCGCGGCTTTCGCCGGAATTGCTGCGGCGTATGCTGCGCAGCATGGTGCTGCTGCGCGCGTTCGACGAGCGGATGTTTCGGGCGCAGCGGCAGGGCAAAACCAGCTTCTACATGAAGGCGACCGGCGAGGAGGCGGTGGCGATCGCTGCGGCCTATGCGCTCGACCGCGACGACATGTGCTTCCCATCCTATCGGCAGCAGGGGCTGCTGATCGCGCGCGGTTATCCGATGGTCGAGATGATGAACCAGATCTACTCGAACCGGGGCGACAAGCTGCAGGGCAAGCAGCTGCCGATCATGTATTCGGCAAAGGAGTACGGCTTCTTCTCGATCTCGGGCAATCTGACGACGCAATATCCGCAGGCGGTCGGTTGGGCGATGGCGTCGGCGGCCAAGGGCGACAGCCGGATCGCCGCGGTGTGGTGCGGCGAAGGGTCGACCGCGGAGGGGGATTTCCATTCCGCCTGCACCTTTGCGTCTGTGTATCGCGCGCCGGTGGTGATGAACGTCGTCAACAACCAATGGGCGATCTCCAGCTTCTCGGGCTTCGCGGGCGCGGAGGCGACGACCTTCGCGGCGCGGGCGATCGGCTATGGGCTGGCGGGGCTCAGGGTCGACGGCAACGATGCACTGGCGGTGTATGCTGCCACGTCCTGGGCGGCGGAGCGGGCGCGGACCAACCAGGGGCCGACGCTGATCGAGCATTTCACCTATCGTGCCGAGGGGCATTCGACCTCGGACGATCCCGGCCAGTATCGCAGCGCCGGCGAGCCGAACGCCTGGCCGCTGGGCGATCCCGTGCGGCGGTTGAAGGACCACCTGATCGCGATCGGCGAGTGGGACGAGGAGCGGCACGCCGCCCAGGACAAGGAGGTCGCCGACGAGGTCAAGGCGGCGCAGAAGGAGGCCGAGAAGAACGGCATCCTCGGTCATGGTCTGCACCAGCCGCTCGACACGCTGTTCGATGGCGTGTTCGAGGAGATGCCGTGGCACCTGCGCGAGCAGCAGGCACAGATGATGACGGAAGAGACGGCGAGCGGGCGGCCTTGGGCGCGGACATCGTGATGCCGTTTGTCCTTCCGTTCGTCACCCCGGACTTGTTCCGGGGTCCAGACCTCCGCCGGCAAGGTCGCTGCTGGTTGAACCCTGGACCCCGGAACAAGTCCGGGGTGACGGAGTGTGTGGGGTGAACGGCGTGGCAGATCAAAGTGTGGAGTCCGGCGCGTCGACCACCACCCGCATGAACATGATCCAGGCGATCAACTCGGCGCTGGACGTGATGATGGCGCGCGACCCCGACGTGCTGGTGATGGGTGAGGACGTCGGCTATTTCGGCGGCGTGTTCCGCGCGACCGCGGGGCTGCAGGCGAAGTTCGGCAAACGCCGCGTGTTCGACACGCCGATCACCGAGACCGGGATCATCGGCGTTGCGATCGGGATGGGAGCATACGGCCTTCGGCCCGTGCCCGAGATTCAGTTCGCGGACTATATCTACCCGGCGCTCGACCAGCTCGTGTCCGAAGCGGCGCGGCTGCGGTACCGGTCGGCGGGGGAGTTCACATCGCCGATCACGGTGCGCTCGCCCTATGGCGGCGGCATCTTCGGCGGGCAGACGCACTCGCAGTCGCCGGAGGGCATCTTCACCCACGTCTCGGGGATCAAGACGGTGATCCCGTCGACGCCCTACGACGCCAAGGGGCTGCTGATCGCGGCGATCGAGGACAACGATCCCGTCCTCTTCCTCGAGCCCAAGCGCATCTACAACGGGCCGTTCAACGGCCATTGGGACAGGCCCGCCGAGAATTGGTCGAAGCATCCGGCGGGCGAAGTGCCAGAGGGGCATTACCGGATCGACCTGGGCACTGCCAACGTCGTGCGCGAGGGCGAGACGCTGACCATCCTTTGCTACGGCACGATGGTGCATGTGTGCGCGGCGGTGGTCGAAGAGGCGGGGGTCGATGCCGAGATCGTCGACCTGCGCACGCTGGTGCCGCTCGACATCGAGGCGATCGAGCGCTCGGTGACGAAGACCGGCCGCTGCATGATCGTCCACGAAGCGACGCGCACCGGCGGCTTCGGCGCGGAGCTGTCGGCGCTGGTGCAGGAGCGCTGTTTCTATCATCTGGAGGCGCCGATCGCGCGCGTCACCGGCTTCGACACGCCCTATCCGCACAGCCTGGAATGGGCGTATTTTCCGGGCCCCGTCCGCATCGGCGAGGCGCTCAAGACTTTGCTCAAGGACGCTTGAGAATGGCGCGTTTCAGCTTCCGCCTGCCCGACATCGGCGAAGGCATCTCCGAGGCGGAGATCGTCGCCTGGCACGTCGCGGTCGGCGACCGGGTCGAGGAGGACCAGCAGCTCGCCGACATGATGACCGACAAGGCGACGGTGGAGATGGAATCGCCGGTCGCCGGCGTCGTGGTGAGCCTCGCGGGCGAGGTGGGGGATCAGGTGCCGATCGGCTCGACCCTGGTGGTGATCGAGACGGATGCGGCGGATGCGCCGGACGAGGTGGTCGCCGCGCCGGAGACGGCTGCGCAGGAGGAGACGGCGGAGCAGTATGAGGCGGAGAACCCGGGAGTGGAGGAGGTCGTCGACGCCCCCCTCCCGCTTGCGGGAGGGGTTGGGGGTGGGCCTGTTGCCTATGACCGCGCTTCTCTGACAGGCCCACCCCCGACCCCTACCGCAAGCG
>CAXTNG010000165.1:5361-7530 GCA_964245475.1 uncultured Sphingomonas sp. | reverse complement strand
GCGATGGTGTCATGCTCGCCATAGGTGATCAGCGTCGGGACGGTGTTGCCGACCGGCGGGCGCGACTGCGCCACGTCCGAAGGACGGAACCCCCATTCGCGGCATATCTTCCGCTCGACGGTCTGGACGCCGTGCGCGACCGCGACTGTCGTCGGCTTCCAACCGTCGGCGACCGCCGCATTCTCCTCTTTGTCGTTCTGGTTGTAGGCGAACTCCTCGCCGCAAAGCATCCCGACTTGCTGTGCGTTATGATCGCTGGCGGGATTATAGCCGATATTGGGCGCAGAAGGGTGCCGCTGGAAAGAGCCAAAGAACGCGCTGATCCCCAAGATCGGTCCGTAATCGCCGCGCCCCGCGGCCATCACCGCCGCCGGCACGCGCGATGCGGCATCCAGGCCCTGCTCGTAGAGCGGCCAGGTAACGAGGTGGAGGAAGTCGCTCGCCGATAGGCGATCGGGCCGGCCAGCGACGGTGATCGCCGCCGGCTCGGCCGAAAGCCGCGCCATCGTGGCTTCGAAATTTGCGCGCAATTCAGGGAACTGAGCCCCGCAGCTGGGCGCTGCCGCACAACGATCGAAAAAGTTGCCGATCGCCCGCAGCCGCTGCCACGGCGAGAAATATAGGCCCTGGACCTGACCCGAATCGAGGATCATGGTCCGCATCGCCGCCTGGTCGCTGCGCATGAGCGTGGTGGCGACGCGAACGCCGTACGACACGCCGTAGACGTTCCAGCTGGTGATTCCGAGCGCGTGCCGGAGGTCGACCAGGTCCTCGGCGGCCGAAGGGGTCATGTAGGCGTTGAGATCGGCCTTCTTCGCCTTGATGTCGGCCTTGCATTTGGCGACGGAGGCGGGGCCGGTGTATTGCGGCTGCGAGTTGTAGATGATGTGCAGCCGGTCCGTCGGCGGCACGTTCTCGCAGCCGAAGAACGGGCGTGCCATCGGATTGCCGCGCTGCTCGACGACGATGACGTCACGGTTGACGATCGATGGGATGATGCTCGCCTGTTGCAGGACGGAGTAGCCGCCGCCCGTCCCGCCCATCAGGAAGAGAAACGGGTCCGGCGCCTTCCTGGCTTGGTCAGGGGCCGAGATGACCGCGATCGGCACGATGATGGTCCGACCGCCCGGTCGATCGCGCCGCTCGAGCACTTCGAGTTCGCCGCAGCGGGTTGCCGGGCTAGCCCCGACCGGGCAGCGATCGAGCCAGCGAAGCTTCGGTGCGCGGGAGGTAGCCGGAGCTGCCGCAACGGATGCCGTCCCGGCGGTCGCGATCAGGACAAGGACGAGCAGCGATCGGATGATGCGATAAGACAATTTAAAGCTCCAGACAGGTAGCCGCGGCCGGGCTGAGTGTCGATACGACCTTTAACCGAGTGTCACTATGTTGTAGCGTCCCGCCTTTGTCGAGCCCAAACATCGGTTCCGATTGCGGCCTCTGTCGAAGCCGGGAGCCGGGCAGCCGGGAACCTTGGAGGTTGGGATGCTGATCGTCGAGGCGGATCCGGACCCTGGCCTGCCGTCGCGTATCCTCGACTTGTTCGCAGCGCAGAACAGGCTTCCGACGATGTTCGACTTCTATGTGTCGGACGCCGATCTGCGCGTTCGCCTGGAAGTAGGCGACCTACCGGCTGCGGGAGAGGCCGTGCTGCTGGCGCGTATTCGCCGCATTCCCGGGGTGCGTGGGGCAGGCCGCCGGTCCGGTGCGGAAGGGCGACCGATGATCGCCGCGGCGGAAGCGCCGATGCGGCGGGGCGCCGACGTATGCCTCGATGCGCTCGCCGCGGCGGGCGTCGATACCGTCTTCGGTTACCCTGGCGGTGCGGTTCTGCCGCTCTATGATGCGCTGGTCGGGCGCAACGACATCCGGCACATCCTGGTTCGCCACGGTACACATGGCGGAGGGATACGCCCGCGCGACCGGGCGGACGGGGGTCGTGCTGGTGACGAGCGGGCCCGGCCTAACCAACACCATTACCGGGCTGGTCGACGCGCTGATGGACTCAACGCCGCTGCTGCTGATCGCCGGGCAGGTCGCGCGCGACAAGATGGGCACCGACGCATTCCAGGAAGCCAATACCATGGCTCTCACGCGACCCGCGACCAAGTGGAGCCGGTCGGTGGGAGCCGCCGCCGACGTCGCACCCACCGTGCACCGGGCGCTCGCGAT
>CAXTNG010000165.1:0-5351 GCA_964245475.1 uncultured Sphingomonas sp. | reverse complement strand
GCCGAGCGCGCCGAGCCCACGCCGGTGCCGCTCCCCGATCCCGTCACGCCGGTCGCCGTCGACCCCGCGGCGGTACGCTCGGTCGTCGCCATGCTGCGCTCGGCGCGGCGCCCGCTGATCTATGCCGGTGGCGGCGTGATCGGTTCCGGACCGGCCGCCTCGGCGGCGTTACACCGGCTGGCGACGCTCACGGGCGCGCCGGTTACCGCTACCGTGATGGGACTCGGATGCTTTCCGGCGAGCTCGCCGCAATGGCTCGGCATGCCCGGAATGCACGGCACCTACGAGGCCAATCTGGCTATGCACGGCTGCGACGTGCTGCTGTGCGTCGGTGCACGGTTCGACGATCGGGTCACTGGCCGGCTGACTGGCTTCTCGCCTGGGTCGCGCAAGATCCAAATCGATCTCGATCAGGCCGAGATCGGCAAGCTGGTCGCCGTCGACGTCAACATCGTCGGTGACGCCGACGCCGTGCTGACCGCCATCGCGACGCTTGGGACGGCGGACCCTGCCACGACGTCCAGGATTGGTGGCGGGATATCGGCGAGTGGCGCGGGGCGGAGTGTCTGGCGTATGCCAAGTCGTCCGACGCTGTCCTGCCTCAACACGTGCTCACGAGACTGGCCGAATTGACTGCCGGCCGGGATCCGATCGTCGCTACGGATGTCGGCCAGCACCAGATGTGGTCTGCGCAATATCTGCCGTTCGAGCGACCGAACCGCTGGCTCACGAGCGGGGGGCTGGGAACGATGGGCTTCGGCCTTCTTGCCGCGCTCGGCGCGCAACTGGCCTATCCGGACCGGCTCGTCCTCTGTGTGTCCGGCGAAGCGTCGGTGCAGATGAACATCCAGGAGCTTGCAACGGCGATCCAGCACGACCTGCCGGTGAAACTCGTCATCTTCGACAATGCTGCCATGGGGATGGTCCGGCAGTGGCAGGAGCTGCTCCACGACAACCGTATAAGCCACAGCCTCGCCGTGGCGTTGCCGGACTTCGCCGCGCTCGCGCGGGCGTACGGCTGGACGGGGTTGAGCGTCGATACCTCCGATCGGCTCGACGAGGCACTGGCGCAGATGCTCAGCGCATCAGGCCCGGTGTTGCTGCATATCAAGGTCGCGCCGGAAGAAAATTGCTTCCCGATGCTTCCGCCCGACGCGGCGCATAATGAAATGCTACTGTCAGCGCGCGCGCCGATAACGGAAGAGCGCCACGCATCGGCCGTTCCGTGAGGAGTGTAGCGGGCTGACGCTGACCGTATCGGTCCTACGTCGGGTTGTGCCTGGGGCTGCTCCGGCGATCTCGCGCTCGCCGGCTCAGCGCCGCTCGTGGAAGTCGTTGGCAATGTCCCGCACGTAGCGATGCAGGCGGTTGTCGTGGCCACCGACCGGCGTGCCTGAATAGGCGAGCACGAAGTCGCGCGACGGCGACACGTACAGCCCTTGTCCGCTCCAGCCGCTCTTGAACATGTCGCCGTCGGTCCAGGTAGCATCCCACTGCCAGGAATTGCAGCGCGGCAGGTCGGTCGGGCTGCCGATCCGCGGCAGGTTCGGCAGCGTCGCGATGCCGGCGCGATAGACCTCCGGTCGCCCCGCCGCGATCGCCGCGAGGTAGCGGTCGCTGACGATCCTGCGGGCGACAGCGCCACGCCGGGCGAGGCGTGTGAACTGGTGGCCGAACAGCGCGATGTCGCGCAACGTGCAACTGAGCCCGCCGTCGGCCCCTGGCGCACCACGCGGCGAGATCAGGAGCGCGGCTTCGGTCTCGGCCCCCATCGGCATCCAGATGTCACGCGAAAGCGCTTCAGCGAGCGGCACACCGCCCACCTCCTCGACCAGCCACGCCAGCACGAAGGTGTCGACCGACGTATACTCGTAGAGCGTGCCCGGCGCGACGCGGCGCTTGTACCCTGCGGTCACCTCGAAGGTCGACAGCGGCGGCAGGCCGGCGAGCGGCGCCGTGCCGAGGCTCGCCTCGTATCGGTAGTAGGGAACGCGCGGATCGGTGAGCGCATCGGGCACATGCTCGCGCGCGTCGATACCCGACGCCATGTCGAGCACGTCCCGGACGGATACTCCGTCCCATCCCGACCCTTTCAGCGCCGGAACGTAGCGCTCGACTGTCCGGGACGGATCGATCTGCCCGCGATCGACCGGCATCGCGACGAGCGTGCCGACCAGCACCTTGGTGACCGACCACATGATGTGCCGGTCGCCGGGCGCGACGCGCGGATAGTCCTCGAACACGATGCGTCCGCGGCTGAGCGCGATCAGCGCGTCGACTCCGCTCGCCGGGTCGCTCACGAAATCGGCGAGCGGTCGGCCGGCTCCGTCTTCCCCGCGCAGACGCAGCCGCGCCGCTTGGTCGGCCGGCGCGCGCGCAGGCGCCGGTGCGGCCTTCGGGCCGACCGCGATGCGGGCGTGGCCGGTAAACTCGGTCATGTGGGTGAAAACGTAGCGCAGGCGGTGCTCGTCGGTGGACGCGAACGTGTCGAGCAAGCTGCCGCGATGAGAGTCTCGCAGCGCCGCGGCGGTCGCCGCGCGAACGCCGGCGGACTGCGGTGTCGAGCCGTTCACCTTCTCCGCCGCGCTCGACGGCTCCGCGCGCAGCAATGCCAGAACCGGTGCCGCAATCAACGCACCCTGCGCCAGCTGACGCCGGCTGATCCTCGGCGCTCCGTCGTCCTCCGCGGGCAATGCACCATCCGCCACAGGCTCACCCTTTGAAGCCGATCGTCACTCGGTTCTGTGGCCCCAGTCGTGGCGTGTCAACCGAGCGGCCGATCGTCCAGCAGCCGGAAGAAGGCGGCGGCGGCTTCATCCTCGCTTACCCGGTCGAGGCCGGGGCCGATCTGCAGCTCGACCTGCGCCAGCCCGGGCACGCGCGAGACGCGGAAGAAGTCACCGACCCAGACGCCGAGCTTCTCGGCGATCGCGTCACGCCGCGCGAGCAGCTTGTCCGGCGTGCCGGGCAGGAACACGCGGAACAGGTTGGTCTGCGGCGGCGACGGCATGACCGTCAGCCTCTTGTCGGCCGCCAGCCGCGCGGCGAGCGCGACGGCGCGGTCGCGATAACGCGCGACATGCGGCAGCACGGCGTCGAACCGCATCGCCGCCGACGCCATCGACGGCATGTAGCGGAACTCGTCGCCGCCGCAGCGGTGCCGCCATCGGCGCGCCTCCGTGATGAACGGCTTCGATCCGGCCAGCATCGCGCCGTTCAGCGCACCGATCATCTTGTAGAAGGATACGTAGACCGCGTCGAACCCGCGGCAGATCTGCGCGTAGCTGCGGCCGTAATAGGGCTGGCTCTCCCACAGCCGCGCGCCGTCCATCAGCAGCGGCACGCCGCGCTTAGCGGCGGCGGCTTTCAGCGCGGTAAGCTCGTCCCAGCTTTGCAGCTGGCCCCCGATCCAACGCACCGGCATCTCGACGCTGATTGCCGCCAATTCGGCAGCGCCGGCGACGTCCCCTGCCTGGATCGGCCGCTCCCATGGGCTAATGATCCCCGCGCGGAGATTGTGGAGCGCGCTGTAAGCGTCGTCCTCGTGCAGCAGATGATGCGAGGAGGGGTGCAGGCCAATCGTGCGAGATGCGGCGGGCGCGCGATCGGCATAGATGCGTAGCGCGCATAGCTGGGCCATCGTACCGGTCGGCATCCAGCACGCTGCTTCGAAGCCGAGTATGTCCGCGATCTTGCGCTCGAAACCTTGGGCGAACGCACCCTCGCCATAGGTGTCGGATTGCAGGCCGTTGCGTTTGACCCAGTCGCCGACGCGCATCATCTCGCTGCCATCGTCGAGCAGGTAATCGAGCGTCAGCTTCCCGCGGCAGCGCTTCTTTCGCGCGTTGAAGGTTTCGTTGGTCCCGTCGGGATAGGTGGAGACCGATGCGGTCGACGGCGGCGCCAACAACGCAGCAGCGCTTAACGTGGCTGCGCCGCGCACGAAAGTACTGCGAGAGATGGCGGTATCAATCATCGTCGAAGTCTCCGGCTCCGAACCGAGCGTCACTTGATTCTATCGTCGCACGCTTTATCCCTCAAGCCCTGGAGCCAAATCGAGGAAAGCGCCATGCCGATCGCCAGGATATTAGGACGGATCGGGTCCGGCGCGATTGGACTTGCCACCGCCCTGGCGGCGGGCGCGGCCGCTGCGAATGATTTTTCGCGCGGCGACCTGGCCGGGCTCGGGGCCGCGGGGGTGGCCAAGGAAGTCTGCTCGGCGGTGTATCTGTCGGGGCGGACGCCCGAGGAGTTCCTCGGCACCAGCCCGAAGTTCTGGATGCTGCCCACCGACAAGGATCGTATCGCCCGGGTGCAGGTCGATCGGCGTCGGCGGATCGTCACCCTGGAGCTGACGACGGGGGTCAAGGGCCGAGCTGTGTTCACCGGCCAGACCGGCTGCGTCGCGCTCGGCCCCGACGGCAAGGCACCGCCGCTTTCGTACCAGCCGATCCGACCGCCGTCGCTCGATCTTTGGCGGAACTGGCCGATCGGCGATCGATTGCCGGCGCAGTCGCCGCGGGCGGGCCTCGACCCGGCGGCGATCACGCGCGCGGTCGACCTCGCCTTCGCCGACGACGCGTTCACCGCCGCCTATATCGTCGTCTACAAGGGCCAGATCATCGCCGAGCGTTACGCGCGCGGCGTGACCGCGATCATGCGGCTCCCCGGCTGGTCGATGACCAAGACGATCCAGTCGAGTCTGGTCGGCCTGCTCGAGCAGGACGGTCGGCTCGCGCTCCACGCGCGGGTGCCGATCGCTGCCTGGTCGACGCCTGGCGATCCGCGCCGCGAGACCACGCTTGCCGACCTGCTGCGCATGTCGGCGCCGATTTCGTGCCGGAACCGTGAGGTGTGGTTCGACTATGACGGCTGGCGGCGCGACGGCTATCCCGACAGCCTGTACGACATCCACGGGCCCGACGACACCTACGCTTATGCGCTAGGCCGTCCGCCGATCGGCGCCGACGAGCCGCGCGGCGTGTACACCAATTGCCAGCCGCTCATCGTGGGTCAGGTGCTGAAGCAACTGCTCGCACGGTCAGGCGCAACGCCGCTCGCCTTCGCACGCGAGCGCCTCTTCGCGCCGCTCGGACTGCGCTCGATGGTGATCGAGCCCGACCGCGTCGGCAATCCCGTGACCTCCGCCTATAGTTATGCCGTCGCGCGCGACTGGGCGCGGCTCGGATTGCTCTACCAGCAGGACGGCGTCTGGCAGGGCAAGCGCCTGTTCTCGCCCGAGTTCATGGCGTTCGTGCGCGCGCCGGCGCCGTGGTGGACGGCGGTGAAATATGGCGGTCAGGTCTGGCTCAACAACGAGAATTGCACGCGCTTCCCCTGCGACTCCTACC
>CAXTNG010000164.1:4180-7646 GCA_964245475.1 uncultured Sphingomonas sp. | reverse complement strand
GATCGGTTCGAGCAAGTCCTGCGCGATGGCTGCGCCAGTGCAAGGAGAGGCTATGCCCTTGTCTTGCTGCTTCTCACCGGGCGTCCAAGGCGTTTCCTCCTCCCACTTGCCGGTCAGGCTCTCAACCTTGACGCGCCGGAGCCGGACGCCCGGCTCGACCTGTGGGATGCGGTCGTCGATGCCGGTCGCGCGGTAATGTTCGAGCGTCAGTTCGGTGAAGCCGATCGCGCGCGGATGGAGCGAGCTAGTGTGATGCTTCTCGACGACAATGGTGTCGATGTCGCGCCAGGCGAGGAACAGAGCGGCCGAGAGGCCGACCAGGCTTCCGCCGATGACAAGCACCTGCGTTCGATATTGAGGGTGGGATGACATGAGCGATCGTCCTTTGCGTCAGGCCGCAGGCGACGGCGAAAGACGTGCGGACACTCGTGTTGGCCCTAGCTCCTATGCTTGGAATCAGCATGCGGCGCTCGGTCGAACCTTCAACACGAAGCGACGCACGTCGCCTGTGCCGTGGTCCGCGCCTTAAGGGGCCGGATTTTGGCTGCCCGCAGGGGCAACTGGCCGGGGCTCACCAAGCCGGCCCACCATTCTCGACGCGGTCAACTTAGACGGGACGGGACTGTGGTTCAAGACGCCAAGCACTTTGTGGAAGCAGAAAGCTTTTCACTCCATTTTGAAACCGCGCACACCGTTCAAAAGCAGGCTGACCGCCGACGAGCGCAAGGAGAAATCGTATGTATGCCGTCACCGGCGCTTTTGGCAAACTCGGCCGAATGGCGATCGACGCGCTGCTTAAATCCGTTCCGCCGGAGCGGATCGTTACCGCCGTGCGCGAGCCCGACAAGGTGAACGATCTCGCCGCCAGGGGCGTGGTCGTGCGCGAAGCCGATTACGATCGCCCCGAGACACTGTCCGCGGCGCTGGACGGGGTCTCGCGGGTGCTGCTCATCTCCTCCAATGCCGTCGGCGCTCGCGCCCACCAACATCAGGCCGTGATTGACGCCGCGAAGGCCGCCGGCGTCGAGCTGTACGCCTATACCAGCATGTTGCATGCCGATGCGACGCCGGCAGACCACAAGACAACCGAGGCCGCAATCGCCGTGTCGGGGCTGCCTGCCGTGCTCCTTCGAAACGGCTGGTACATCGAGAACCATCTCATGGGCCTCGATCACGCGCTCGAGCACGGGGCGGTGGTCGGGGCGTCAGTGACGGACGCTTCTCCGCAGCGGACCGCGCCGACTACGCGGCCGCCGCGCTGACCGCTCCGGATCAGGTCGGCAAAATATACGAGTTCGCCGGCGACCAGGCTACACGCTCGCCGAGTTCGCGGCCGAACTGTCGCGGCAGGCAGGCCGGCCGGTCGCCTATCGTGATCTTCCAGAGATGGCTACAAAGACGTCTTGCTCCGCGTCGGGTTGCCCGAGGCGGCGGAAGTGTTGGCCGACGATGATCACTTCGCGCGGTCGGACTCGCTGTTCGACGATAGCCGCAGCATGAGCCGGCTGATCGGCCGTCCCACGACCCCGATGTCCGAGGTGATCGCGCAGGCGCTTCGGCGCAGTAGATAAGAGAAACGACTTAGCGCCGTTGCGGAACTCCGCCTTGGGTGGGTGATCTTTGCTCGATGGTTGATAGGAGAATGTTGGGAGGGGGACGGCCCGCCGGTGACTACAGCTCGAATTCTGTCCTCTCGTCGCCAGCCTTACGTATAAATCCGGGACTGCGCTGAGCTGCCGACAATACTTGCCTGCGCTAGTCTATCATGACGGGGGTACTTCGACACGCGCCAGCAGCGCTCCCTCGCTGACCTGTGCACCCTCGGTGACGTTGAGGTCGGCAATCGTTCCGTCGAACGGGGCGGTCAGCGAGTGTTCCATCTTCATCGCCTCGAGCGTGACTAGCTTCTGGCCTTTGGTGACCGGGTCGCCCCTTGCGACCGCGACCGCAATGATTCGGCCCGGCATGGGTGCGAGGATCGCGCCGTCGCCGGCCGCGCCGCCAGCGCCGCCGGTCGCACGCCAGCGGGTCAGCTGCCAAGTCTGGCCGCCTTCGGCGATCAGGAGGGCGTCGAGCGGCTTGTCGTCGGTGTCGGCCGCGTCGTGTTCGATTGTTACTGCCCTTCCGTCGAGCAGAAAGACGTCGGTTGTCCGCGTGGTCGCGTTGAGCCTAAACCCCGCCAGCGGCCCGCCTTCGACGAGAGAAGCGGCGGCGTCGGCCAGCGCCTCGGCCGATGGTGAGATAGGCGGCATCAGCGCGTTGCCTTCGCGCGCGATCAAGCCGGTGTCGATCGTGCCAGCCGCAAAATCGGCATGTTCCAGTGCGGTCACCAGAAAGCCCGCGTTTGACCGCACCGGCCAGACCACCGCATCGGCGAGTGCACCCGCCAGGCGCTCACGTGCTTCGTTGCGGTTTGCCCCGTGGGCGATAACCTTGGCGATCATCGGGTCGTAGAAGGGCGAGATGTCGACGCCCTGTTCGACCCCGGTGTCGATCCGCGACCCGCCTTCAGTATCTCCGCCGAGATCGAACGCTTCGAGCCGACCGATCGAGGGGAGGAAACCCTTAGCAGGGTCTTCGGCGTAAAGCCGGGCTTCCATGGCCCAGCCGTTGATGGAAAGCTGGTCCTGCGTCTTCGGCAACGTCTCCCCGCTAGCCACGCGCAGCTGCCATTCGACCAGGTCCTGCCCGGTGATTTCTTCGGTCACCGGGTGCTCGACCTGGAGGCGGGTGTTCATCTCCATGAACCAAATGCGGTCCGCGCGTAGACCGTGGCTCGCATCGGCGATGAACTCGATCGTGCCTGCACCGACATATTCGACCGCCTTCGCCGCGCGCACCGCCGCCGCGCAAATCGCCTCGCGCGTTTCGGCGTCCATGCCGGGGGCAGGGGCTTCCTCGATCACCTTCTGGTGGCGGCGTTGCAGGCTGCAATCGCGCTCGAACAAGTGCACGACATTGCCGTGGGTGTCGCCGAACACCTGCACCTCGATATGGCGGGGCGACTGGATGTATTTTTCGATCAGCACGCGGTCGTCGCCAAAGCTGGACGCCGCCTCGCGCTGACACGAGCCGAGAGCATCGACGAAGTCGCCCGCCGCCTCGACCCGCCGCATCCCCTTGCCGCCGCCGCCCGCGACCGCCTTGATCAGCACCGGATAGCCGATCGCGTCGGCCTCGCGCCGGAGCCGTTCGGGTGACTGGTCCTCGCCGAGATAGCCCGGCGTCACCGGCACCCCGGCGGCGATCATCCGCGCCTTGGCGGCGTCCTTTAGCCCCATCGCGCGGATGCTATTGGGGTGAGGCCCGACCCAGATCAGCCCGGCGTCGATCACGCCCTGCGCGAAAGAGAGGTTGCCGTTACGCGGCACGATGAGCTTCTGGCCGAAGATCTCCTGCACTTCCACCGCGGCGCCATCGGCAAGCATGTCCACGTCGGCCACCAGCACCATCGTGTTTTCCTGCG